>CAKZZK010000066.1 GCA_937885235.1 uncultured Treponema sp.
GGAAATACAAGAAAAATAAATAACACAATAGTCCATAACACCGCATCGATAATAAGCCAATGTACAAATGGCGATTAAATTAAGAAAAAACTAACAACATCTGTCCCTCTCCCATCTGACTATCCCAGCCCAGTACATGATATGCTAAAGAGCTTTGTCAACATATTCTAAAGGTTATTATAATGCGGTTGCCCTGGAATGGCTCTGCGGAAACCTTGAATCAACTTTGACCTCCTATTGTATAATCCGCAGAAATATGCTATATACTTAGCTCACGTATGCTAGTAAAATTTATCGCCATATTTTTTATATCAATGGTGCCGCTCATTGAACTGAGGGGCGCCATTCCTTTTTCGCAGGCATGGGCGCTGCCCATCATTCCCTCCTACATCATCTGCATCATAGGCAATATGCTGCCTGTGCCCGTCATCTATCTCTTTGCCCGCCGCTTTCTTGAATGGGGGCAGGACAAGAAACTCATCGGCGGAATATGCTCGTTTTTTCTGGTAAAGGGAACAAAGGCGGGGGAAAAGCTGCAGGCTAAGGCAGGGCACGGGCTGTTCATAGCCCTTCTGCTCTTTGTGGGCATTCCGCTTCCCGGCACTGGTGCATGGACAGGGACACTCGCGGCAAGCCTTTTGAATATGAAATTCCGCCAGACAGTCCTTGCCGTCATAGGCGGTGTCCTGCTCGCAGGCATCATCATGATGCTGGCAAGCCTCGGCATATTCGGTGCCGCAGGAGCTGTATTGGGAAAATAAAACCTACAGGGGCTCACGCCTCCGGTACACATAATACGGCTCAAGCTTCATGACAAAGGCATATTGCTCAAAATCCTCCTGTGTCTTGGTGATGACAAAATCGGTAATGCCATGGTCTATATAGTATTTTTGAGAGTTTTCCATATCCTTTAGAGGAATGTTCAGCGATGAAAAATACTTGCAGCTGGGCTGTATGTTGCAAACGGTGTAAAATCCTGTATCCATAAAGCCCACCGTCAGCAAGCTTGGCTCCGCTATGTCCTGCTCTGCAAGGTAGGCGGCAAATTTATACTGGGGCAGCTCCTCCCGCGCTGTCTTCGCCATATACGCAAAGCGGTAGGTAAAGAGACAAAAGCAGAGCGAAAAAAGCCCCACGGAAAACGCACACAAGCCTTGCCGGAGCTTCGTCTGAAACAGCATATGGTACAGCGGAATGGCGGCAAAAATGATGTACATATTGAACACAGCTGAAGAATAATGCCAGTAGACATTCAGAAAATAGATAAAGAAATATGATGTCAGCATAGTGAGTAAGACGTTTATGCAGACCGCGCGCTTTTTCAACACGAACAAGTACGCAAGGCTTCCCGGCAGCAAGAGGCTTACATAAAAGTTTTTATGCAGAATACGAAACAGCGGATGTATGCAGTTTTTACCCATCGTCACCAGACGCTCAAGCAAAGACAGCTTTGCACCCTCCTGCCCCGTTTCCCCCAAAGAGCTGTAAATGAAGATATTGTTATAAAAATAGACAGTCAGCAAATCCTTTATGGCTCTGTGATAGCCAAAGTAGCAAAAATACGGAAGCGTAGACAGGAAAAAGCCCAAGAGGAAGAAAACTATGCAAAGCCCCAGTTCTTTCAGTTTTCCCCGGCGGCAGTAGACAAAGACTGGTACCGCAATCCAGCCAATAAAGAAGCCGCAGAGCGTGTACTTCATCCAGAAAACGCAGCCAAAGCAGATGCCAATTCCCACCAGCTCTCTGCCTGTATAATCGCTGTCCTGATACAGGTGCTTTGTCGAAACGTAAAGGGCATACATAAAAAACGGAATGGCAAATTCCTCTGCAAGGTCGCCCATAGACATATTGTAGGCGGCATGTATAACCGCCGTCAAGAGCGGCATAAGAAAGAGGATTTCCTTTGGGGCAAAGAGACGGAGCGTTTTATAGGCAAACAAAGAAAAAAAGCTTGCCGCAATGCATTCTATAATGAAGACCCCGTGAAAGTTGTTGGGAGACAGAAAAGCTGCGAGGGCATGGATGAAATAGATAAACGGTCCTTTCTGTTCGTATAAATCCCGGTATGCCACCCTGCCGTTGACTATTCCCCTGCCCATGATGAAAAAGCAGTTTGAATCCCCCCAGGTATTAAACGGATAGAGCGGAGAGCTTGTCGTGCAGACAAACATAATGCAGATGGACGTGATGGTCAAGAAAGCAGCCGTAAAGAGCCGCCCGTACTCGTCATCCGCCTTCTGCGGCATATTCCAGAGCTTTCTGAATTGATAGAAGAAAAATACCGGCAAGACGGCAAGCAGCCAGAACGGTCTGCTTCCATACGATGCAAAGCGCTTTTGCCACTGCAGATAGCTTCCGTTTCCTGCCAGCGATGCAATAAAGCGGGCAAGCACATTCTGAACAGGGGGAATAAACAGCAGGGCGGCGGCAAACAGACTGCAAGCCCATGCCGCATACAGGAACTTTTGTTTTCGTGTCACTGCAAGAAGGATAGCACAATCCGCAAACAAATTCTAGCCATCTATCTAAAGCTAAAAGCTACATCAATGGGGAGAACAGCTTGCAGAATGACCAGAACGCGCGCAGGGCCATGGGCTTTTTGTCATAGTATTCTTTCGTGACGGGGCGGGAAATCTTCATATCACGCTCAAAGATGCTTTCGCAACGGCTGGTGAAGCGTTCGTCATAAAAAATCACGTTTTCTTCAAAATGGAGTGAAAAACTGCGGTTGTCTATGTTTGTCGTGCCGATGGAGGCAATCTTCCTGTCCACGGTAATCATCTTGGAATGAATGAAACCGGGGTACAGATAGAAATGCACCCCTTCTCCGCACATCTCACGGGCAAACTCAGAGGAGGCCGCCTTCATATAGAATTTATCCCACGTGCCGGGGATAATGATGCTCACGTTCACCCCCGTATACGCGGCGATTTTGAGCGCATTGTAAAAGCTTTCGTCGGGGGTGAAATAAGGCGTCTCTATATAGATATTCTTTCGTGCGCTCATTATCATGCGGATGAAAGCATCCTCTATGTTAGCCTTCTGGGCATTGTTCGGGCCCGACACGAGCACCTGCGTGGGGATGTGCTGCTTCTGGAAGATATTGCCGATGAGCTTTTCCTCATCGGAGAGGTCTGCGGCATCGAGCAGTCCCGTCATCAGCGAGGGGGGAAAGTACGCGGTCGCCGCTTCGATGGTCTTTGTCCGCCCCATCCAGGCATCCTGTGAATACCAGTCCATCAGGAAATTCGTCTGCAAGTCAAAAACACAGCTGCCCGTAAGCCTGATGGCTGTATCCCGCCAGTTCAGCTTTCTGTGCTTGTGCTGGTTCGCATATTCATCGCCAATGTTTATGCCACCGATAAAGCCAATCTTGTTGTCTATGACGGTGAGCTTGCGGTGGTTGCGGTAGTTGAGCGTGAGCGGCAGTCCAAGCCTGATGAGGAAAAAGGGACGTGCCATGCCCCCCGCGGCATTCAGCTTCTTGAAAAAGCGGGTGCGGGTGCAGATGGAGCCAAAATCGTCGTAGATGAGCTTTACCTCCACTCCTTCCTGCGCCTTGCGGCAGAGGATTTCCATCACGCGCCTGCCGATTTTATCCGAGTGAAAGATGAAGTATTCCATACAGATGGAACGCCTGGCAGTTTCCAGCTCGGCGCAGAGGTCATCAAAAAATTCGTGGCCATAGCAGTAAATCTTTGTGGAGTCCGCAAAGGTGAGCAGACTGCTGCCTTCCATCAAATTCATATCCATCAGCGGGAAGAAATTTTTGATGACGTGGTTTGGAATGCGGGTACGGTTCTGCGTGAGGATGAGTTTCTGGCTTTCCTTGAGCGGTTTGGAAATATTGTATACTATGGCGTTTACTTCGCTCATACGCCTGTTTCCGGTAAAAATGTGTCCGCTGAATAAAATATAGAGGATGACTCCCAGACCGGGAAGAAAGAAGAGCACGAGCAGCCATACGACACGCCGCCGGGACTCCTTTCGTTCAAAGAACAGGACGAATACAAGGAAGAGATAATTTATAAGCCTGATAACGATTTCTGCGTTATGGAGCATTATACTATACAGTATCGGCGCTTTTACTTTCTATGCTGAACGGCTAAAGCATACCGTGTTCAAGAAAGCTGAAATACTTGTCGCGCGTGACTATGATGTGGTCAAGGAAGGTGATGCCCAGTATTTCCGCAGCTTCCTGCAAGTGCTTGGTTGACACCCTGTCAGCCTCGCTCGGTACGCAGGGACCGAAAGGATGGTTATGGCAGCAAATGACGGCTGAAGCATGTTCTGCCACCGGCTCCGAGAAAATTTCCCGCGGGTGGATGAGCGTTCGGTTTATAGTGCCGACGGAGACCAGCCGTATCTGCATGATTTCATGCGCCCCGTTCATAGAAGCGCAGATAAAGTGCTCTTTTGGCTCAATGGCGTAGTGCTGTATGAAGGGAATTATGTCGCTCGGCTTGTTTATGACCGCTTTCAGATAACTACAGCGCCGTCTGCCGAATTCAAGTGCCGCCGCTATGGCAAGAGCCTTTGAAGAGCCCATGCCCTTGATAGTCATCAGCCTGTCGATAAGCTCTTCTTTGTTGCAGCCGTCAATGGCTATGATAACCTTTTGCGCCAGCTTTTCGATGGGCAGTTCCGGCGTGCCAGAGCCGAGGATGAGCATGACCAGTTCCGCATCGCTTGGAAAAGAGACCCCGTTTTTGAGGGTGAGCTCCCGTATTGAAGGCTTCTGCCTGCTTCTTTCATAGATAGATTCTGTTGTGTTCATACTATAATAATTGAAGAGGCTTGACGTTTTTGACACAACACAGGCTCTATTTAATCAAAAAGCTTTACATAAGTTTTTCCTGTACCGCCGTCTTCCGGCTGGGCAAAATAGAAGTCCTTGATGCCGGGATAGTTTGAAAGGTAGTCCCGCACCGCCTGTTGGAGTATGCCGTTTCCCTTGCCATGAATAATAGAAAAGCTCGGAAAATTGTGGATGGCACAGAGGTCCAGCTGGTGTTCCAGAGCCTTAAGCGCTTCCTCGCTCCTCATGCCGAGCAGGCGCAGCTCAAATTTGGGCACCTCGTCCTTGATGATGAGGGAGCCGTCTCCTCCTTCTATGGCGACAGAAACCCTCTGTATTTCACCTTCTGCGGGCATGAGCTGGGACTGGGGAACATTCATCTTGAAAGCACCAAACTGGACGCTCCATGTGCCGTTTTTGTTTTTGGCAACAAGCGTTCCTTGCCTGCGGGCAGCCCCTGCGTAGATTTCCATGCCGGGAGCGAGAAGGACGGCTTTCTTTACCTCCGGCTTTGGCGCTGAGCTTTCGGGCAGCGGCTCAGGCACAGTCGCGGTGGCGAGCGCTTCGGTGTTGGACAGGCGCTGCTTAGTCTTCTTTTTGGAAGCCCCCTTGTGGTCGCGCACCTTTGCAAGCCTCATGCCGTTTGCGGCGAGCTGCTCTTCCTCACGGCGGGCGGCTTCCTTTTCCTGCTCAAGGGCGAGCTTTGCTTCTGCCATGCGGGAGTCCTGCTTTTCCACTTGCTCGGTCAGCTCCGCAATGAAGTGCTTTACCCCTAGCGTCTTTTCGCGGGTAATCTCTCCCTCTCGCAGCTGCCGTACAAGGTTTTCCAACATGCTGCGCGTCTTTCTGAGGAATTCACTGCTTTCTTCGTGTTCTGCCTTGAGCAGCTCTATCTCCCGCTCCTTGACGCGGATTTCCCGTTCGTGCAGTTTATGCGCCTGCTGGCTGAGTTCCGCGGTCTTTATCCGCTCCTGCCGCTGCATCTCGTCAAGCTCTGTGTGCTTTGCCGTAAGTCCCTTGATAAGCGTGCTGACGTCAGCCTGCTCGCTGGCAATATACCCCCGCGCCTTTGCCACAATGTCTTCCGGCAGACCGGAGCGCAGGGCTATGTCTATGGCGTGGCTTTCACCCGGCACGCCCATGAGCAGGCGGTAGGTGGGGCGCAAGGTGGTGGCATCAAAGTCCACAGAGGCATTCACACAGCGGGGATTGGTGTAACCGTAATTTTTGAGGATGCCATGGTGGGTGGTGGCGATGACAAACGCGCCGCGGTCTATCAGCGTGTCGAGCGCGGCCATGGCGATGGCGCCGCCTTCCTGCGGGTCGGTGCCGCTTGCCAGCTCATCCAGCAGCACGAGGGAGCGGGCGGTGGCATGGGTGAGCCCGAGCGCGAG
>CAKZZK010000067.1 GCA_937885235.1 uncultured Treponema sp.
GTCTCGCCCTTTTCCTCGTCCCAGCCCATCGTCACCTTGAAGCCGGGGTTGAATTCCTGCCGGTCTTCCTGAAACTCCTTGAGCTGCCGCTGTGCCTCGTATGTACATGCCTCACGGATTGCCTTGAAGCTATTCAGATTTTTAATCTCGCTGATGGGCGTGTGCCAGAGCTTTCCATCTTCCCATACGTTCAGGTTGATGTTTGCATCACAGCGCATATTGCCTTCTTCAAGGTTTCCGTTAGTCACCTTCACGTAGCGGAGAATTTCCTGCACCGTTTCCATAAAGAGCGCAGCCTCTTCCGGACTAGTCATATCCGGCTTGGTCACAATCTCGATGAGCGGGGTACCGGAGCGGTTGTAGTCTATGTATGAATGGGTACCCGGCAGGTGCAGGGATTTGCCTACATCCTCTTCAAGATGAATACGCTCAACACGCACCCTGCGGTATTTGCCGTCCGCGCTGATGCAGTCCTCGCCGATAAAATTCTTGCGGCGGCATTTCGCTCCGTCCGCCTGCTGCTCCTTGGGATACTTCGCCATGGGCAAGTCCACGTAACCGTTATCGCAGAGGGGGATATCATACTGCGTAATCTGGTAGCCCTTGGTCAAGTCGGGATAAAAATAGTGCTTGCGGTCAAATTTGGTAAAACGCGCGATGTGGCAGTTGAGCGCCTGCCCCGCCACAGCCCCCAGTTCCACATAGCCCTTGCTTATTCTCGGCATGGCGCCGGGCAATCCGAGGCAGACGGGGCACACGCGGGTGTTGGGCATGCCGCCGTAGCGGTTCTCACAGGCACAGAATGCCTTGGTCTTGGTCAAAAGCTGCGTGTGAATTTCGCAGCCAATGACGATTTCATATTTGTCTATGGCCATTTTGCCTTCCTCTTTTCAAAATGCAATGGCAGAAGTATAGCATAAACGCAAATCTTTTGCTACTGCCAGAAAAGTCATAAAAGAAAAGGGCATAAAAAAAGCGCCGGGAATGGTTCCGACGCTTCTATATGTGCCATACGACTCTAAAATTTTTCATATCAGTTTTTATGGCTTTAAGTAAATCTTTCAGATTCACGAAAGAGAACCAATCAGTGCGTCCCTCTCAGCATTCGCCACACCTTCCTGCATGCACGGTAAAGCAAGGTCTTCCCAAACAGACATTTAAGCAGAAATCTGCGGGAAAATAGATCACGCTCTACAATTTTATGATTCAACCAGCACAAAAGCTCCTCATAAAACTCAGTCTGCCGCGCATATTTCCAGAAATATTCCGCAAAGTCACAGTCCACAGTATTCCATGGCTTCTGATAGCCCGCATAGTGGACGATTTTCGGATTTTTCCGTGCCTCAAGATATTCGCCATATAATGCGGCAGGAGCATCTTTCAGAATGTCCATGCGACTTTTTTTCGTTTCTTTCCAGACCATCAC
>CAKZZK010000068.1 GCA_937885235.1 uncultured Treponema sp.
GCTTTCTGATTTCGTCAGCAACGACGGAGAAGCCTTTTCCCGCCTCGCCCGCGTGTGCAGCCTCGATGGCGGCGTTCATGGCGAGCAGGTTTGTCTGCTCTGCAATGTTGGAAATAGCCTGGTTTGCTTCCTGCAACATCTTGGACTGCGTTTCAATCTGCTTTATCCTCTCGTTCACGTCCTGCTGCTTAGTGAAGCCAGACTGGGCGTTTGCCGAAAGCGACTCGAAGGAAATTGCCATCTTGTCCACAGAGCTGTTTACCGAGGAGATGTTCCCCACCATTTCCTCAACCGCGGAGGAAGCCTGAGACACGCTGGAAGCCTGTCCTTCAATCATGCTGTTCAGGTTGGTTATATTGGAAGAAATATCATTGACCGCGTTTGCCGTCTGGTCAACACTCAGCCCCTGATTGCTTATCTGGGCAGACATGCCGTCAATGTTGGTGATAATCTGCGTAATGGCGTCAACGGTATCCTCCGCGCTCGCTGACATGTCGGAACCGGAAGTGCTCAGGTCGTCTTTAGAGTCCTTCACCTGCTTGATGATATCCTGCAGCTTGTCGAGGAAGAGGTCAAAGTGGATGATGAGGTCGCCAATTTCATCGCGGATAAAGAGCTTGCAGCGCTTCGTCAGGTCTGCGTTGCCAGTCTCCATCTCCTTGAGGAAGTTCGTCACGTTGTAGATACGCCACATGAGCCAGTGCACAAAGCGGTAACTGAAGAAGACGAGGATGAGTATTGCCACAAGCAGTATGGGCGCTACGGTGATGAGCGTCCGCTTGCGGATGGTCTGCATTGACTCCATGCTCTTTGCTACGAAGACCATGCCTGTCACCGTGCCATTACCAGACTTGATTGGCGCGTATATGGCGTAATAAGGTTGGCCCTCGATTTTGGTAGGTCCCTTGAACGTGGAGCCCGAGCCGAGCACTTGGTTTGAAACCACCGTGTTGGAAATCTGCGTGCCCACCATGTTCCTGCCGAGCGTGGTCGCCATACGGGTGTTACCCTTGAACACGGTGCTTTCCACATTGTAGGCTGACTGTATCTGCTTGGGGAATTTTTCAGAAGTGAGGTCTATGCCCGCCACCACGCAACCGACCACCGCCGAACCATAGCGGATGGGAACCGCCGCAAGCTGCGCGTAGGTATAGTTGTCGAATTCATTGAACTCTGTAACGGTGCTCCCCCTCGTCGCTGTTGTAACGGCATCGCAGGAGCCGACGTTTGCCCCCTCTTTGACGTTGTAACCGCCGCCGTTCAGCACAGACTTGTTCCGCCCCACAATGGCAACAAAGTCAGCGGAAAGGTCGTTCGTAAGGCTGGGGAGAAGGCTTCTGAGTGTGGAGCTGTCCGCATCGGAAACCGCCTGCTGTATGGAAGGATTGTTCGCTATGCCGCTTGCAAAGCCTTTCAGCATTTCTTCCTGCATGTCGAGCATTGCGGTAACGCCGGTTGCCGTGTAGTCAAGCCCGTGCTCGGCATCTTCCACAAGTCCATTGTTAAAGATGGTAATGGTCAGTACCGTAACCCCTATAGCCACTCCCACTACCGAGCCGAGGATGATGCCTAGCAGCTTTGTCTGGATTTGAACGCCGCGTTTGGCATTTTTCTCAAACCTGTCTAGCTCTTTCTTTTGTGCCATAATAGAACTGCTCCTGAAAAAATAGATATTTCTTCTCTTTTATTATATCGGATTTTTTTCATTGTGAATAGAATTTCTTGTTTTTTTCGTGATAAAAGCGTCACAAAAAACTTTTACAAAAAAAATTTCGCGAGCTTATTGACAAAAAAACTAAAAGCAAGTAAGATAATACTACATTCCATTTTGTAATACAGACGTTTTCCAGTTTCTCCGTTTGTATTACCGCCTCCTTATCCCGCCGAAAGGCGGGATTTTTTTATCCTTAGCTCTGTGGACATGAATCTTTTTTTTTAGTATGATAGCCCTATGAATTTTACCCCGAAGAAGATCGTCTGCAATGATGAGGAAGAGGAAGAGGACAAGAAGAAGGAAAACGGTCCTGACCCCCTCGCAGAGAAGTTTTTAAAGACCCGCCAGATTTTGCTGAGCGGAGAAATCAACGAAGATAATGCCGAGAAAATCATCCGCCAGCTCCTCATTCTGGAAGCTGATGGCGACAAGCCCATCTATATCTATATAGATTCTCCCGGCGGAGACGTGGACGCGGGATTTGCCATCTTTGATGCAATCCGCTTTGTGAACGCGCCGGTGTACGCGGTGGGCATGGGGCTGGTGGCAAGCGCCGCCGCGCTCATATTGCTCGCCTCGCCGAAAGAGCGTCGTCTGGGACTGCCCCACAGCCATTACCTTATCCATCAGCCGTCAAGCGGCATGAAGGGCGTTGCCACGGATATAGAAATCCATGCGGCAGAGATTGCCAAGACAAAGGCAAAGATCAATGAGATTATTGCCGAAGAGACGGGGACCCCCCTCGACAAAGTGACAAGCGACACCGACCGCGATTTCTGGCTCACTGCTGACGAGTCAGTAAGCTACGGGCTTATCAGCCGCGTTGTCTCCAAACGTTCGGAACTGCAATAGCGCTATGGTTTTTGAACTCACCGATGCCCTGGCTGAGGCAATCCTCTTTGCAATGGAAGATCAGGATACTGCCCATGCCGTTGATGCCTCTCGGGGCTGCCTCGTGGAGGCGGCTTCGGTGTCGGTGGACGAAAATCTGTTTTACGCCTTGCCAGAGTGGCAGAGCGGGGATGGTTATGCCCTGCTTTCCGAATTCACCAATAAATTGCATTCACCGCTTGCCCGCGAAGATTTAAAGCGCGTGCTTTCAGGCGGAAGGGGGGTGTTCAGAAAGTTCAAGGATGTCCTGAAATCCTATCCGGAAGTTGAAAGGAAATGGCATTTCTTCAAGGACGTCCAGATGAAAAAACGTCTCAATGAATGGTACAACGTGCTCCGCGAATCATGGGGGCTTGAAAAGCTCGCCGTTTCGGCAGATGAAGATGCCGATGAAACGGGTGATTTGCTTGAAAATGACTTTATATTCCGTGATTATGACGAGGCACGCGATGCTGACTCTGCAAGGCACGGGAGCGCCCTTGTCGGGCAGGAATACCAGACACAGTTTCCCGACGGAGTGGGGGGTGCGCTGACCGTTTTATGGCAAAGGCAGTCAGATTCTGCCGCCGCAAAAGAAAAGCATGGCTTTGTGTGCCATACGAGCGGGGAAGAATTTGCAGGCTGTATCCTTGTTTCCCTTTGCCCATCTTCTGCAGGGAAAACGGTTGTCATTACCGATTTCTTTGTGTTACAGAATTACCGCGGCCTCGGCATAGGCAAAAGCTTGCTGACGAAGTGCCTGTCCGATTTGAAGCGCCGGGATATTCACTGGCTTTTGATTGCCAATACAATTATTCCAGAGCCTATGGAATCGCTGCTCGAGCGTCTGGGGTTTGAAAGGCTCGGTTCCGGCTATCTGGTAGATATAAGGAGCCTCTGAAAAGCGAGATTTTCGGAGCATCCTGTAAGGAGATTTTCAGAATGTATACCAATGCTACTAATAATGCGCTCTCTGAAGAGCAGATTGTTACTTTTTTGAAGGCTGCGGTTGCCCGTGTTGAGGGCTCCAGCGAAAGCGATATTCAGGCTTTTAATGTAATTAAGGGAATTTTTAAGAAGAATGTGTCCATGTTCCGCCGCAACGATGTGGCCGCATACCTCATCAGAGAGGCTATGAACGCTCCTGCCGGACGCGGCGGTCGCTTTAGCAACAAGGATTATGAGCGCAAGGGCGAGCGAGGCGACAGGAGCGACCGAGGCGAGCGGCAGGAACGCTATTCCCGCGACAGGCAGTCCCGCTACGAAAGGCCTTCTTCCCATCCTGAAAACAGGGGCAATGCGGAAAATGCCGCAGCAGAACGCAGCGAGCGCCCCGAACGCGCTCCCCGCGTGCAGATTGACCCCTCAGTTTCGTCCACGATATTCGTGAGCATAGGCAGGAACCGCAGGGTTTTCCCCCGCGACTTGGTGGGACTGCTGGTGAGCGTGGCAGGACTTGGCCGCGAGCGCATCGGCGATATCCGCGTGCTTGCCAATTATTCCTTCGTCCAGCTTTTCAGCGAAGACTGCGAGAAGGTCATCACCGCGCTGAATGGCTATGACTACCGCGGCAGAAAGCTCAACGTGAGCTATTCAAAGCAGGGCGGTGAGGAGGAAAGCATCCCCGCCTCAGTGAGCAACGAGTCATACGGCGTTTCCGTTGTTTCAGAGGAAAGCAAGATTGCCGATGCCCAGAGCGAATTTGCCGCCCAGCAGCAGGCAGAGCCCGCAGATTCTGCCCCCGTTGAAGCTGCCCCCAAAGAAGTCCCCGTCTCCGAACTGCAGCCCTATTCAGAGACCACTGATGACGGACAGGTAAAGTCCCACTTCGGCAACGGTGCGGCATATTGAAAGATATAGAAATCCTGCATACGGGGCTCCTCGGCGTGAATACCTGCGTGGTGCGCCTTGAAGGTTCCCGTGTCTTTGTCGTAGACCCCGCGGCCTGTGAATTCTGCGGGGATGCGGCGCTTATCACTGACTTCCTTCATGACGAGGGGCTGGAGCCTGTCGCCGTGGTGCTGACTCACGGGCACTTTGACCACGTGAGCGGCTTGCCGGCGTTGCGCTCCCGCTACCCCGACATACCAATCTACATACACAGGCTTGACGCAAGCTTCATCGGCAGGGACAGCGCGCTGAGGCAGGGGGTACATCTTGCTCTCATGGACTTTGCCGCCTTTGTTCCTGTCGTGAGCAATCTGCCGGAAGCCACCGCCTTTCTGGAAGATGGCGAAGCTGTCTTTGACGGCTGGCGGGTACTGCACACGCCGGGGCACACCGAAGGGTGCTGCTGCCTCTACAATGCGGAAAGAAAATGTCTGATTTCAGGCGACACGCTTTTCTACCATTCTTTTGGGCGTACAGACCTGCCCGGCGGCGATGAGCGGGCTATGAAGAAGAGCCTCCGCCGCCTTTCCGAAGAGCTTCCGCTAGATACGCTCGTCTATCCGGGGCATGAGCGTTATGCTTTTCCCTTAGTAGAAGGGGGGAGGTTTTGGTAGGAAGGGCTTGCCTGTCCTGCCTGCAATCCGATAAAAAGTGAGGTCTGCGCTGCTTGCGGCAGCTCTTTTCAGATTGAGCACCGCATAGCTCTGTGGCATACCGCCGCGGGGGGCTGAGCAACTGCCGGGATTTACCGTGAGCATTGCCAGCATGGTTTCAGCGCGCGCTATGTGGGTGTGCCCGTAGACTGCGAAATTCGCGCCCTCTTCCCGTGCCCGCTGCACGAGGTACTGCGTACCGTTGTAGAGCGAAAAGCGGTGTCCGTGGGTAAAGAAAATCTTGTGCCCGCAGGCGCAGAGCGTCTGAGTGAGCGGCACACGGATTGTAAGTCTTTCGTGGGTTGCGGGGCTTGAAAGCTCGTATTCGCCCGTGTCCATATTGCCTTCCACTACGCCTATGACGGGAGGGAGCAGCGCGGCAAACGATTCGTCCTCTTCCGCCTTTGCCAAAAGGCTGCAGATATCCCCCATACCGTCTCCACAGAAAATCATGGCATCAGGGCTTGCACCTTTTTCTGCCGTATGCAGCCCGTAGAGAATGTTCTGTATGGTTGTCGGAGCGCCGTGCGAATCTGAGAGCAAGAGAATAGAAGCCCTTTCTTTTTGCGCGAGCTCTGCCACCGCCTGTCCCTTGCCGGGCAAATGCTTGCAAAGCAGGCGGGATTCGTCTTGGGTAAAAATCATCGCTTATGGCTCTATGACAAAATGATTGATTGCCTGCAGCCCCGTCTCGCTGTCGGTATAGCGGTGCACTTTCTTTTCTCCCACGATTGCCTGTACGTGCGCGTGCAGCTCGCTGTCTGCCTTGAGCGGCTCGGAAAGCTCTTCCATATAGCGCACGGCGCGGATGAGAATCTGCTCTACAGTCTTGTCCATGGGGACCGTGCTTTCTTCCGCCTCTGCTTCCACGGAATTTTTCCGCTCGTATTCAAGCACAAAGTCGCAGTTTGACTCTTCGCCGAGTATGTCGTCCTGCGGCATGAGCGAAAAGAGGTGCGGGGCAGGGGTACCGGTCTGCGTCCAGTAGTCGCGCAGGCGCGTGAGCGTGCGGTGCGTGTTGTCAGGAGCGCCGAGCAGGATAACTCCTTTCACCTTGTTTTCAGAGATGATGTCATAGATGTTTGAAATGCGGTTTTTCAGGTCTCCCGGAAAGGTGATGGACATGATGATACCGTCCTCGCTGGCAAGCCCGTATTTTTCCTTCAGCATTTCGTTTGCTTCGTTGTAAAAATCCTCTTCGTTAAAGCCATAGCCAAAGAGTATGCAGATGATGCCGTCGTCTGGACTGTAGTGCGGCTCTTCTTCCTGCGCTTCCTGCTCCTCGGCATCGGAAACGGACTCTTGGCTGTCCGTTCCCATGCTCTGTTCTATAGAAGATTTTGAAGTCCTCCCGCAGGCTGTAAAGAGGGAAAGCAGTATGCAGAGGGCAAGCAGTGCAAAAGCGCGTATAATTACTTTCATACCTCTACATGCACAAGGTTTCCCGTGCCGTCCTGCTCTGCGTACACCGACTGGTGAGAGCGGTAGGGGTTTTTTATCTGGATCTGCGTCATTTCATCCTGCAAGCCTGCCATGCGGGATTTAAGCAGCTGGCGATTCCTCAGGTTCTGCGCGAGCACCTGGGAACGGAGCTTTGTCAGGTCAGACTGGAGCTTTGTTACCGGTTCCGAGTCCGCGGGATTATAGGTAGACACGCGCGTATAGAGCCGCTGCATGGGAACGATGACCTTCTGCAACGAGCCTATATTGCGTACAATCTGTTCTTCCAGATTGCTGTGGGCAATGATTGCCTCTGCGTCTTCATCCTTGATTTTTCCTTCCTGTAGTTCCAGCACGCGCAGATATTCCTGAAATTTCTCGCGCTGCTGTTCGAGGAGCGTACGGAAGCGCCGTAGTACCGCTATGCGCCCCTCCAGCTCCTCTGCGGAAAGCTGTTTTGCTGTTTCGTTCATAGTAAAGCCGTCCTAACTTGAAATGCTGATAGTAGGCCTGTCCGCGGGAATGCTTACTTCCGTGTTTGCGGTGCTGTTTGCCGCTACCACCCATGAATCACGCAGCTGCGAAAGCATGGTCAGCACGCTCGAAAGCGACTTCCTGTCATGTTTGATGGCATTTTCCAGAAGCTGCTTGTTGAAATAAATGTACAGGGCCATGAGGTTCTGGGCAATTTCGCCCCCCCTGTCCATATCCAGACTTGCCTCTAGCTCGGAAAGGATGTCCGTCGTCTTCTGGATGTGCCTGCCGTAGCTTTCAATAGAGCTAGGCGCTATCCTGCCCTCCTCATCGATAAGGGCGATAGCCTCTCCCAGATGGGAGACAGCTCCCTCATAGAGCATGACCACCAAGGAACCCTGACTCGCGGTCTTGACTCCGATTTCACGATAGGCATTATAGCCGTTTGCTGCGTTATACCCCATTTTACCCACCATATATACGCTGAAGTGAAAATAAACCGGCTTTATTTTTACATAAAGCCACGTAACCTATTTATTATTCGGAGTCTGAAAAAAATACTTTAGCAAAATAAATGCTAAATGGCGAAATTATTATAAATTTCTTGATAATCAAAGACTTTTTTCTGAATATATTGTAGTATATAGTAAGTATTTTGTTTGAGGTTTTATGAGCGACGAAAACGATAAGCATGATGATAAGGACAAGAAAGAGGGCTTTGACCCGTACAGCTTCTTTAAACTTGCCGTAGATGATGATAAAAAGGGCGGCGGTGGCTCAGGCAAGCCCCCGCGTCTGCCTACCTGGGCGGTGCTGCTGATAGTGGTGTGCATCATAGGCATTGTGAACCTGCTTTTCTCTTCTTCACGGACGGATGACCACCTCATCGATTTTTCCGAATTCCGCAAATACATTGAGGACGGAAAGATTGTCCGCGTGGTGATGAACGACAACTACTTTGAAGGCTATGGTCCGAATGCCTCCGCGTCTGTGCAGGGAGGCGCATGGAGCCGCTATATGCAGCTCTTCGGCGGGCAGGAGATGAACCGCGACGTGTACCGCACTACCGGCGTGCTGATGCAGAGCTTCATAGATCTCCTCGACGCAAAGGGGGTGGATTATAAATTCGAGACCAAGCAGAGCAATTATATAGTACAGATTTTGCTGAATTTCGTCATACCCTTTGCCTTTATCTTCTTTATGTACTGGATTTTCTTCCGCAAGATGGGCGGAGGCTTAGGCGGCTCTTTCTTTGGCAACGGCGGCGGACGTGCAAAGGCTGTCGATGAAGGCAAGGTAAAGACCCGCTTTAACGATGTAGCGGGTGTTGACGAGGCAAAGGACGAGCTGGTAGAGGTTGTCGATTTCCTTAAGTCACCCAAAAAATATACAGACATCGGCGGCAAAATCCCCAAGGGAGTCCTGCTCGTGGGACCGCCCGGAACGGGTAAGACCTTGCTTGCCCGCGCCGTAGCGGGAGAAGCAGGTGTGCCCTTCTTTAGAATAAGCGGTTCTGACTTTGTGGAGATGTTTGTGGGCGTGGGCGCAAGCCGCGTGCGCGACCTGTTCCGCACTGCCCGCGAAAAGGCGCCGTGCATCATATTCATAGACGAGCTTGACGCCATAGGCAAGAGCCGCGTGAACAATCTGGGCGGCAACGATGAGCGCGAGCAGACCTTGAACCAGCTTCTGGTCGAGATGGACGGCTTTGACAACGAAAAGGGGCTTATCGTGCTTGCGGCAACCAACCGTGCGGATATCCTTGATCCCGCCCTGCTCCGTCCCGGACGCTTTGACAGGCAGGTGCCCGTGGAGCGCCCTGACGTGCAGGGACGCGAGGCAATCCTGCGCATACACTCGAAGAACGTCAAGCTGGAAGAGGATGTGGATTTCTCTTCCCTTGCCCACGGCACCATCGGCTTTGCGGGCGCAGATCTGGCAAACGTGGTGAACGAGGCAGCCCTGCTCGCTGTGCGCAACGGC
Organism: uncultured Treponema sp.; assembly: GCA_937885235.1. GTDB lineage: Bacteria > Spirochaetota > Spirochaetia > Treponematales > Treponemataceae > Treponema_D. Next base: position 9,025 of record CAKZZK010000068.1, read on the forward strand.
CATACGAAGGTCACTATGGAAGACTTCAACGAGGCTATCGACAAGGTGAGCATAGGCCTCAAGAAGAAGAGCCGCCACGAGAACGAAAAAGAGCGCAAGTTTGTGGCATATCATGAGTCAGGTCATGCCCTTGTGGGGGCGTTTACGCCTGACCATCCGCCGGTGAACAAGATAACCGTCATTCCCCGCTCTCACGGGGTGGGCGGCTTTACCCAGTACCGCGAGGAAGAGGAAAAAAATCTGCAAACCTACAGCGATCTGATACGCGATGTAGATTCCCTGCTTGGCGGACGGGCTGCGGAGGAAGTCGTTTTCAACGAAATCTCTACAGGGGCATCAAACGATATCAGCCGTGCCACCGGCATCATCAAGAGCATGATAACGGATTACGGCATGAGCGAGCGCTTCCGCAATGTGACGCTTGGCAAGAGCGGACGCGGCTATGGCGGTCCGCAGGAGCCAGAGCTGGTGCGGGAGTTCAGCGAGGATACGCAGAAATACGTTGACGAGGAGATTGCCCGCATCATGGCGGAGCGCTACAGCCACGTGATCGCCTTGCTCAGAGAGCACCGCGCACTGCTTGACTACGTTGCTTCCCGCCTTCTGGAGAAGGAGACAATCGACGGCAAGGAGTTTGAGGAAATCGTAAAGGCTGAGGCTCAGTACGGCAAGGCGGTCGCCGCCCCCGACCCTGCCGAAAAAAGTTCCGAAAACTGATTGCAATAATATTTGTTTTGTACTATAATATGTAGCATATTTAGGCGGTAATCATATATCGGTATTATGCTGGCTTCCCAAGCCCGACAGGCGGGTTCGACTCCCGTTTACCGCTCAAAGCCCCTCCACAGCACGGTGGAGGGGCTTTTTTAGCCGCGGATCCAGACTCGCATCTCCCCCGTCCGGCGGTTGTCCCATGCGTAGTAGGGAATCCAGATGAGGGGAGTGTCTTTCTCCGTCAGAGCGGCATTGTCCTGATACAGCTCGTCCGCATCCCATGCGGCTGTGTCTATGCGCTTGCCTGTGCACATAAGCACGGTAATGCCGCCGAGCAGCTGGGGCTCAAAGGTGATGCCGAACTTGGGGTCTTCGGTCAGGTGCAGCATGTGCAGGTCTTTGCCGTTGTCTGCTTCTTCCAGACAGTAGACGATGGGACCGCGCATGACAGCCACCTTGCCCACGTCCTCCCGTACGCGGGGATTTGCCCGCACAAGGCGCACCGGAAGCTCCATCTGGTAGCTGATGCAGTCGCCTTCGGCAAAGCTGCGCTCAAAGAGGAGGTAGCCGTCTTTCAGCTTGGGGTGTACTTCCTTTTCGTTGACTTTGACCGTGTACGAAGATACATAGTCAGGCTTCCTGATGGCGTAGGTGAATTCCACCGGCTTTTTGCTGTGGAAGGTGACTTCGATGTTGCCGTCCCAAGGCCAGCCGCCCGAAAGCTCTATGTTCACCGCCGTGCTGCCAATGATGAAATCCGCCTTGCTTGCAATGAAGAGATGCGTGGCAACGGTTTGCTCGTCGGTATCTGTGTCTATCGTATGGATATAGCTGCCTATGGAAGAGACAAGCCGCGCGAAGTTCGGCGGGCAGCAGGCACAGCCGAACCACTTCTGCCGTTCAGCCTTGACGTGCGTGTAGGGCTGCGCTTTCTTCGTCAGCTCCGGCACGACTTCGAGCGGGTTCACGTAGAAGAATGACTGGCCGTCCAGAGAAGAGCCGCTGAGCACCCCGTTGTAGAGCACCCGCTCCATGATGTCCGCAGTGTGTCCGTCAAGCCCGAATTTCAAGAGACGTTGGGAAAGAAAGACGAGGGCAATCTGCGCGCAGGTTTCGCCGTACACCAGAGCGTTCGGCAGGTCGTAGTCAAGCGAAAAGGATTCGCCGAAAGCGCACTGGCCCACGTTGCCCGTCACGTACATCTGCCGCGTCGTTACGTTTTTGTAAAGCGTGAGGCAGGCTTGGAGCAGCCCTTCGTCATCGGTTTCCCGCGCTACGTCCGCCATGCCCGCATAGAGGTAGAGCGCGCGGACGGCGTGACCCTGCGCCACCTTTTGCTGTCTGAGCGGCATGCCCGCCTGATAGTACTGGTAATTGAGGTAGCTGTCCTTCCACCAGTTTTTGTTCTGGTTCTTTTTATCCTCTTCGGCAAAGAAAAGCGGCTCCTGACCGCGCATATCGATGAAATACTTCGCCAGCTCCAGATATGCTTCCTTGTGGGTCACATCGTAGAGCCGCATGAGCGCCATCTCAAGAATGGGATGCCCTGGATAGCCGTGGATTTTTCCTTCTTCCTTGCCGATGTGCTCTTTTACGCAATCGACAAAGCCCTGCGCCACTTTGAGGAACTTGTCTTTGCCTGTCACCGTATAATATGCCACGGCGCTTTCCACCATGTGGCCAAGGCAGTAGAGCTCGTGGTTGTCTTTAAGATTGGTAAAGCGTTTGTCTATGTCGCCGAGGATGTAGAGCGTGTCAAGGTAGCCGTCCGGCATCTGCGCGCTTGCAATGAGGTCTATGGTGCTGTCCGCAAGGGCTTCAAGTTCCTTGTCGGGATGCCGTGAGAGGGAATAAGCAACAGCTTCCAGCCATTTGTATACATCGCTGTCCTGAAATACAAAGCCCTTGTGCGTGTCGTCTGCTCCGAGGCTCGCTTTTCCTTTGGCAATCACTTTCGCAGCCAGCTTGAAGTTTCGTATGCAGTAGCTTGGTTCTGCGTCGGGAATGTTGTCATTCAGTGCCTGCCACTGGTAAGGAATCATCTTTGTGCGCACATTTTCCATGCGCTGCCGCCAGAAAGCATCAGTCACTGTTGTTTTGTTAAGGGGAAGCGTACTTATACTGTGTTTCATGTTATCATACCTCTTATGTGTGTCTCATTATACAATGCAATACAGGCTTGGGCAAGCTGTTTTTTGCAGGGCTTGCAAGTTCCCTGTGAATGGGGTAAAATAATACAATTATGAACGTTGCGATGTTTACAGACGCATACTATCCGCGGGTGAACGGGGTTGCCGTTTCCGTAAAATCGTATGCGGACGAACTGGCTGTGAGGGGACACAGGGTAATCATTGTATGTTGTGATTATACGGAGCGGGTGGGGCTCAAGGCAAAGGTCTTCAAGTCATTTTTTTATGATAAGAAGATGAAGGACTCACCAAACGTGGAGGTTTTGCGAATCCCCGCAGACCATGTATTTTTCTCGGAAGAGGACCGCACCGCACGCTTCAACCAGTGGCGCACCATCAAGCATCAGATGGATATATTCAAGCCCGACGTCGTACACATCAATTCAGAGTTTTTTATGGGCTGGTATGGGCTTACCTATGCGCGCCACCGTCACATAGCTATGGTTTTCACCTTCCACACGCTTTGGGAAGACTATATCAGCAACTACCTGCCCGCCGTGCCTCCTTCGGCTTCCAGAATGATAGGACGGCAGATTGTAAAATTTTACTTAAAACGTGCGGATGAAATCATCTGTCCGACTGAGCGAATAGCAAAGGTGACAAAAGACTACGGGGTAGACCGCCCTGTGGACATCCTGCCGACAGGCATTCCCGATAATGTCATTAAAATAGAAAAGAAAAGACAGTCCTCGTTTTTTACCCAGTTCTACCGCGAGTTTCCTGCCTTGAAGGGAAAAAAGGTTTTGCTCTATGTGGGCCGCGTGGTGAAGGAAAAAAATCTCGGCTTCCTCTTTGACGTCTTTGCAGAAGTGTATAAAAGCGTGCAGGATATAGCCCTGCTTTTTGTGGGCGGCGGTCCTGAGCTTGCCCCCTTGAAAGAAAGAGCCGCCAC
>CAKZZK010000069.1 GCA_937885235.1 uncultured Treponema sp.
ATCCACAATCTGGGATTCTACCACTGAACTACAGGCACCATGTAATCGACATAAACTACTATAGCTGTGATTGAGCTTTTTGTCAAGTATGTTTGATGAAAATCTCTAAAAATCAATTCACTTTTTTTGCGTTGTATGGGCAATAGCATCCTTCAGGCTCTCGCTGAAATTGCGTGTGCCGGTATGAAACTGGAAGATGAAGTGGCGCCTTTCCTGAAGCTCCTCATTTTTCTTCTGGATTGCAGCTTTCAGGTTTTCATAGCGCACTTCTATCTGCTGTTCTGCGGCAAAGGTACGGATTTTTGTGGAAATCTGGAATGTATAGCACAGGTCCATGGTGAACACGCCATAGAAAAAGCCTATGACGAGACAGAATGAAAGGTGGTTTGTGAACCAGTAAAGCCAGTCTAAAATCTGTGGATGGACGAGGAAGTAGTACAGCGCGCTCAGAATGCCCCAGTAGAACGAGTACTGCGGGCAAATGATGCCCTTGATATTGCCCCAGCAGTGTGAATAGTCCCACAGCTTGATTTTCATCCCCTTGATGAAGATGAGTCCTGCGATATATTCCACCGCCGTGATGCACAGTGCCATCAGCATGAAGAGCACGAGCTTTTGCAGCCATTCTGTTTCGATGAAAGACACATTGATAAACGAAAGCACAAAGAGTACGCAGAGCGAAATTCCATAGAGGGGCAGGTAAGGGCCGGTCAGAAAGCCGGGATTAAGCCATTTGCGTTCTGGATTGTTTTTTGAGAAAAAACGCCGCCACAGTACTTCAATGCCCCAGCCAATGAGGCTACCGGTAAAAAATAAAAATGTGAGGACTAAAAAGAAATTCATACTTGTCTCCTGTCAATATTTTGTGCCTTTGTCTGGAAGGAGTAGTATAGCTTAGTTTCTTTTGTTTGAACAGTGTTTTTGCGCTTTTGCTTACCGTTTCTCATTCCTTACTTTCTTGACAATCTTCCCATAATAGTAAATAATAGAATAGGTTTATGACGGCTTTTTTCCTTTCGCTCTGCGTATTTGGGCTTCTCTATATAGTCTGCATAATGCGGTCCCATAAAAGCCGCAAAGCCATTGCAGAGCAGGTGCGACGGCTTTTGTATATCGGACTCTTGCCGCTGCTTGCCAATGTGTTCATCGTGCTGTCGGGCAGCCGTATGGTCTGCGAGATTGCCTATACCATTTACTGCGTCGGAACAGATGTCATGCTCTACTTCCTTGTCACCTTCAGCATGACCTATTGCAGCTATGATTTTTCGCATAGAGCCGTAAAGTATTCGCTGCGAATCCCCATCGTGCTGGACATAGTGTCCATACTCCTCAATCCTTTTTTCGGGCATTTCTTTGACTTGCAGCTCATCGGGCTTGAAAACGGCTTGCTTTACTACAGCCTCGTTTCGCTGCCCTTCCATAAAGTGCACCTCTTGATGAGCGCGCTCTACCTTGCGCTTGTTTTCGGCATATTCATCCATAAAATCTTCACCGTTTCCCAGTTCCACCTTGAAAGATATCTCGTCATCCTGCTGACGCTGATTGCGACGGCGCTGTGGGAGGGCTTCTACATCCTGTCAAATACGCCCATAGACCTTTCCATGATTGGCTACGCTGTCTGCGGCATACTGATTTATTATTTTTCACTGGAGTACCTGCCGATTATCCTGACCGAAAGGATGCTCGCGAGCGTTGTTTCCAACATCTCCGATGCCATTTTCTTTATCGATGACCACGGCGAGTGCATTTATTTCAACAAGAGCGCGGCAAGCCTTCTGCACCTTGCAGACCGCGCTTTTGACGAGGCAAAGAAGCGGCTTGAACGGCTCCTGCCAAAGGAGACGTTCATAGGTACGGAAGGCGCGACGGAGATAAAGACTTTCGTCGTGGACAAGGCGGAGTACTCCTACAAGATAGAGCGGCAGCAGCTCTTTGACAAGCATCATATCTACGCGGGCTCTTTCGTGAGCATTCAGGACAGGACCGTTGAAGAGCTGCAAAAGAAGAAAGAACTTTATTTTTCCCACCATGATTCCCTCACGGGGCTGTATAACAAGGAGTATTTCTTTCACCGCGTGGAACAACAGCTCGCCGATGACCCTGATACTGACTATATGGTCATCGGTTCCAACGTGAAAGAGTTCAAGATTGTCAACGATATCTTCGGACGCAAGACGGGCAACCAGATGCTCATAGACATAGCCGAAAAGATAGAACAGCACGTGGGGGATTTCGCCATCTACGGGCGCATCGAAAGCGACAAGTACGGTATGCTCATTCGGAAAAAGTATTTTGACGAAAAGCTTTTTCTCAACGCTTCAAGCGGATTTGTGCACAAAGAGGGTGATGTCATCTATCCCATCACCATCCACATCGGCGTATACGAGCTTCGCGAGAAGGATATCCCTGTTTCCGTCATGTTCGGGCGCGCCTTTATGGCAATCGAAGGCATTCGGAATGATATGCAGAAGCGGATTGCCTATTATGACGAGCAGATGAGGGCTGCCATACTCTGGGAGCAGCAGGTCTCTGCTTCCCTCGATGAGGCGATAATCATGCGGCAGTTTGTCCCTTACCTGCAGGCGCAGGTGAATGCCGACGGGGTTGTGGAAGGGGCAGAGGTGCTCGTGCGCTGGCAGCATCCCACCGAGGGGCTCATGGCGCCGTCGCGCTTTATCCCCGTGCTCGAAAAGACGGGACTCATCGTAAAGCTTGACCAGTATATGTGGGAGGCGGCTTGCAGCATCCTGCAGAAGTGGAAGGTGGAGGGCAGGGATAATCTCTACCTCTCTGTCAATATTTCCCCCAAGGATTTTTACTTCTGCGATGTCTATGACGTCATAACGAGGCTCATAAAGAAATACGACATTGATCCGTCCCGTCTGCGGCTTGAGATTACGGAATCCGTGATAATGAATGATTTGGACCGCAAGCTGTCCATTATCAACCGCCTGCGGGCGCGGGGCTTTATCTTTGAAATGGATGACTTCGGTTCAGGCTATTCGTCCCTGAATCTGCTCAAAGACCTGCCTGTGGACGTTATCAAGCTTGATATGGTTTTCCTCAGGCAGACGAACAACGCCAGCAGGGCGCGCACCATCATACAGTTCTTGGTGAGCATGGTGAACCAGCTCAAGCTTTCGGTTATCACCGAGGGGGTGGAGACGCTTGAGCAGGTGGATTTCCTTATCGGCGTGGGCTGCAGGCTTTTCCAAGGCTACTACTTTTCCAAGCCCGTCACCCTCGCTTCTTTTGAGTCGCTCAGCACGTAGGCAGCTGCTTCTTCATCAGATTGTCTGTCTGGTGGTCGGTGCCGAGCACGAATTCGTGCTTGCTGAAACGCTCGAATCCCTTTGCTTCATAAAAGCTGATGGCTGCGTCGTTGTGCTCCCACACGCCGAGCCAGATATACGAAGCGTGGACTGTCCGCGCTATCTCTTCCGCCTGTGCGATGAGCTCGCTGCCTATACGCTTCCCTTTGAATTTCTTTGCCACGTAGAGGCGCTGTATTTCCAGCGAATCGGGAAACTCTGTTTCTGTCTGGGCCTTGCCGTAGTTGAGTTTCATATATGCCGCTGTTTCGCCGTCAATCTGCGCAAGATAGAAGCGCGAGCCCGTGGTCTGGATTTCCTTTTCCAGCTGCATTTCGTTGAAGTGCTCGGTGCAGTACTTGTCCATATCCTCTTGGCTGTTCGTGCTGGCAAAGGTCTCCCTGAACGTGAGCTCGCTTATGTATTTGAGCCGCGCGATGTCCGTCGCCAGCGTAGAGCAGAGCCTGAGTATGGGGACAGCCGGCGTGTCAGCTTTGTCGCTTGTGCTGCCCTCTGCTTCGGGAAGCAGTCCTTCCAGTTCTGAAAGCCATGATTTTGCCACCGCGTCGCTTGGCATACGCCAGTCGCCGCGCGGTGAAAGGCTCACGGTGCCTACTTTCGCTCCGTCGGGCATACAGCTGCGCTTGAACTGCTGCGCGAAGAAACGGCGGTAGAATGCCTTGAGCCAGTGGAGTATGGTTTCCGCGCTGTATGCGCTCCGCCCGTTTTCCGCTGTGGCAAAGGCCTGACGGGCGAGGAAAAATATCTTTTCGGGGCTGAATCCCCAGCGCAGCACATAATAAAGAAAGAAATCGTGCAGCTCGTAGGGACCGACAAGCTCTTCCGTCTTCTGGCTGATGGCTCCGTCTTCTGGCGGCAAAAGCTCAGGGCTCACGGGGGTGTCCAGTATGTCCTGCAGCACGGCGGACAGCTCTTCGTCCTGCTTTGCCTTTGCTTCTTCTGCAAACCAGCCCACGAGGTAGCGCACAAGCGTCTTGGGAATGCTCGCGTTGACGCCGTACATGGACATCTGATCTCCGTTGTACGTGCACCAGCCGAGGGCAAGCTCGCTCAAGTCTCCCGTGCCTATGACGATGCCGTTTGTCTTGTTTGCCCAGTCCATCAGCACCTGCGTGCGCTCTCGCGCCTGGGCGTTTTCATAGGTGATGTCGTGCACCGTCTCGCTGTGCTTTATGTCTGCAAAGTGCTGCAGCACTGCCTTGCGGATGTCAATCTCGCTGAGCGTGGCTCCCGTCTTGCGGGCAAGCTGGCAGGCGTTTTTGTAGGTGCGGTCGCTCGTGCCGAAGCAGGGCATGGTGAGCGCCTGAATGCCTGAGCGTGCCAGTCCGCACTTGTCAAATGCCCTCGCGGTAACGAGCAGGGCGAGCGTGGAATCAAGTCCGCCGCTCAAGCCTATGACGGCGTTTGCCGCGTGTATATGGCGGAGCCGCTTTGCAAGCCCTTCCGCCTGCATTTCAATGACGGCGTGGCAGCGTTCCGCCCGTTCCTCTGCGCCGGAGGGAACGAAGGGCTGTGCGCTTATGCCGCCTATCAGGGTGTCCTCGTGGGAGGCAGTGTCCTGGACGGGCGTAAAGCCTATGGTGGTTTTGGCTGCCTTTGTGGCAAAGCTGTTGTCTTTCAGCTCTATGGGGATGTAGCGGTACTCCTCCATCATATCATCGGCAAAGCTTATGCTGTCGGCAAAGGTGCTGGTGCGGAGCCTGTCCTGCGCTATGCGCTCCAGGTCTATATCCGCATAGATGATGCTGCCGCAGTCGTTGAAGAGCTGCGATGCTGCCAGAACCGTGCCGTTGAGGGCTATGATGTTGTGCCCGCTGAACACCATGTCTGTCGTGCTTTCGTCGTGTCCTGCATCGGCATAGAGGTAGGCTGTGACGGTCTTGGCGGAATGAGAGCTGACAAGCAGGCTGCGGTATGCCGCCTTGCCCACCACCTCGTTGCTCGCGCTTAGGTTCGCAATGATTGTCGCACCGTGGAGGGCATGGCGGGTTGACGGGGAGAGCGGCACCCATGCGTCTTCGCAGATTTCAGCGGCAATCCTGATGGTGCTGTCATGTACGTCTTCCAGAATGATGTTCGTGCCAAAGGGAACCACGAGCTCTTCTTCATCGTCCAGCAAGATGTCTTCCTGCTGTTTGGGCGTAGCGGGGCTGAACCAGCGGCGTTCGTAGAATTCGCTGTAGTTTGGAATGAATGTTTTCGGTATGATGGCAAGCACCTTGCCCTTGTGTATGTATGCCGCGCAGTTATACAGCTTGTTGTGCAGCTCGTAGGGCAGTCCTGCGACAGCCATCACCGCGCAGTCCTCGGTCTCCTTTGCTATGCGCTTGAGAGCTTTGACTGCGGCTGTCCTCAGCGTCTGTTGCAGGAAAAGGTCTCCGCAGGTGTAGCCCGTGATGCAGAGTTCCGGCAGGACGAGGATGCGGGCTTTTCGGTTTTCAGCTTCTTTTATTGTCTCGATGATTTTGCTGGCGTTAAAATCGCAGTCTCCCACGCAGAGCGAGGGACTGGCGCACGCGGCACGAAGGATACCGTATTTCATTGCATCAGTATAGTGGAAATAATGGCACTTGACAAGTTCCTTGCCTTGATGTTAGATTTGTTGCGAATTTATATGGAGGATTTTATGAACGAAGCTCTTGAGACCCTTAAAGCACGCGGTTTTTTTGCCCAGTGTACCGATGCTGCTGCCCTTTCAGCCCGCATGGACGCAGGTCCTGTCACCTTTTACGTGGGCTGTGATCCCACAGGGCCAAGCCTGCACATTGGGCACATGGTGCCGTTCTTTGCTTTCCGCCATCTGCTCCGCTTTGGGCACCGCGGCGTCGCGCTCATCGGTGGCGGTACAGGCAGGATAGGGGACCCGAGTGGCAAGACCGAGATGCGCAAGATGCTTGACTACGCCCAGATCGATGCGAATGTGGAGAGCATTAAAAAGCAGCTGGACGGCTTTCTGGGCTTTGACGGTACAAAGGCGCTTGCTGCAAACAACAAGGACTGGCTTGAAAACCTTAACTACATTGATTTTTTGAGGGACATCGGTTCCTGTTTCAGCGTGAACAAGATGCTTACCTTTGAAGCCTACAAGCAGCGGCTTGAGAGGGGGCTTTCCTTCATTGAGTTTAATTACCAGCTTCTGCAGGCGTATGATTTCTATATGCTGCACCAGAAGTACAATATGACGTTGCAGATTGGCGGTGATGACCAGTGGGGCAATATCACTGCCGGTGTGGATTTAATCAGGCGCAAGCTTGGCGGCACCACGGAGCTGAACAAGGAGCACGAGGCATTCGGGCTTACGTTCCCGCTCATCATGCGTGCCGACGGCAAGAAGATGGGCAAGAGCGAGAAGGGCGCCATCTTCCTTGACCGCACGCTTACGAGCGTCTTTGATTTCTTCCAGTATTGGCGCAATGTGCCTGATGCCGATGTGCGCAAGTTTTTCCTGCTCTTTACATTCCTTGACATAGGCGAGATTGAAAAAATCTGTGCGGGGGACATAAACGCGGCAAAGGAGCGGCTTGCCTACGAGGTGACTGCCGTTATCCACGGCAAGGAGGAAGCGGACAAGGCTCTTGCGGGTGCAAAGGCAGCTTTCGGCGGCGAGGGCGACAAAGCCTCTATGCCTACCGTGGAGCTAAAGCGGACTGACTTTGAAGCGGGGGTGAATGTCTGCGACCTGTATTTCAACACAAAGCTCTGCGCCACCAAGAGCGACGCCCGCCGCCTCATCCAGCAGGGCGGTGCAAGCGTAAACGGCAAAAACATCAGCGATGTTAAAGCCGTTGTTTCCGTGAGCGACGCAGACAGCGATGGAGAGTTCGTCGTCAAAGCGGGCAAGAAGAAGATGGTCCGTGTGGTCTTAAAAGACTAGTTCTGAATATCTTTTTTTACGGGTGCCATTGTTACCTGCGGTGCGGGCACCTGTGCCGGCGGCTTCTTTTTGCCTTTCTTGTGGAAAAGCCTCTTGAAGAACTCCGCAATTCCTGCCAGCAATTTTCTAAAAAAGTTGCAGACCTTCATAGGAAAGCTGGGATTGCGCAGTTTTTCCAGGCGGTGATAGCCCTCAAGCAGTTCCTCTTGAGTAAATTCCTTGCGCTGATTGTTTTCCTCTAGCTCCATTTCGAGCTCTTTGATGGCGTCTGTCTCTTTGCTGAGTATGGTCGCGGCAATGGTTTCCCAGCCGAGCGCCTTTGCCGCTTCAAGACGGCGCTGACCGGCGATGAGCTCGTACTTTGTGTTCAGCGTGATGGGATTGAGCAGGCCGTAGCTGCGCATACTGTCTTTGAGCTGTTCCATCTCTCCCAGCTCTTTTCGTACCCGCTTTTTTACTTTTATGTCGCTTATTTTAACCTGCATCGCCTGCTCCTACTCCAAAAGCACATTGCTGAAATCATCTTCATCTTCATTATTCTGTAGGTTTTCGTCTATTCCGTCAAGGGGGAATTCATAGACTTCCTCGCCTTCCGGTTCGACAGAGGGCTTTTTGCTCGTGAGGAAGTCCAGCTGGACGACGAGGGGACTGGAGTCAATGTTATAGCTGTAGCCTGACTGGAAGCGCTCACGCTTAAGGCGCTGGAGGGCTATGGTCTTGCCTTCGGTGTAGGTGTGGCGCGAGCAGGACTGTGTTGGCTCTGTGCCCTTGAGGTAGTATGCCGTCACGCGGTGGTTGCCGCATTCCGGCGTCAGCAGTTCTCCGCTTACGGAACAGACCTGCATCTCCACTACGCCTTCGGGAATGGCGCTCACAAAGGTTTTGTACGGCTTGTCTACGTGCACGTCGTGCATATAGTCTCCCCATGCAACGCCCGCCAGAGTGGAACCCGTCGTGGCGAGACCGAGCGACTGGCCGGGCTTGTCAAAGCCAAACCAGAAAGCCGCAGTGTAGTAGGGGGTAAAGCCCACCGTCCATGCGTTGGACCAGTTCTGCGCGGTGCCCGTCTTGCCCGCAGCAGGCATGGTGAAGTTGTTGCCGCTCTTAGTGGTAAACGTGAGCTTGTTGCCTTTGCCTTTCCGCTTGCCAATTGTCCATGCCGTGGAGTCAAAGTCCGTGCCATAGCGGAGGGTGCCCGACTGCACGGTCTTTTTGAGCATTTCCTGCATGATGAACGCCGTCTGCGGCGAGATGACCTGAATGCCGTCTCCTTTTGCTTTTTGCGAGGCTCTCAGCTCTTTTTCTGGATTGAGTATGATTTTGCCGTTGCGGTCTTCCACGTTGCGGATGGCGATGGGTGTCACCTCCTTGCCGTTGTTTGCAAAGCAGGCGAACGCCTTTGCCATCTCTATGGGACGCACGGAAGCGGTGCCGAGGCCGAAGGGGTAGACTGGCTCAAAGCTGCGCTCCTGCAGTTCATTCTGGGGGATGCCGAGTAATGCGGAGGTCCGCTTGATTGCCGCGTCAAAGCCTATCGCATCAAGCACTTTGATGGAAGGGATATTCATGGAGTGGGCGAGGGCGTACCAGAGCTGCACGTCTCCCTCCCACTGGCCCTTGAAGTCCTGCGGAATATAGGGGGTGCCGTCGGCGTTCCTGAACACCGTGGGCGTGTCGCTGATGATTGATGTCATCGTAAAGTCTTGGCTGTCGATAGCGGCGGAGTAATAGAGGGGCTTGAAGGTGGAACCCGGCTGTACCCGCGACTGCACCGCGCGGATGAACTGGTTTGCCTGATCATATTTTGAGCCGCCGACAAGTGCGTCGATATAGCCCGTTTCGTTTTCTATGGCGACCATGGTCCCTTCGATGGTGGTGCGCTCCTTGTCCTGCTGTTGCTGTGCATTTCCTATATTGACGAATTCCGTCTTGAGCGAGTCCATGCCGAGCATGAGGGACATCACGTCGAGCACGGGGTTGATGTCGTCTGTGTAGGTCTTTACCGCCTTGATTTCGTTGCGCTGGTCGCCCACGCGCAGGCTCGGTATATTGAACATGAGACTCAGGAGCGAAGTCATGGGGACATAGATGCGGAAATCATTGCTGCGGCGCTTGCTCATGGTGTCCTGATAGGACTTGTTTGCATAGGCAATGTAGTCCTTCATCACCTCGTCGGCCATCTGCTGATGCGAGAGGTTCAGCGTGGTGTTGACGGTGAAACCTTCCGCGTAGATGTCGTCAGCTCCGTAGACCATTTCGCTGAGGGTGCGCCTTACGTACTCGGAGAACCACGGGGCTTTGTCGTCACTCATATAGTAGGCAGTTGTGCTGGTGCGCGTGTAGTCGAAGTTCGCCCAGTATTCATCAAAGCTTTCGCTGGCTTCTTCCTCCGTGAGGTAGCCTTCCTCTACCATGGCGCTGAGCACGTCTTTCTGCCGTGAGCGCGCCACGTTCGGATGCTCGAAGGGATTGTAATTCGTGGGGCTTGAAAGCTGTACGACGAGGATTGCCGCCTCTGCCGGAGTGATTTCGGTGGCGCTGTGACCAAAGTAGTATTTGCTTGCGGTGTTTACCCCGTATGTACCCGCGCCAAAGTAAATCCTGTTTAAGTAGAGTTCAAGTATCTCGTTCTTGGAATAGCGGCGCTCCATCTGGATTGCCCACCAGAGCTCCATAATCTTGCGCTTAAGCGTGTAGTCGGTGCGTTTGGTGTAAAGCGTACCGGCAATCTGCTGGGTGAGCGTGGAACCTCCGCCGTAGTTGAGATTGCGCATCTGTCCGTAAAACGCGCGGAGGATTGCCTTGAGGCGGAAGCCGCGGTGCTCGTAGAATACCCTGTCCTCGCGGGTGATGAGCGCGTCTTTCACGAGCTGCGGCAGCTTTTCAAGGGCTATGAGCTCTCGTTTTTCCGCGCCGGTAAATTCGGTTATGAGTTCTCCGTTTATGTCGAGGAGCTTTGTCGGCAATGCTATGTCAAATTCTCTGAAATTTTCTGTATTTTTTATGTTAAAGGTGCCTGCTAAACCCGCCCCCAGAAGCCCGCCAAAAAGAAGAGCCGTACAGAACAGGAGGAATACAAAGATGAAAGGCACAATCTTCCATTTTTTCATAGTTGTATAATAGAAGAAAACACTTCCCTTGTCAATGTTAAGTGTCAGGGGAGGAACCCTGCTTTTATTATTGGGCATAAAAAAACCGGCCTTTCGGCCGGCTGCCCATTAGGCTCCCGGGCGTAAATGGGTGGGAGGGGATAAAATTGTACGCCCGGTATATATTATATCGGGCGTATATGGCATTTTCTTGAATTAAATATGGAGGGCAGGTCAAAAAGCCCATTGCTTGAAGCTTGCTCACTCCTCTTCCGAGATGGAGGCATCCAGATTGATGGAGACGGCATAAGTCCTGCCGTTGACGGCGCTGACTGTCTTGATAAGCTCGTAGCCGCCGATGTTGAAGCGGATGATGTGGTTTCCCTGCGTGACGGGAATGGGGGCGCTTATATCCTCTAGCTGCTGATCGTCAAGGTAAATCACCGAGTTTTCCGGCGCGGCTATGCGCACGGTGGGCGCTATGTCGCGCAGCTGTATGGCAAGGTCAATGATTTTTGCCTGCTCAACAGAGAAAGTACGCACCTCGTTCCGGTAGGCATCGCTTATGAGGTTCACCGTGTGCTTACCGGGGGTGAGGAGCAGCCCCGCCTCGTCAAATTCCACAGCGTTTCCGTCTATGAACACGGTGTATGCCTGTAGCTCCGTGTCTGCGGGAGGGGCGACTGACAGGGTGAGTTTGCCTTTGTTTATGTAGATTGGCCGCGCTGAGACTTCAAACTCAGATTCAAGGAGGGCGTCCGACGTCCCCTTCATTGCCAGCTGCAGGCGGGTAAACACCGTGTTGTTCAGAAAGTCTGGAATTGTGTCCACATAGGTGGAATATGCGTCCTTTTTAATGGTATTTTTTGCTTCCAGAGGAATTTTCAGGACAAGGCTCAGCGAGTTGCCGAAGGTCCCCACGGTGATGCGCTGCCCCTCATAGTCTATGTTTTCAGCTGTCGGCGCGGGGCTGATGTCATTGTAGAGCGACCATGCCACTGAATCCATCCAGTATGCCACTTCCTGCGGCACCTTGAAGAGCAGCTCTATGCCCTGCACGAAAGTCATATCCTCAGGGAGCGAGATGGCTATCGCATCATTTATGCCCGCCTGCACGGTATTTTTTTCGCCTGTGGAGAAAACAGGAAGCATGACCGTCTTGTGCACGCGGAAGCTTTCCGCTCCGATGCTCGCTGCGGAAAGCACAGTTATAATGAAGAAAATTACGGCTTTAGTTACAGAATCTAGTATTCGATGATGCCCCATACGTTTCATTATACTCCAAAAAGACATAACTTTCAATTAATTGTTAAGGAATTCCCGCGGATTTTTCTCGGAGCCGTTTAATTTAATCTCAAAATGCAAATGCGGCCCCGTCGTGAGCCCCGTCAGCCCGACATGGCCTATGACCTCGCCCTTGCCCACAGAGGCATCCTTGGCGACAAGCACATCCTTGAGGTGCGCGTAGCGGCTGGTCATGCCCTTGCCGTGGTCGAGGATGATGTAGTTGCCATATACATAGTCTCCCGCGCCTATTTCCTGGACCTTGCCGCTTTTGCATGCCATGACGTCTGTTCCGAGCGGGGCAGCCATATCTATGCCGCGGTGAAAGAGCCATTTGCCGCTGATGGGGCTTTTCCTCATGCCGAATTCCGAGGTGAGCACGTAGGAGGCGAGGGGAAGCGTCATTTCATCATCGGGGGTCAGGAAGAACGCCCGTTCCTCGGGAGAGAAGTATTTGCCGCGTATAAAGTAGAACTGCTCGCCGTTGATGTCGCAGACGGGATATTCCCCTGCAAGCAGGGCTACGGAGTACTCTTTGGCGAGCAGGATTTCAATGTCAGTTTTTGGCGTCAGGGGAATGTATAGCCCCGCAACGGTGGGCAGGATGAGCGTCTGTCCCTCCAGTTCCGCATAGCTGTTTGCAATGTGGTTGACGGTTGCAATGCTGTCCTGAGGAACCGAGCAGCTTGCCGACAGCCGGAAGATGTTGTCCCCCTTCTGCGCGGTGTATGTGTAAAAATTGAGCTCCGGCTCCTTGCCTGCGCGCACAAGCTTGTTTGCGTTCTGCACCTCTTCCTGATACTGGGCAAGGATGATGTTCGAGCTTCGTGAAAGAAAGTTCGGAATGTGGGGGTAGCGGTATTCCGTCGCCTGCGCAAGCACTGGGAGAAAGGCGGCGATGAGCAGGGCTCCCGTGATACGCCGTGTTTTCTTGGACAGGAGCAAGCTGAGCGCAATGCAGATGCCGGCTGCCGCAATCAGGACTGCGAGTCCCAAGAGCTTCTGCCCGTGCAGGACATAGTAGACAAAGGCGCTTATGCCTCCCGCACTCAGGACGAATTTTGTCAAGGCAGAGAAAAATGCTTTTACGCCGTGCTTTTTGCAGCTTTTCACGAGGGCGTAGATGGCGGCAAGGGCTATGGCGCCGAGCACGGCGGCGGAATATGTCTCTGGGGAGCTTGTCGCCCATTTCCATAACGGAAACACAAAGACAAGCCCCAATGCTGTGCAGGCAAGGATAAAAAGACTGCATACGGCAGTTGAAGAAAAAAGTTTCTTTATCATACAAATTTCCAGACAATAAAAAACAGGCTCCTGCAACATCGTACAAAAGCCTGCTTGCTGTGTTATCCCTGAATAGCGCTCTGCGATGCTCCCAAAATGACTTTTAGGCTCGCTGCTTACTCTTCAGAAATCGCTTCTACCGGACACACGCTTGCGCAGGAACCGCAGCTTATGCAATCATCGGCTTTGATGGCGCGCTTGTCATTTACTTCGCTAATCGCTGATGACGGGCATTCGCCCTCACATGCACCGCAGTTAATGCAAGTATCCGCATTGATTTTGTAGGCCATAGTTATACCTCGCTCATAAAATATATAGAATAGAGTACATTTACTCTAACATATCAAACGCAAAAAAGCAACAAAAAAAGATACTTTATAAGATGAAATTGACTATTAGACAGCAATTAGAATTAAGCATTTACGAGCTTTAGATCAAATAAATTTTGTTCTGCCTCTATTTCACCTTGTGAAAAAATTTTCACTTTCTCATTAGGAATTTCTAATCCCCAATTATCCCAACCAATATAGTTTTTTCGAGCAAAAAGTTCAATTTTCTTTTGTTCAGGGAACATTTTAGTGATTCCATCAATTACTATTTCGGGTTTTTCGCTATGTTCACCTCTATGGACTGAAACCAATTGACGAACATTTCTTGCACCTCTAGGAGTAGGAAATTTTCCCTTTTTGAAAGCTAAAACAAATTCTGTTTGTGACAAAGTATAGCGACCTGGATTATGTACTTGTTTATCCCAAACAAATGCTACTGTTTTATATTCAAAGCCCCATGCTTCTCCAAGTTCAATTGAATTAGACATTTGCGGGCCGGTAGTCCACATGAACAAAATACAATCATCCTCTGCTATTGACTGAACATTTAACTTTCTAAGTTCATTCAATTTTAAAGTTGGATATTTAAAATTCGCTGCACTTATAAAAACATTTTTTTCAAATCCTGTATTTATTGTCTTTATACTAGACTTATCATATTGCATTTTTCCGCCGTAATCCCAAGGAGGATCTGCATAAATGACAGCATATTTTTTATTTGGTAATATTGGGTAGAGCTCTGACAGAGGATTTCTTTTTGTCCTTCGCTTGGCTTCTGGATTATATTTAGAATATCCATTAATCGCTGTTTCTGATTTATCTAACATAAAATAACTACCTTTTCAATAAAAATGTTACTTATAGTCCGTTGACTTCTTTCTTTAATAATTTAAATTTTTTTTAATGGCTGTCAATATGAATATCAGAGAAAATTTCGGCAACAGAGTACGCGAATTACGCAATAACTTAGGAATTAGTCAGGAACGATTTGCGTTGAAAATCGATATGGATAGAACATATCTTGCTTCGGTTGAAATAGGTAAACGAAATATTTCGTTAGAAAATATTTATAAAATCTCTAAAGGTTTAGAAATAAGTATGGAAAAATTGTTTGAAGGAATGTGAAATGGCAAGTTCAGAGTTAAGAAAAAGAAGCAACTGGCAAACTATAAGTGGTTATAAAGCTTTAAAAACCGAAGAATTATTTCAAATTTCTTTGCAAGATGCATTAGATACTGTCTATCCAAATAAGTTTTTGGTAGAGCGGTACCTAAGGGAATTTGGCGATATATACTCGACTTATCCTTTGCCTAGCGATGTACAAGATAAAATTTATAATATAGATGTTTCTGAGAAGAAACTTAATGGAAAACCAAAGTATGAATGGGGAATATCAATGGATTTTGCCATTAGAAACACAGAGAACAAAAAAACTCTTTTTGGTGAAATTAAACGTCAAGATGGTTGGATAGAAACAACAGATATGCAAGCTGGTAGAGGAAATGCACATGAACGAAGTTGCAAGTATTGTACTCCCGGACTTATGCGTGTTTTGAGGAAAGAAGGTGGACTTTCTGAAGAGATACTTCCTTTTTGGATTGTAATGGTTGGTGATATTACAAGAGATCCAAGAAGAAATCGGGAAATTGCCTTTTGGTTTCAAGAATATACTAAAAACTACTATATGTGGCGAAATACAAATGATATTGGTGATTTGCTAGACTTTTTTGAAAACAATTTATTACCATATTTGTTATAGTATATTCTGTGTAAAAGCAAACTATTAATTTTTCTTAAATCATAGCAAAATTACCCCGCCGCGTACCACAGCAGGCGGTTCTCCTCCACGGTGTAGGAGATGAGCTGGCGGTTGTAGAGGCTGGAGAGGTAGGAGCGGATGGTGGTGCCGATGAGGATGAGCTGGCTGAGCTTCATCGTTATGCCCGCAAAGTCAGCTACGTCTTTGAGAAGCTCCTCCGCAGTGCGCTTCTTTTTGCGGAGAAGCGAAAGGATGAGCCCCTCCGTCTCCAGCGTTATCATCATATTGATTTCCGCAAGGGCGGAGACCTTCTCCCTCGGACAGATGTCGCCGTGGGCGGGGAGGTAGAAGTCCGCCTCCGTGTTCTGTATGGTTTCCACAGAGTTGCGGAAAAGCTCTTCGTCCTGCATGAAAGGAATCCAGTATTTTTTTATGATGCTTATGCCGAAAAACGCATCCCCCAGAAAGAACGCGCTCGTGCCGTCCTCCCTGTCGCGTACCAGTATGCCCGTCTGGTCATAGAAGTGGCCGGGGAGAGGAACGAAGCTCAAGCTTACGTCCCTGAATGCCGGTTCCGCGCCTGCTTTCAAGAAACTGTCCACGCGGCAGGGCTTTTGCGCCCGGTATGTGTGCCTGCTCAGGTCCTGAAACTGCCTGCCGCCCCAGTAGAGGTCGCTCACCAGCTCCGGATGCTCGATAAAGACACTTTCCACCGGAGGCGCCCAGATTTGGCAGCCCGTATGCTCTTGGAGATAGACATTGCCGCCCGTGTGGTCTGAGTGGCCATGCGTGTTGAGCACAGCGGCAAGCTTTTTCTCCGGAAACTCCCTGCCGAGCGCGTCCAGAATGCAAGTCCCGTCCTCATCGCTGTTGGCACTGTCCACCAAATACAGGCTGCCGTCCGCCTCAAACACGCCGACATTGGTGCTGCCGCGGAAGTAGCCGATATGCTTTGACAGCCTGCGGAATGCGTCTTCCTGCATCAGATGCTTGCTGCCGTGATGGACGTGATGGTAACGTCATTCTTGTGGCCGTTTATCTCAAAGTCCTTGTGGTCGCCTACCTTTGCGTTCAAAAGATGCGCGGCAAACGGCGTAAGGTACGAGAGGATGTTGTTTGCCGGATTTGACTCCAGCGGGCCCAGAATGGTGTAGGTCTCGTCTTTGTCTTCTATATTATTATGCAATTTAATTAATTTTTATTCATTCTCCTCAAAAAAAATTAACTATTACAATGATTTTGGCAAATAATTATATTCAAA
>CAKZZK010000070.1 GCA_937885235.1 uncultured Treponema sp.
GGAGAACACCCTGTCCGAGAACGGCAGCGTGAGCCGCGGCATCTGCGAGACCGACAGCGAGGGATACCTGAAGAGCGTCACCGAACGCACCAGCATAGCCCGCGAAAGCGACGGCATCTACTTCACCGAGGGCGATACTCACCAGATGCTGCCCCCAGACACCACGGTGTCTATGAACCTCTTTGGCTTTACGCCCGACTATTTTGCCAAGAGCGAAGAACTCTTCATCGACTTCCTGAAAACACGCGGCGGCGAGATGAAGTCCGAATACTATGTGCCGCTGGCCGTCACCAAGATGATTGAAAGCGGCTACGCCAAGATGCGCGTGCTGACAACATCGGCACAGTGGTTCGGCGTCACCTACAAGGAGGACCGCCCCGCCGTGGTAGCCAAATTTGCCGAACTCGTCCGGGAAGGTGCCTATCCTTCTCCGCTTTACGAATAGCTCTATGGCGAAAGGGATCAAGCCCAGGAACTACGGTTTCCAGGAGAAATTCGTCTGGTATGTACCGGGCGTGACGGGTATGTTCGCCCTGCTTGGCTGGCTGCTGGTGGGGGCCCTGCTGCAGGCGGCCGGGAATGCCAAGGGCGACAGCCTGGTCTTTCCCGGTGTCGCTACCATTCTGGCCGCCTTCTTCCGGCTGCTGGCTCAGGTCCACACCTATGTGCTTATAGGCACAACCCTCCGGCACCTTGTTTTTTCCCTGCTTATCGCCACCTTCTTTGGGGTGGGCCTGGGGCTCCTGGAAGGTGCCTTTCCTTTTTTCCGCCGCCTGCTAAAGCCCCTGATGACTATGCTGCGGTCCATTCCCATGGTGGTGCTGGTGGTGGTCATCATGGTGCTTACCCGCTACAGCCGGGTTCCCTATATTGCCTCGGTGCTTATCCTGCTTCCCCTCATCAGAGAGGCGGCCTGCGAGGGCTGGCAGTCCCTGGATTCCTCCCTGATGGACGTCTACCGCCTGAACGGCTCCATGAGCCTCTTTGTGCTTGTCCATGTGCACCTGCCCCTTATGGCAGGCTACCTGCGCCAGGACTACATCAAAGCCGTGGGCATGAGCATAAAGCTGGTGGTTTCCTGCGAGTACCTGGTGCAGACCCGGGATTCCCTGGGAAAGGCGGTGAACACGTCGATTTATTTTAACGAGTATCAGGACATCTACGCCTATGCCCTTATAATGATCCTGCTGGTCTGCCTGCTCTGCGAGCTTCCGCTTGCCGTTTTGCGCCGCTTCCGTTAGAATCCCCTCCATGAACATGGAAGCTTTTGTTTTGGGCTGCGGCGGGATGATGCCGCTGCCGTACCGCCACCTCACCTCCGTGCTTTTGCGCCGCGACGGCGACCTTTTTTTGTTCGACGGCGGCGAGGGAACGCAGGTGAGCCTGCGCCGCCTGAATCTCAAATGGAAAAAAATCAACGCGATATTCGTCTCCCACACCCATGCCGACCACGTGACGGGGCTTCCCGGCATCATGATGCTCAGTGCGCAGGTTGACCGCACCGAGCCGCTTTACATCTACGGCCCGCCGAAAATCGCCGAGTACATCGAGACGAGCCGCAAGGTGCTCGACATGTACATCAATTACCCCGTCGTCGTGAAGGAAATCACCGCGCCGTGCGTGGTGCACGAGGGAGACGGCTTTTATATCCGTGCGTTCCCGCTCTCGCACACTAAGACCTGCGTGGGCTACACGCTCGAGGAGCTTGACCGCCCCGGCGAGTTCAACCCGGAGAAAGCGGCGGCGCTCGGCGTGGCGCGCGGCCCGCTGTGGGGAAAGCTCCAGCGGGGCGAGAGCGTCGAGGCCGCTGACGGCAGCACGGTGCGCCCCGAGGACGTGCTGGGCGAGAAGCGGAGCGGGCGCAAGTTCAGCTATGTGACCGACACGCTCTACCTGCCGTCGATTGCGCGGGAGGTGCGCGGAAGCGACCTGCTCATCTGCGAGGGCATGTTCGAGGACGCGCTTTTAGACCAAGCCAAAGAAAAGAAGCACATGACCGCGCGGCAGGCGGCGACGATAGCTCGCGACGCCGCCGTGCGCCGCATGTGCATGATTCACTACAGCCCGCGCTACACCGACCGCGAGCTTGACGTGCTTTTGCGCGAGGCGCGCGACGTGTTCCCTGCGGCGGAGCTGAGCCGCGACAGAATGCACATCGAGATTCCCTATGTGGACTAGCAAGGCAGACTGCGGCGAAAGTATGTGACTACGGTTTTTTGCGGAGGTGATTTTATGAGCGATATGGCTATGGCTGATTGGTCTATGAGGGCGGATGAGCTTTCGGTGGAGGATATGCTCTCGGTGATTGCAATGCTGATTGACAAGTTCAAAAAAAGGTTCTCGGCGGAGAAAAAAGCGTCATTCGTGGACGAGATGTTTGAGATTGCGGATAAAAATGCTTCGTTGCACAAATCCGAGGAAAAGTGGACACGAGATGAACTTTACAGATACTAAGTTTTTTTTCGACACGAATGTGCTTGCCTATATGTTCGATTCACAAGATTTGCAGAAACAGGCAGTAGCGCGAGCAATCTTTAAGGAATGTACGGGCAACAAGAACTGCTGGATTTCGACGCAGGTGCTGCAGGAGCTTTTTAATGTCCTGACGCGGAAGCTCAAATACACGAAAGAGGAAGCTGAGAAAATCATTACGAATATGATGAACTTGAATGTGCATCAAGTCTCAACCACAGACATAACAGCAGCAATGAAGATAAGCATAAAAACGCAGTTCACGATTTACGATTCGCTTATCATTGCGGCGGCCCAGGCTGAAGGCTG
>CAKZZK010000071.1 GCA_937885235.1 uncultured Treponema sp.
GGTCGGACAGGACGGCGAGACCCATCAGGGAATTTTTGACATCAGCCTGTTGCGGCCTGTGCCAAATCTGATGCTGCTCACGGTGGCGAGCGCTCAGGAACTTGCCGTCTGTCTGGACTGGGCGGTGAATGTTGCGGACGGTCCCGTCATCATCCGCTGGCCGAAAAGCACCTGCCCGTCAAAGCTTGCCGCTTTTTCCAAGAGCATACAGCTGGGGCGCGGCGTCCTCCTGCGCAGCGAGGATTTCGCTCCGGCGGTGAGCGGAAGGCTTGCCGATGAGCTTGAATCCGGCAGGCAGACAAAGAGGGGGGACGTGCTCCTCGTCTGCACGGGAGGCATGAGCAGCGAGGTGCGCATTGCTGCCCGTTCCCTCCTGTTGCAGGGCATAGCGACTGATATTTTTACCCTCCGTTTCTTAAAGCCCTTCGATGAAAGCTACTTTGTTTCCATAGCGGAACGCTACAGCGCCGTCGTCCTGATTGAGGACGGCGTGTATATAGGAGGCATGGCGGAGCATCTGGAGCGGGTGCTTCACCAAAACAGTCATACGGAAAAGTTGCGTACCAAGGTGCTTGCCTTTCCCGACTGCTTTGTGGGTACGGGAACCCGCGCGCAGATTCTCGAATCGTTAGGGCTCGACCCAAATCATATAGCCCAGGCCGCCGCCGCATTGCTTACATCGCTTTCTGATGGGGAGAAGTCCCATGCGTGAACTGCATCTTGCCGGGCGGACGGTGCAGACTGAGCGTCCCGCCTTTGTCATGGGCATAGTCAATGCTACTCCCGACAGCTTTTATGCCGGAAGCCGCGGCGGGGTGGAGGAAGGGCTCAGGCTGATTGATGAAGGCGCTGACCTGCTCGACATAGGCGGAGAGTCTTCCCGTCCCGGCGCCGCCTACGTGTCTGACGGCGAGGAGCTTTCGCGCATCATACCGGTAATCGAGGGCATCCGTAGGCATTCTTCCATTCCGATTTCGGTGGATACCAGAAAGCGCTCCGTCATGGAAGCCGCCTATAACGCGGGGGCGGACATCGTAAATGATATTTCCGCGCTGGAAGATGACGAGAGACTGGGACACTTTGCCGCCGAAAAAAGCTTGCCTGTCATCCTCATGCACAAGCGGGGAATTCCCAAGACCATGCAGCAGCATACCTCCTACACCGATGTGCTTGCCGAAGTCAGTGGCTACCTTTCCGCCCGTGCGCTATACGCAGAGCAGCTTGGCATTGCTAGGGAGAAGATTATCATAGACCCCGGCATCGGTTTTGGCAAGGATATGGCGGCAAATACCGCGCTTATCTGCCGTTGCGGTTTCCTGTGCGGGGGCAGCTATC
Organism: uncultured Treponema sp.; assembly: GCA_937885235.1. Taxonomy (GTDB): domain Bacteria; phylum Spirochaetota; class Spirochaetia; order Treponematales; family Treponemataceae; genus Treponema_D. Next base: position 1,336 of record CAKZZK010000071.1, read on the forward strand.
CCGTGCTGATGGCGCTTTCCCGCAAGAGCGTTATAGGGGAGATGACGGGAGAGCCCGTGGAAAGAAGGCTTGAAGGCACAGTGGCCGCCAATATGCTTTCCGTGCTGAGCGGTGCATTTATGCTTCGCGTCCACGATGTTGCACCTTGTCGGAATATGCTTGACGTGTTAAAATCATGTTTGAGCAGTGGAGTGAAAATTGGACAGTCTACAGTTTTTCTTGGGGATTTATAATCACATCAAGCCCCTCATTGACATAAGCATTCTTGCTTTCTTGCTGTACAGTATGTATGTGCTTTTGGTGCGCACAAATGCTATGCAGATATTGCAGTCGGGCATTGTTATCGGCATATTTTATGTTGTCGTCTATCTTTTGCAGCTGTCAACCCTTCAGTGGCTTTTAGACAAGCTTACTCCTGTGCTTTTGCTGGGCATCGTCATTGTCTTCCAGCCTGAGATACGCAAGATTCTCTTAAAATTGGGCCAGACGGAGTGGCTTCCCTTTGGTTCTCGTTCCAAGCACACGTATGTGGACACCGTGCTCATCGCCGCGGAAAAGCTTTCTCAGCAGAAACGGGGTATGCTGGTGGTATTTGTACGCCAGACCAAGCTTGACAACTATATGACTACCGGTACAAAGCTTGACGCAAATCTCTCTGCGGCGTTGCTGATAACGATTTTTGGACATGACACCCCCCTGCATGATGGTGCCACCTTCGTGCAAAACGGCAAGGTTTTGTATGCGGGCTGTTTCCTGCCTTTGAGCGAGCAGTATGATATAAAGAAAACCTATGGTACCCGCCATCGTGCCGCGCTCGGCATGAGTGAAAACAGCGACGCGATAGTCATCATCGTAAGCGAAGAGACGGGGACCGTCTCGATCGCGCTTGACGGTGAGCTGAAGCGAAATTTCGATTACACGTCGCTTAAAAACCAGCTTTACGCTCTGCTCGTAGTAGAGCAGAAAAATCATAAGCTTCACAGAAAGAACGACGGAGGTGAAAACGTATGAAAAAGCGCGAGCAGGAATACGTCATATCCGACGGAGAATACACGGTAAAGAAAAACAAGTGGCTCGATCTCGCCGCAAAGATCGTTTCCGTGCTTTTCGCGTTCGTCATCTGGCTTTACGCCGTCAGCGCCAACAGCCCGGTATACGAAAGAACGATCACGGGTATTGCCGTCGTCGTCGAAAACGTTCCGACGGGGCTTTCGGTTATTTCCGGGCTCGACCATACGATAGATATCAAAGTCACCGGAAAGCGCACCGATGTGCTCGCTTTGACAGCCTCCGAGATAGCGGCGTACGTAGACGCTTCCGCCTGCGTT
>CAKZZK010000072.1 GCA_937885235.1 uncultured Treponema sp.
TAAATATGTACCTCACTATATTATCTAGTTACATATATAGTCTGGTTTGGAATTCAATTTTGACACATAACTGCAAAAAAATTTACCCTTTTTTATTTTTCCCAAGCATTAATAATTATTTGTTTGTTTCTAATTTTTCTCAGTAAGAAACTATCGTTTTTTTACTGCAAAGCCATCGCTTTCTCAGTGAGAAAAGAGACGTTTCTCACTGCAAAGCCATCGCTTTCTCAGTGAGAAAAGAGGCGTTTCTCACTGCAAAGCATCGCTTTCTCAGTGAGAAAAGAGGCGTTTCTCACTGCAAAGCCATCGCTTTCTCAGTGAGAAAAAAGGCATTTCTCACTGCAAAGTCACTCGTTTCTCACTGAAAAGTGAATAAATTTACAGTGCAAAAAAAGATGTCCTATTCAACAACATTGCCATTCCGTCCAATATCAGCAAAAAGTATCTGCCAGCTCATGCTTCATGAAAAGACACTAGACAGCGCAAACAAAATGGCCAGAGAGTATTTTTTCCATACAAATCTTTTGCGGCACAAGCCCGCAGCGCTCGTAGAACTTCATGGCACCGGGATTACAAGTCCAGACGTTGAGCGTCACGTTATAGCAGCCGGCTTCTTTTGCAAAGCCAAGCACGTAGTCATAGAGGCTTTTGCCAATGTGCTTGCCGCGCAGCTTTTCATCGACACAGAGGTCATCGATGTAGAGCGTCTTGATGTCCGTCAGCACGTTGTCATTGGGCAGCTGCTTGAAAATGCAGAATGCGTAGCCGGCCACGTGGCCATCCAGCTCGTACACAAAGATGGGACGCCCCTCATCTGCATACAGGGCAGAAAGCTCTTCCGCCGTATACTTGCTTGCCGGTCCCTTGAAAAGGTCTGGACGGCCATTGTGGTGCACCATGTCCACCTGAACAAGGAGCTTTAAAATATCGCCAGTGTCTTTCTCACAGGCACGCCGTATGCACATATCTGCCGAGTTTTGAAGCTGATCCATACGCTTATCGTATCATAAAGCGGGGGGACCGTCTACATAAAAAAATCACTTGATTTATCCCTGTTTTCTCAATATGTTTAATAGAAGATTTTTTATAAAGAGGAGTCTTATGGACAACAAAACAGCAGAAGCTGCCAAGCGAATTCTCAAACCGTCAACGCTCATCGCCCTCATCATCGCGGTGTTTGCCACCGTAGCGATTTTTTCAAGCCTGTATGTGGTTGACCAGACGGAACAGGCAGTGGTAACCCGTTTCGGCAAATACTACAAGACGCTGGGCGCGGGCTTACAGACAAAGCTGCCCTTCGGCATAGACAAAAAATACATCGTTCCCGGCCCTCAGGCAGTACAGACGGAACAGTTCGGCTTCCGCACGACGAAGCCCGGCGTGGTAAATCAATACGTGAACAACATCACCACGGAATCCACCATGCTTACGGGAGACCTTAACATTGTCGATGTGGAATGGATCATCCAGTACCGCATTACAAACGCCAAGGACTGGCTTTTTTCCGTGCAGGACAAAACAAAGACTATTCGCGACATCAGCTATTCGGTCATAAACGAGCTGGTGGGAGACCGCGCCATCTTGGACATCATGAGTGCCGAGCGCACCAACATACAGGACCTCGCGGTGGAAAAGATGAACGAGCAGTTCAAAAAGCTGGAGCTTGGCATCACTGTCACCATCGCGCAGTTCCAGAACATTGTGCCTCCGCAGGGGGTGCAGGATGCCTTTGAGGACGTAAACAAGGCAATACAGGATATGAACCGCTTTATCAACGAGGGCAAGGAAAGCTACAATTCCCAGATTCCCAAGGCGCAGGGCGAGGCAGACCAGCAGATTCAGATTGCGCAGGGTTATGCCGCAGAGCGCGTGAACAGGGCAAAGGGTGATGTGGCTCGCTTCAACTCTGTCTATGAAGAGTACCGCAAATCCCCCACCATCACGAGGGAGCGTCTCTACCTTGAGATGATGGACGAGGTGCTTTCTTCAGCAAAGCCCACGCTCATCGACAGTGAGCTTGACAATATGCTGCCCATCAAAGACCTGAACGGCACAAAGAAGAGCAACTAGGAGGAAATGACAATGGCTGACAAAGTAAAAGGCAAAAAAAGCTTCTATATTATACTGCTGGTTTTGGCTGTCTGTGTGATTGCATTTTTCGCAGCAGGTCCTTTCTATATCATAGATGAGGGGAACCAAGCGGTGGTAACTCGCTTTGGGCAGTTTGCCGCCACGCGCACGGCTGCCGGTCTCTACCTGCGCATTCCCGCCATAGATATGGTGACAATCTATCCGCGGAAAACGCTTTCCCTTGACGGCGACAATGCGAGGATTCCCACAAAGGAGAACCAGTTCATCATTGTGGACACGACAAGCCGCTGGCGGATTACCGATCCCGCAAAGTTCTACCAGTCGCTCAGGACTATTGACGAGGCAAACAAAAAGCTCAGCGACATCATAGACTCTTCCACACGCACCATCATCACGCGGAACCGCCTGAGCGAGATTGTGCGCAGTTCCAACATCATCAACGAGCAGTCCCGCAGCTCACAGAGCGTAAGCGATGAGGAAGCCGCTGAAATCCAGTCACTCGTCAACGTAAACACGCAGAACGAGGTAGTGGCAAAGGGACGCGCCAAACTTTGCGAGGAAATGCTTGCCGAAGCGCGCAGGATGGTTGTCGAGTACGGCATAGAGCTGATAGATATCGTGCCTCGCCAGATAAAATATTCCGATGAGCTCACCGAAAGCGTCTACAGCCGCATGATAAAGGAACGCAACCAGGTGGCACAGGCTTACCGCTCGCTCGGTGAAGGCAAAAAGGCGGAATGGCTCGGCAAACTTGAAAACGAGCGGCGCACCATAGAGAGTGAGGCGTATCGCATCAGCGAGGAAACCAAGGGAAAGGCAGACGCAGAGGCAGCAGCTATCTACAACGAGGCATATAATCAGGATCCCGCTTTCTACGAGTTCTGGAAGAGCCTTGAATCCTACAAGCAGACCATAGGCCAGTTTGATGCCACGCTGAGCACCAATATGGACTATTTTAAATACCTTTACGGCGCAGAAGGCAGGCGCTAGGACGGCGGTATGGACAGGCAGCTGGTATTTTCCAAAAACGGCAATGTCTACTTGAATACCTCTATGACGCAGCGGGCTTTCTCCAAGTCAAAGCTTGCCCAGCACCTTGAAGAACGGGGGTGGATTGCAGAGAAAGACGGCAGCAGGTGGACGTTCCGCCCCTGGTCATTCATCGGCACAAAGAGCGCAGAGGACGAAGATGCCGTGCTGCTTGAAGGAGCGGCATTCAGCTCCCTCTCGCTCAAGGCTTTTTTCGATGAACACGACAAAGCAAAGCAGGTGCTTGCAGGTGCCCTTGTCTGCACAGCCATTGAGGCAGCCCAAGAGCAGGACATCAAGCTAAAGGATGTGGGGGCGGGCGGCATACTGATTTCAGCTGATTTTACGCGCGTACTCTTCCTTCCGCAGGAACTCTTTGAAACGGCAATGCAGTGTGCGGGCACGGAAGATTACAGCAAGTGGGAAGGACAATACGTCAATAAAACGCTTGCAAAAAATGCCGCGCTCCAATTCACGCAGGCAGTCATCGCCTATCGGCTGCTTGCAGACGACCTTCCCTTCCCCGAAACTGACAGCGATAAGCGCGAAGAAGACTACCGCGACATAAACTTCATCCCCCTGAAAGACCGTATATGGGCACTGGACGAAGGACTTGCCGCCTTCATAGACAACGCGCTCTGCCGCAAACCCGCAACAAAGGGGAAAAACCTTGACGCCCAGATTACCCGCATCATTCAGGAAAGCAAGGCACAGGAAGGGGGATTGTCAGACAAGCGGGCGGGCATGAGGTTTCCGCTTGTGGCGTTCTATCGAGAGCTAGGGCTGACGGATGACGGCAACATTCCCCAAGACGGACAGCTCAAGGCGGTCATTCACAAGGCACGGGTGTCACAGGAGCAGTTTGAGGAGACGGCAAAGCAGCATCAGCAGCATTTTCAGCGTTCGCTCGGCAGAAAGCGATGGCTGCGCCGTCACCGCACGGCACTTTCTATTGGGGGCGCAGTGGCAGCGGTGCTCATCATCCTCTCGGCAATACTCATACAGGGCAATATGCAGCAGCCAACCACGAGGGGGCTTACGTCTTTTCAGACGGTGGAAATGTTTTACAGCGCCATCAACAATCTGGACGTTATGTCAGTAAAGCAAAGCTCGCAGGGAAAGGACTTCAGCAATGTGGAAAACATCATCAGCACCTTTTACGTTTCTTCAAAGTCTCGCTCGGTCTACAATTACAAGGACAAGACGGTGACTCCTGCGGAATGGCTTAACTTCAATTATGACGGAAGTTACAACATCTATGGGCTTTCTCAGTTCGTCATAAACGAAAGCAAGGGTAACCTGTACTTTTCCGGTCCCGCAAAAAAGGACTTTTTGGAGCCGATTACGGAAGAGGACGGCAACGTCATCAAGGAGGGGGCAGAGAAAAAGCTCCGCACTTCCTACTACCTCATCTACAATGAGGGACCGGAAACGCTTACTGTCATGCAGCAGGAAGACGAACTCACGCTCAGCTTCAAAAAGCGCCGCTGGATAATCACAAAGATGTTCCAGCACGACGCGGTGCCGCTCAGCGTTGACTATCAGAGCTTCCAAAAAGATTACAAAGCCTGTTTCACGCAGGTGGAGAATGGGGAAGAGCAGTACGAAAGCGCGCAGGAAAAGGCTGGCAAGGTTGTAATTCCCGGCGTGAACCTTTTGCGCCAAAAATACCGCTGGCTGCCTTCCAATTCTGAAATTCTGGAAGCCGCTGACAAAATACAGCAGGAGAACAGGTTTTAGCTGCCTTTCCATCAAGGGCATGGAAATCTGTTTCCCGTGTTTTGCCAGAACCGGGGTGGTGAATGGGGGCACGAATAGTCAAAAGGCTGCATGACCTCATTTACCGGCCGGATGTCCAGTATGCGGACTGCGGGCAGGAAAAATCCAGCGATTACCTGTTTATGGTGATGAATACGGCGATGACAGGAACAATGTCTGTTCCTACAGCTTTGTATATGTGGACAAACTGACCGCATCCGCAGGAGGAGCAAAGTCTTTTAAATACCGTTTGAGCAAAAACGAACAGAAATAGGGGAAGGTAAAGACATTTTGTGAAAAGCCTATGTTCCCCTGAATGCATTTTATCCCATACGTTATGTCCGCATAATGCCCGCTTTTCAGCAAGGTGCGCAGCGACTTTGCAGTTCCGTTTGTCGCCTTTACTTCTACGGGAATAAGGAAATTCTTTGCGCGCACAAAAAAATCCTCTTCGAGCGTGGAATCCTCCTTTTTATAATAATACAGTTCAAAGCCCTGCTTGTACAGGGATTCCGCAATGATGTTTTCATACAGCGCACCTTTATAAACGCCAAAGTTTCCATGCACACGCAAATCTTCCTGGGAATCTTCATCAAGGTTTGCAAGCAAAAGGCCTGTGTCAAAAAAATACAGCTTGTATTTCGAGGCATCATAGTTTCCCTTTAACGGAAGCTCCGGGAAATTCATGCAGTAGCAGACAATGACGATTCCCGCGTCCTTAAGCCATTCAATGCAGCCCCAGTAATCCTTGAATCGCGCCCCCTGTGCGACCTTTGAAATCTGGAACTTCTTGTTTTCCTTTGCAAGCTGGACAGGGATATGGTTCAGCACGTTCGCGATCCGCATTTTATCAAGCCCTTCCGCATATTTCTTTGCGTCTTCCTTATAACTCAGGACAAGCTGCCGCTGCATTTCAAGAATGCCTTCAAACGTGCCCTTCTGTAAATAGGAAGAAACGATGGCGGGCATTCCGCCTGTAATGCAAAAATCATGGAACAGGTCGGCATAAACCTTGTGCTCAAGCTCGGTAAACGGCGTGAGGTTTTTCATCTTTGAAAGCATCTCTTGCGGCGCGTCTTTATAGCCCTTTGCCCACAGGAACTCTTCAAAATCAAGCGAGGACATTTCATAGTCAATCTTGTAACCCACGCTGTTGCTCTGTATGCGCCTGTAACTGATTCCCAAAAGAGAGCCAGAGCAGACGACATCATAGTTGCCGTCAATCTTGAAGAATTTAAGGCTTGTTGCAATCTCGGGGAATTCCTGCAGCTCGTCAAAGATGATAAGCGTCTTATGGGGGATGAACTTTTTGGAAGCATCTATGAGGGTGATGTTTTTCACAATGCTCTGCGCTTCGTAGCCATCCTTTATGATTGATTTGAATTTTTCATCCGTCACGAAATTGATGTACACGGTATTTTCATAATTCCGGGCGGCAAAATGCAGGATGGTTTCGGTTTTCCCAATCTGCCGCGCCCCTTTTATGATGAGCGGCAGCTTTTGGGGATTTTCTTTCCATTCGGCAAGGTAAAAGTCTGCCTTGCGCTGTATGTACGGCGGCTTTGCTTCCATACAGCCATGTTACCATTTTATGAGCAAGTTTTCAAGCAAAATTTACAAAAACATGAGGGACTTTTGAAGGATGATTTACAAAAACATGAGTGAGTTTCGAGCTAAAACTTACAAAAACATGAGGGACTTCTGATTGACAAATTAACGGATTTTGTCATATTGACTATTGCCATCTTTCTTATTACAATAGGCAGTACTAAAGTATTGTGAGGTAAGAGATGGCAAAACAGACCTATGACCTTGAAAAGCAGCACGCAAAAGGTAAATACCACGCTATTGAGCGTATTCAGCATCTATGCGATGAAAACAGTTTTTATGAAATATATTCGGCAGCACACCATCAGTGTACAAGTTTCGGCATGGACAAAAAGGAAATTCCCTATGATGGCGTTATCACGGGTTTCGGCAAGATAAACGGCAAGAAAGTTGCCGTCTATGCGCAGGATTTTACCGTACAGGGGGGCAGCCTCGGCAAGGTGCACGGTCAGAAGATTGCAGAGCTCATAGACAAGGCCATCGAGGTCCGCTGTCCCGTCATCGGCATCAATGATTCGGGCGGGGCGCGCATTCAGGAGGGAGTTGACGCGCTCTGCGGCTACGGTGACCTCTTCTATCAGAATGTGCGGGCAAGCGGCATCATTCCCCAGATAAGCATCATCGCCGGTCCCTGTGCAGGCGGTGCTGTCTACTCCCCCGGCATTACGGATTTCATCTTCTCTGTGGACAAAATCAGCCAGATGTTTATAACAGGTCCCAAGGTAGTGAAGAGCGTGCTCAGCATGGACATCAGCGCGGAAGACCTCGGCGGAGCTTCCATCCATTCGCAGAAGAGCGGTGTTGCCCACTTCCGCTGCGAAACGGAGGTTGACTGCTATGACGAAGTGCGCAAGCTGCTTGACTACATTCCCCATTATTACGGGGAGGAAATTATCGCCGAACCAAAATTCAAATTCGATGAACACAAGAAAGAGCGCAAGATTGCTGCGGTCCTGCCTGAAGAAAGCAAGAAGGGCTACGACATCCGCGAAGTGATTGACTGCGTTGTTGACGATGACAGCTTTTTTGAGGTGATGAAGGAATTTGCTGAGATGGCTGTCATAGGATTTGCGAAGATAGAGGGCAAAACAGTGGGCATTGTGGCAAACAATCCTGCCGTCTGGGGCGGTTTGATGAACTGCGATGCCTCAGACAAGATTGCCCGCTTTGTGCGTTACTGCGACAGCTTTGACATTCCTCTCGTGAACTTTGTAGATGTGCCGGGATTTTTGCCGGGACCGGATGAGGAACAGAAGGGCATTATCCGCCACGGGGCAAAGGTCATCTATGCGTATAGCGAAGCAAGCGTGCCGAAAGTGACTGTCATCACCCGCAAGGCTTACGGCGGGG
>CAKZZK010000073.1 GCA_937885235.1 uncultured Treponema sp.
TTCTACTGGATTTCGAAAATTTTAAACAGCAGTCCTTAAGTTGATGATGTTAGGCGGGGCGGCAGGCGCTTTCCGCTTGAGTGCATTTTTGCAGGGCCGGAGTGCACGGCGCAGGCAGACGATTTTGAAAAGGGGCTTGAACAGAAGGGCATCGGGGAGCTGCAGCATCCGCTGTACGGGACGCGCAAGGTGGTGCCGACAGGGACATTCAAGCGCACGGACAACCTTACCTCTGGGGCGAACGTGTCTACGGTTTCAGTCACGTTTGCAGAGACAATTACTGCCGTCGCGATGCCAGACGGGAAGACTTCCAAAACGGAAGCAATCGAGAAGAAATACCAACAGATTGAAGAGTCTGCCGCCGAGGAGTTTGCACGGGAGACCGAGACAGATGATCCGTCAAGCCAGATAAAGATGGCGGACGCGATGCAGCAGGCCGCGGAGGCATCCTATGCGGCAATGGAAGACATTGCGCAGGAAAACCTGTGCAGCCCCGTGCAGTCTGTCTCTACCGCGGGGGCATCCGGAGGAACGATTTCCGTAGCCTCCCCCTCTTCTTCCGGCTCTTCAGGGGCAGAGAGCGCCGCATCGACATTCCCTGCACAAGAGGCAAAGAACAAGAAGGCATGGGAGACTTTCCAGGGGCTTGAGACGCAGACGGTGGAGCTTGCGTCCGGCGCAAAGATAACGGAGCGTTCGGGGAGGAAGAACTACGCGCTCAGCCTTTTTGCCATATTCAAGCTGCCATCGCTGAGCATTTCGTTTCCATCCAAGACGATTTCTGCGTACATCAACGCCGGAGCGAGCGTAAAGGCTGTGCTCGGGGGCAACCATGCGAGCATTTCTGCGGGCGTTATGAAAAAGACTGACATAAAAAACCGCTATCAGGCAACGATGCTTTCTTCTGCCGCGATCGTGTCAAGCGCGACGCATGCGGCGCTGGTGGCTGCCGAGGCGACCGACACAAAGACGGGGGCGGGATTCCGCAACCGCGCGGAGGCAATGGAAGCGATGGTGCAGCTTGAAGAACTGTATGACGACTATGTGGCGCTTGCGGATGAATATGCGGAGGAAAACATAAGCCCTGACACTTCTTCAACGGCAAGCGACATGCAGGAACTGCTTTCTTCTACCGCGTACTACATCCTGATGACGGCATTCAGCCTGCCTTCGCGGCGGATCATCACGCTGGGGCGGGACAGGCAGCTTCTGGAGCTTGTCGCGGAGCTTTACGGGAGCCTTGAGCGCGTGGATGAGTTCATCCAGGAAAACAACCTGAACGCAGACGAGCTTGAAGTGCTGCCGATGGGCAGGGAGGTGGCCTACTATGTCGCGTAGCCATACCGTTGCGCGCGGGGACACGCTCGGCGCGATAAGCATCAAGTATACGGGCTCCTGGGCAAAGTGGCATGCAATAGTAGATGCAAATCCGCAGCTCGCCGGAAGGAAGACGGCGGTCGATGGATCGCCGCTCATATTCCCCGGAGACGTGCTCATCATTCCAGATGACGAGCCGCCCAAAGAGACGATAAAGGCAGGCACGCCGGTACAGGATGCAGGGGGAGGAATCCACGACTTTGAGCTTTACCTGAACGGGATTTTGTTCACGGGCTTTACCGCCGCAAAGCTGGTGCTCAACGATGATGCGCCGGATGCCTTTTCCCTTTCGGCCCCCTTTGACATTGAGCAGGAGGTATTCCGCACGTCGTTCAAGCCGCTCACCTATCTTGATGCGGCACTGTATTACAACAAGAAGATTGTGTTTGCGGGGAAGCTGCTCGTGCCCGACCCGAAGATTACGCCGAACAGCCGCACGGTTGACCTGCAGGGCTATGCGACGTGCGGCATCCTTGACTGCGCGCTGCCAGATGCGCTCTTTCCGCCCCAGTACAAGGGGATGACGCTCAGCGGGATTGCAAACCATGCCGCAGGTCCGTTCGGCATAAGCGTGGTAATGGACGGAGACGAAGGGGCTGCGTTTGAAGATGTCGCCTATGACATCGGCGACAAGATACTGGGCTTTCTTTCCGGGCTGGCAAAACAGCGGGGGCTTGTGCTTACCAATACGCCGGACGGGTCGCTCAGGTTCTGGAACGCGATGCCGGAGGATGCCGTGGCAACGTTCATTGAGGGGGACATCCGCTTTTTGAGCTGTACAGCGAAATTCGATGAGAAGGATTTTTACTCGCACGTGACGGGCTACACCAAGGTGAACGAGGACAAGGACGCAAAGAACGTGCCTGAGAAATATACGTTTGAAAATTCGTACCTGACCAAGAACGGGGTTTTGAAGCCCTATTCCTACGTGGTGGACGACACCGAGGGCGGCGACCTTGAAAAGGCGGTGACCGCGAAGGCGTGCGCAATGTTCTGTACCTGCGTGAGCTACGAGCTTTTTGTGACGGGCGTGACGGACAAGGACGGAAACATATTTAAAAAGGGGTGCTGCGTGGTGGTGAAGAGCCCTACCGCGCAGATTTATTCGGAGACGAAGCTGCAGGCAAAGAGCATTGAGCTGACCAAGGATGATACGAACGGCATCTGCACGAAGATGCAGCTTGTGCTGCCGGGGCTGCGGAACAACGAAATTCCGGCAAAATGGCCGTGGGAGGAATAGATGAGCAGGATTGCACGTCTCTTGAAGAACAGGATGGAGAAGTTCATCATCAATACGATGGAAACAAGGCTGAACTTTAATTCGGAATCGAAGTTTTATGCTCCCCCGGGGGTGCATGCGGTGCCATTGCCTGACGACAGGATGCTGCTTATAAAGATTGACGGAACGGGAAAATTTGCGGTGTGCGGGATGCTGAACCATCTGCAAGAGGGGCTTGACGACATAACGGAAGGCGACCTGTGGTTTTTCAGCCGCGATCCAGACGGGGGAAAGTTCCAAACGGTTATAAAGCTGAACCATGACGGGACACTTGTTATCAACACGCCCAAGGCGGTGACGATTGAGAACCACGATGCGGTGGACATCACAGTGGACGGGGATATGACGGTGACAGGGAAGCAGAACGTGACGGTAAACGGGGGGAGCATCAAGGTGAACGGGCCCATCGAGTTTGCGGGCGGCCCGCTTAAAAAGGACGGCTCCGCTCCCGCTACAGGCAAGGGGGCGTTCTGCGCGATAAAGACGTGCCGCTACACGGGGGAGCCGCATGTGGGCGAAACCATTTCATAGGGGGTGTTTATGGAGGTGAGCGCGGCAGAGTTCAGCAGGGACGTCCTACTGGAGCTTCACGACGACGGGGCGGAGCTTAGCATTGAAGACGGGCTTATCGTGCCGGACGGCGGCTACGGCACGGCGGTGCTGCTTTCCCTTTTAGGGGGCAATGTGGAAGATCCTGGCAGGGTGGCAAACAGGCTTGGCTGGTGGGGGGACTGCATTGCGGATGAGGAAGAGGCATCCAGGATGGTGAGCCGGTTCCAGTACGCGACAAACGGGATTCCGCTCACGCCGTCTACGACGAAGGTGGCGGTGGAAGCGGCAAAGCTTGACCTTGCATGGCTTATAGACGAGGGCGCGGTGGACAAGATGGAGATAACGGCGCGGCTCGAGGATGCGAAGCGGCTTGCGCTCAGGGTTGTCCTCAAGAAAGGCGATGAGGATGTTTATGACAGGACTTATTTGAGGGGGGTGGTATAAGTGGAGCCACAGAACAGAACCATACAAGATATATATCAGATGCTGTACGACGGGCTGTGCGTAAAATTCGGGCAGCAGTTCAAGCTCCTGCCCAAAAGCTTCGTGCGCGTCTGGTGCAAGGTTGCCGCGGGGGTGTTTATTATCTGCCACAAGGACACGGCATGGTGGGGCTTGCAGCAGTATCCGGAGAAAGCGTACTACGGGAATGTGTCCTGCCTGGGCATGACAATCAATCCACTTGTCATGCTGGGGAACCTGTTTGGAGCCGGGGAGCCGAAGCCTTCCACGCAGTGGCAGGGAACCGCAAGGGTCACTGTCGAGGGCGCGGGAGGATTTTTATGGAACCGCTGATTAAATCGAAAAAATGTGGTATAATGGGAGAATGAACCAGA
>CAKZZK010000074.1 GCA_937885235.1 uncultured Treponema sp.
CTTGATGCTGTCCAGCCCCGCGTCGATGACCGCGCGGATCCTTTCAGGCGTGGCAAGCGCCCCGTTCGAGGTCAGGTACACGTATTCATAGCCTATCTCCTTCGCCTTGCGCACATAGTCGGGCAGCTCGGGCACAAGGAAGGGCTCGCCCGTCGCATAGAAGCCCACCTCCCTCGTGCCGAGCCCGTATGCCTGCCGCAGGATGCCGTAGAGGAATTCCGTGTCTATCTTTCCGATCTTCCGCCTCATCTTCTGGTGGGCGCAGAAGATGCACTCATGGTTGCATGCGTTCGACGTCTCCACGAGGAAGTTCGTATACGGGAACGGCGGCTCAAGCACGTACAGCTCGCTCCGCTCGGCCTTCTTCAAATCAACCCGTTCTTGTAAGTCCATTCTATACTCCTTACCTGTCGTCGTACTTTGTATTCCCTGCATTCTGCAGGGCGTTCCGCTTTTCCATGAGGTAGCCGAATTCAGCAGCCGCGCTGCCGCCGGGGTTCTCCCAGCATTCCGCCCGCACGGCATCCAAATTCTTTCGGAGCTCCCCGTTTGCGAGCACCGAGCCGATGACCTCTCCCATCCTTCCGAAATCCCCTTCGCCGAGCCTCACGCCTATCCTCGGCAGGACGGCGAAGTCCCACGGCTCGCGGGGGTTCCCCGCGTAATCGTAGGGCGCGGTATCGAATTCCACATCCGTATATATGACGGGCTTTCCGAAGCCCAGCGCGAAGTCGAACATCGTCCCGCTGAAATCAGATATGAGCACGTCGGCCCTGTCCAGCACGGCGAAGTTGTCGTTGTCGAAGTTCCATTCCATACTGGAAAAACGCTCCATGAGCGGCTCCAGTATGTGCCGCTCGCTCACCGCCGTCTGCGGGTGCGGTCGTATGACGACATCGAAGCCCGTCCGCGATACAGCCTCAAGGAAACGGGCGCCGAACTTCGTGAGGATGCCGCTCCTCCCCCAGCTCGGCGCGACGAGCACCACGGGGCGGGCGTTCGCAGGGCGTACAGCCGCCGATTTCCGCTGCGCCAGTATGTTGTCCATCACCGGGCTGCCGACGACGACATATTCCTTCCTCGCTATGGAGGGCCGCGCCTCCTCCATCTCCCTGCCGCTCCCGTTCTGGCTCTGCCCGCCGGTCAGCACCGCGTCATAATGGTCGAGGCCGAACATGCGGTAGACCTGCAGCGAGCGCACCGTGTGCGGGATGTGCACGTACCACTTCACGTAGCGGCTGCGCTTCCACTGGTACACGTCCAGCCCGGGAGTGGTCGCCACCACGATGTCCGCATGGAGAAGGTTCATCCTCGCGTAGGGGCGGTTCCCCCTGCCGAGGTACTCTGTATGCACGTGCTTATACGGTATGGAAAGCGCGGGGTCGTCGGGGCTGCACGTGTAATACACAAGTTCCACGCCGTGGCTCTCGAACTCGTTACAGAGGGCGTGGAACACGTTCCAGTAGCGCTTGTGGTCGCTGAATATCACGAAGGGGATGTTCTTTTCGTCAGCCTGCTTCGCCACCCTGCCGCCGGAAAGGATAAAGCGAAGCTTGAGGAACGCGCTCCGTGCGGCGAAGGTGCCAGCTGCGGCGAGGCCGATGAACAGGCTGAACAGCATGGATCCCGTGCCGGGGTCGATGTATAGCGGCAGCATCATTGTGAGCCTCCGTGGGTTTTCTCCCATTCGAGGAGGGGGATCCAATTTGATTCATTATAGATATTTTCACTAACATGCCATGCTGCATTTTCTTTATCAAGAGGAAATTCCGTCAAATTAAAACATCTATCAGGCTTATATTCAATAACCCCATAGATATTAACCCCCTGTTCTTTACTTTGTTCCAAGACCTTTCCTGTAAAGGGATTTTTATCTGATAAATACAAACAATCTTTAGCAAGGAACAACGTATCGGCATTCGTCATAAAAGCATCATCTCTTTTTATAGTATCATTAGAATCAAAGTCTTTATAGAGCAGCATGGCACTATAATACTCCCTTAATCCTTTAAGGGCAGAACCATCAAATTGTTTGAATTCTACTCCCCATGTACCATGGTCAGAGACAATGATAATTCGTGTATTGTTATACACACCGTATTCACGAAGAAAATCAAAAAACTTCCCAAGTTGTTTGAAAGCAGCGATATTTCCCTTATAATGCTTTAATATTCTATCTTCATCAGCATAAGGCTCAACAGATTCAAAATCATTCCCTATCGTTACTGAATCAATATCATGTGTCGCCATGGAATGAATACTGACAAAAGAATCATTTTTCGAATCAAAGTCAGTCAAAACAGGAAGAAAATACAGGTTTGAAAATGCCTTTATCCATTTTTTTGATCCATCGTCCAAAGGTGATATGTCCCTTATCAACTTATAAAAATGCGAATAAAAAAATTCACGAAATTTAGGATAAAGTATTTGCAAAAAAGAGAAATTTATTATTTGTTTTCGACAAACAAAATCAGATTTCTTATAATCCTCAAGCCCTTTCTCTTTTAAAAAATCATCATAATAGTCTCCCTCTATTTCCTTAACAGTTATTCTTTCATAATCAACATAATTTCTTAAATCACCTTTGTAACTATAATTTGGGAAAACAGGATCAGTCATTGTAACGCTGAAACCAGCATCAGCAAACAACTTTGCACAGACAAGTTGTGATTCAGTATTTTTGTCTCTTAAAAACTCTTCATTACGTTTATTTATTTCTTCTTCTGTATATTCGTACCCTCCATAAAGAGGTGGAGCTC
Organism: uncultured Treponema sp.; assembly: GCA_937885235.1. Classification (GTDB taxonomy): domain Bacteria; phylum Spirochaetota; class Spirochaetia; order Treponematales; family Treponemataceae; genus Treponema_D. The sequence goes on from CAKZZK010000074.1 coordinate 2,760, forward strand.
CATAAAGTGTAGCATTTGAAAAACTTAATGTATTTGGATACCAAGTAAATCCATCAAATTTTCTTTTTATTTCAGGAAATTCATCAAAAATATCTTCAACAATCGGGCCAAGCCCTCTATCTAAAAATAAAACAAGAACATTTTTACCTGTTTTTGAAAGATGATAAACCGGTTTAATATTTTCATCATCTTCTTTATTCCCATATTTCTCAAGGTTCAAAACATACGCTTTATATTCCTTGATAATTTTTAAAACATTCAGCCCCCCAAAGCTTGCTTCACCAAAACACAATGAAAGTATTAACAGGTATATAACTACTTGTTTATTAAATTTCAACAAGAGTAAGCATATTATTCCTGAAAACAGAAATATTTCTACGGGCAACATTATGAATAGAACGTTTATCTGGTTTAAAACAGCAGGATTTTTTAAAGTAAAAGATATATCAAGCGTACCATAATCATGTTTAAAAACATAAACATTAAATAATGCACAAATGAAGATTGATAATGAAAACAAGGGCAGAATTGTTTTGACTTTTTTACCAAACAGCATATAAAACATAAATGGCCAAAAAACAAAAAAACCAAAACAAATGCAAAAACTTGACAGAACATAAGAAAGAGGTGAAGCAATAGTACCAAGAAACGAAAACTCTATCGGACTGGAGGCAATTGTGCCTGCTGGAAGTACAAGACCGCAAAGCAAGGAAAGTCCAAAGCCTGATAATATCAGTATCGCCCAGCCTGCACTTAGAAAGCCTTCAAAGTTTGAAGAAAAAGTATGAACAACTATTTTCTTTATTTTCATACAAACATTGAATAGTCCTATATATTTTTCCTTTAAATACTGGAAAAATAAAATTTTCGATTTGAAAATGAACAATATAAGTATTGGCAGAAGACCAAACAAATATATGCCAGCAAACAACAGAAGTCGTTTACTGCTGAAACCATCGCGAATCATATAATGTGCATAAAACAGTACAAGACCTGAAAAGCTTAAAATCAGGCAGAATACCTGCCTGCATTTATCTTTCTTCAATAAGTTCTTTCCAAGTGAAAAAGCATTATTCAAAATCCAATACAGAACCAGACCACTGGGGGCATTATAAAGAAGTACAAGGAAAACGATGGCAAGTATATACCCCTGCATTTTTTCCCGAAATGGCAAACCTTTTACATATACAGCCACACTTAGCCAATTGATTAATGTCATCACTATTGGCAAAATATTCAGCCCATGATAAAGCGCATCTGGTGCACCAAGATTCTTGAATATCCAAAATTTAGCTTCACCAAGAGCATCATTATTTTTGAGATAGTGATATGCCGCGATAAAAAAAGGAACCTGTATCAAAACGGGCAATATATTTCGGAGTGCATAGACAGGATGATAATTATTCTGCCTATAAAACTCAGAAAGCATCATAAACTGCTCATCGCCTTTAAACGTAGATTTTATATGCCTTGACCACTTTTCAAGCTGCTTATAAGCGTTACGTTCTTCTTCCTGAATTTTATCGGCAATACTATAAAGGGGCAGTGCCAGAAGGTTTAATCCAAGACTTACCCCTATAATTGCTCCCATCACATCTGTTTTTGGAAACCAATTTCGGATAAAACAAAAAATCCAGTCTATGACAGTTTCAAATGGTGAAATTATAATATTATAAATCATTGCCAAAAATTTCACTCCTACTTTTTTTAAATTCACTATATCCTTTAAGAAATCTCATTCCAAGACCAATTAAAATTGCAGATAATACGGCAACGACAGTATATTTTACCCCATCATTTACTATTTCTATATAAAAAAAATGACGAATGCAAACAATAAAAACACGTGTTATGGTTAAATCCAAAATCACCAAAACTGCATAGATCTTTAATCCATTCAAACTAAGATCACTCAGCTCTGATTTTGAAAAACAAGTTGATATGATAGGAACTAGAAATAGATTAATAAAACAAATCATAATATTTGGTGCCTGTAAAACTCGAAAAGTATTTCTCACTGAGAGTTGCTATTACCTGAGTCATTTTCTTTTTCCACAACTTTTACCGTATATATTTCCTTTTTTTCTTCATTTATTAAGTATAACGAATAGCCATCAAGCTTTGTGAGAATTGTCGCGACAAACCCTTGCTTATCATTGTCCAAACAATGAACTTTTTGCACGTCAGGTCGCGCCTCAACGAAAGTTTCCCAAAATTCATTGTCGGAACCCACCAGTACACGGCAGATGTCGTTATCATGGTATGCCCAGCCACGGATATATGAAGCAAAATCGGACACAACCTCGCTGTCTATGCAAAAACTGAGCTCCGCATCAATGATAGGGTAATCGGGGAGAGCTGGCACCCCTACATTATAGTTAACGACTTCTTTTTTTCCGCTTAATTTTAGGTATAAAACACCATCAACAAGAATCGTACAATTTTTTGAAGGAAAAGCATCAAGTTCATTTGCAATAAATGGCGGAGCATCACCCCAAAACTGATTAATGGGATACGAAAGATAGCCATTTATATAACTGTAGATGGCATAAGTGGTGGCCTCTATTGCAGAGTTTCCAGGACCATCATAGCAAAAGCCAGCCCTTTTTGAAACAAGTTGTGGATTTTCACCAATTTTGCCAATGAATTTCACTGGTGTCTCTCCAGCTACATAGCCTTCCGTCTGTTCGATACGGTCAATGATACGAGTTACAATGGAAATTGTCGACCTCGCTTCAAGGTCTTTTTTTACATATACTTGGTTTGCAAAAATAATACCATTGAATATTATTGCAACAAACGAAGCCAGAACTACAATTCTCAATACCTTAAAAAGGTTGCTGCAGTTCAAGTCTTTTACATAATTAATTAAAGGCAATATGACCAATGGAGCAACTGAGAATGAGTAAATCATAAGTCCATGCTCCATTCCTTGAGTTATAAAATAAATAAAGTTGACTCCAAACGGAAACAAACACACAAGCACAATTGTAAAAATAATATTAAACTTTGAAAGCTTGTTCTTAGAAAGAATTACACAAATTGAAACTATTCCTATTACAAGCAACGTAAAATTTGCAATAACGGAAAGTCTCTTGTGAACCGATATCGGATTTGTAAAAAAACGCCACAAATAGGCATAAGAACCTGTAAAACAAGAAAAAATATTCCAAATATCCTTATAATGTCCAACCTTAGTAAGCCCGTTATAGCCTACTGTAGCTGGTATCTGGTATGCATACAAAAAAAGTTTGAACAAGCAATAATACAAAACAAACGAAGCTATTACAACACATAGATAGAATGCTTTTTTTTTCAAAATATTTCTTACATCTTTATTTTGTAAAACATCAAAAAACACATCAAGCATTAACAGTATCACGGCAACCTGAATATAGGCTTGATACAGTCCCATTGATAAAGACAAAAATATCATAGAAAAAATAAAATAGCTGGAGTGTTTTATGGCAATATATGCCCCCAAAACCGATAACAAGAGGGCTAACATATAAATATCAGACCAAGGGATGTAGGTAGCATTTGAAAGAGTAAGCGTTATGGAAGTCGTTAGCATTCCGATTAAAAGAATGTTCTGCTCCTTTACGACCGAAGACAGCAATTTTTTTATAATACAGATTGAAAAAGATAAATATATATATGTTAAAAGACCTATCCACAACGGAGCAGCTATCATGCCTCGCACTCTGCAATAGGCAGGCTGTAAGAACCTACCAAGTGAAATCTGCCAACCAGCGTCATTTTGAAAAATCATTAATGAATCATGACTATAGAGGGCATTAAGAAAACAATAACCGTGTGTGACAAAGAAAATAATAGCGGAGATACACATCATATACTTTAATTGATATACAAAGTGTTTTTCCTTGAAAATCGTATTTCCATTAATGATTGACTTACTCATTTCTCACTCCCATAAAAAGTCAATAACAAGATAGACTTTTGTTCAAATTTTTATCCAGCAAGTGCCTGAGATACAAGATTCGGGATTTTGTACGTTCCCTTCATCTTGCTGCAGTCAAAGTCCTGTTTCTCTGAAAGCATGGTCCAGACAATCTCCGCCAGTTTCCGGGCTGCTGCAACGATAGATTTGCCGCTGCCCTTATTTTTCTTCATATATTCATAGCGCTGCATCATTCTCCAGTCCGAAGTGTCTTTACAGCGCCTGATCCCCAATACCAGCTGCACAAACCCGGTCCTCAGCTCCTGCGGACCGTGCTTTGTTATTTTTCCATGATGGACGGTCTCGTTTGAATCCTGTACCCATGGAACCAGGCCGCAGAACGCGGCATACTTCTTTGCATTCGAGAAGCGCGAAATATCCTCCGTATATGCCCTTATAGTCCACGCCGTAATGTTTCCGCAACCCCTGATTGTCAGAAGGCGCTTCACCATCGGATCATCCTTCGTCAGCTCCACCAGCTGCCTCTCTATGGTCTTTACCGAAGCTTCCATTTGTTCTATAATGGAAATCATCAGTTTTACTGATTGTGCCT
>CAKZZK010000075.1 GCA_937885235.1 uncultured Treponema sp.
TTGACGAGCGTGAAGAGTCGTCTACACATAAATCACCCGTAGACAACTCTTCACGCTCGTCAAGCGGATTTGAATTTTGCCAAAATATGCGCTCAAAAATCCTTTGAATTTTGACAAAAACAAGCCCCTAAAACCTCTTAAAAATGACAAAATCAACCTCAAAAATCCTTTGAATTTTGACAAAAATAACCTCCTGAAACCTCTTAAAAATGACAAAATTTACCCCCAAAATCCTTTGAATTTTGACAAAACTGCTGTATACTGGGGAAGAGAGAGCCTAAACTCAAATATCCCGAGGTTATATGCTAAAAAGAGATATATGGAACGAGCTCATTGCGTGGAAAGAGCGCTCTCATCATCCGCTTGTCCTTCGCGGACTGCGGCAGATCGGCAAGACGTTTATCGTAAAAGAATTCGGCAAGGCGTTTTATGACAATGTAGTCTACCTCGATCTCAGGGCAAACAAGACGATCCACAAGGCTTTTGAGGGGGATTTTGACGTCAACCAGATGATGCTTTCCATCACGTCCGTCGATGTGCTCGCCCGTTTTGTTCCCGGAAAGACGCTCCTCATTATGGACGAAATCCAAGACTGCCCGAACGCACGAAGCTCCCTCAAATACTGGGATATGGATGGCAGATTCGACGTCATCTGCACGGGGAGCTTTCTCGGCGTTAAAGGTTTCAGAGTGCCATACGAGCGGGGCATTCCTGTGGGCTACGAAGAGCAGATAACGATGTATCCGCTGACGTTCAGGGAATTTATCATAAACACGGGAATGGACAAACAAGTTTTTGAATATGTTTCCCGCTCTCTTGCCGAAAAAACAATGATAGAACGGACTGTTCACGAAAGCATGCGCAATCTGTACCTCCAATATCTGGTTGTAGGCGGTATGCCGGAAGCAGTGAACAGCTTTTTTGAAACGCACGATTTAAACGCAGTCCGGGAAATTCAAAGAAGCATCCTACAGTCCATAAAAGACGATTTTGGCAGATATAAAGACAAGGACGGGAATGACAAAGTCAATGAGATACTCAAACTGCGTGCGGAAGCGTGCCTGAATTCCCTCCCTGCCCAGCTTTCCAAAGAGTACAAGAAATTTCAGTACAGCCTCGTTAACGCAAAGGGGCATTCCCCCGAAAAAGCTGACGGATTGCAGTATCTGGAAGACTTGGGCCTCATTGCACGGGCATACAATACAAGGGAAATCGCCGTCCCTTTGGAGGGGGTGAAAATACCAACGGAGTTCAAAGTCTTTTATATTGATACCGGACTGCTTGTTTCCCAGCTAGGGGATGATATTCCTGCAAAAATTCTTTCCGGCAATGTGGGGGCATACAAAGGCGCGGTTGCGGAAAATATGGTCGCTGCGGCTTTTGCAAAAAACGGCAAGCCCCTGTATTACTTTCATGCCCCGAGCGGTTCTCCTGAATTGGATTTTCTGTTTGAAAAAGATGGAGATGCGGTGATTGTTGAATGCAAGTCCACCAATAACAGGGCAAGCAGCATGAAATTCGTGCTTGCCCATCCTCAAAAATACGGGAAGCACCCCGCAGTAAAAATTGCGGATGCAAATGTGGGCGGCGGGGATGGATTTGACACCTATCCGCTGTATGCCTTAGGCTTTCCGCACTTTCTGCAAATGAAGAGAGGTGAAAACCTTGTGAAAATGGTGGACGTCAAAAATCTGAAGGTGCCGGACTAGCCCCTGCTAGGGCATCATAATGCCGTCAAAGCTCTTGTTCACTGCCTGCATCACGCTTTCAAGCACATCAGCGCGCAGGCTTTCCAGGTTCGGATATTCCAGAGCGGCTTTATCAAACAAGGCGAGCGCATCCACTCCAAGCGCATCGGCTATCTGCCGCAGCATGGGCAGGGAGGGAAAATTCCTGCCGTTTTCAATCATTGCGATGTAGTTTGCAGATGCCCCCGCCTTTTCCGCCAGCTTTTCCTGAGATAAATTCCGCTGCTTACGATAGCGTTTCATATTGTTTGCAAGACAAGTCTGTAGATTATCCATGAAATCACAACCTATATTTATAGTAAGTTCTATCTTTTTATAAATAACACTTATTGACTATTAAGTATCACTTATTGTAAAGTATAAATACATAACTAATACTTATACTTTCATAGGAGAATCGCGTATGATTAAACAGACAAAAGCCCTTCTGGGCATGACGGCAGCCCTTGCGGTACTGGCAGCAGCGTTCACCGCCTGCTCAAACGAAAGCAGCAGCGACAGCGGCGGAGGCACCACAAGCACTGACACGAGCACAACGAATGCTTCCTCACAGTTCAGCGGGTATTTTATGGTAGACGGCAAGAATTATGCCACCCTGTCGCTTGACGACGGCAAGTACACGCTTTCCGGCGCGGGCGGCACGGATACAGGGACGTATGAGCTAGCCCGCAACGCGCGGAACGTGAGCAGCGGCACATACACGCTCACTTCCGCCACAGACAGCCGCACGTTTACCGTGACAATCAGCAACAATACCATCACGCTTAGTCCCGGGACGATGCAAGCAAGCGGCGGCGGCGACAACGGGTGTAACGTGTCCTTTGAAGGGCGCACCTTGTCCGCATCGGTGGGGACAAACGAGCTGACAGGGCTGAGCTTTAACACACGACGTCACGATACCGAGGAAGAAAAAACTCATAAGAAGGAAGGCATAGAGTTTACCGATACAAGCTTTATAAAAACACGCAATAATGACGATGACTCACTATTCAGAAAAACCACGTACAAGTACTCGTATAACTCAACAACGAAGACCTTCGAAATCAGCCAAGAAAGCGTTATGTACGGTGATACTGATTCTTACGTTAGCGGTGATGCGCCCGCCGCCTATTTTACAGTGTGGAACCAAATACCTAAAAACACCCCGCTGGGTGCGGATTATTGGAAAAAGCAGTATGCCAGCGCCATCAGAAGCAACAAGCTCGAGGAAGCCGAGGTTTGGAAATACTTCGGCGAGCCGAACGAAAAAAAATATCTGTATAAAATAGAAAGCGACAGGTCATCCATCACGCTGACAGAACTTACCTCTGAAAACTACAGCAAGCTTGACGGAGACGACTTCATCTACAGCAACAGTAGTGATTTAAGCGACCGAAGCGAGTGTATTATCTGTATCAGCCACTACCTTGAATTCCGGCAACTGGATAATCATACAGCAGAAGGTATCTATGATGACGGAAGCCATTTGGAATATCAATATGATAAAGATGATTATTCCGGCTTTGTCTCTGCAACATATACAATCACAGGCAAGGGGACTATGAATGCCGTCCTAACGCTGACCATCACCGCAGCGACAGAAGCACTCGGTCTTTCCGAGTACTTAAACACACCTTATACCTGCAAATACTACGCAGGTTCAGATATATGGACGCTTGAGTAATCCCGCATTTCCGCATCAGATGTAATAAAGCATAAGAGACAGTTTCAAAAGTCGGCACTTTTTGAAACTGTCTCTTTAAAAGGCAAACAGCGGACTGTATGCCTCCCCGGTACTGGGCTGTAGGGCACCCCTACAGAATGCAATGAGCGCCTTATTTCTTCACCGGCTTATTACCCTTTGCCGCTTTCGCCGCGTCTTCTTCTTCCTTGTTGGCATAGTAGGAATCGACAGTGCGCTTCATATCCA
>CAKZZK010000076.1 GCA_937885235.1 uncultured Treponema sp.
ATTTATCTACAATCTTTCGCAAGTGCAGTCCCCGTATTTTTTAAGTCGGCCACGCAGATTTGGAAAGAGCCTTTTGCTTTCCACAATGGAATATTATTTTCTTGGCGAAAAAGAGCTGTTCAAGGGGCTTGCAATCGAAAGTCTTGAAAAAGACTGGACGGAATACCCTGTGCTCAAAATCAGTTTCGGGGCGGACAATTATCCCGATTTGCTGAGTTTGAAATCTGCGCTGAACCTGAATTCTTTCAAAATATGAAAAACAATACAATGTTCCTGTAGACGATGAGCGTTCAGCTCCGCGGCTCAACAAGCTGATTACGGCCGCTTTTGAGCAGACTGGAAAGGCTGTGGTAATCCTTATTGACGAATACGATAAGCCGATTTTGGATGCCCTGTACACCGAGTACGAGGAGCAGAACCGGCAGGAACTCCGCAGCTTCTACAGCCCGCTCAAAGACTTGGACAGATACATCCGCTTCCTGTTCATCACGGGAATCACGAAGGTGAGCCACGTGAATATTTTCAGCGGCTTGAACCAGCTGAACGACATCAGCCTGAACAGGAATTATTCTTCAATCTGCGGAATTTCCGAAACCGAGCTTGTCCAGTATTTTGAGCCGGAAATACAGGTGCTTGCAGATGGGCAAGAGATGACGATTGTGGAAACAAAAGCGAAGCTTGCCGAAATGTACGACGGCTATCATTTCACCCACGATGTTGAGGGCGTTTATAATCCGTTCTGCCTTTTGAAGTGCTTCAGCGAAGGGGAGTTCGGCTCGTACTGGTTTGAGAGCGGAACGCCATCGTTTCTCGTGAAGAGTTTGCAGAATCAGCCATTGGAGCTTGAAAACCTCGTGAACGGCAGGCTTGCGACCGAGAACCAGTTCAAGAATTACGACCCCGGTTCAAAAAATATGCTCTCCGTCGTCTATCAGAGCGGCTACCTGACAATAAAGGATTTTGAAAAGGAAACGCGCCTGTACACGCTTGACTTTCCGAACCGCGAGGTTGAGGAAGGATTTTTGAACGTGTTGCTAGAGAAGTTCATCACCGTGCCTTATGACGACATCGGGCTTGAAATAAACAACCTCCGCATTGCGCTGAAAAACGGCAACATTGACAAAACCCTTTCCATCATAAAGGCAGCAATCGCCGACCTGCCGACTGTGGTGAAAAAGGACATGTGCGAGAACTACTACGAATCCGTAACGCACCTGATGTTCCGCATGACGGGTTGGCGCGTGGTTTCGGAACTGCAGTCTGTTGCAGGCAGGAGCGATGTCGTCGTGGCGACGAAGGACAGCGTATTCATCTTTGAACTGAAGATGGACAGGGGGCGCGGATTTGAAGAAGTCGCTGCGGAAGCCTTGGCGCAGATTAGTGCGAACGGCTATGCGGAACGCTTTGCGGTGAGCGGCAAAAGGCTGCACAAGACAGCCCTTGTCTTTTCCAGCGAGGGGAAGGGGCTTCTGTACTGGAAGCAGTCGTGATTCCGTCTGGCAGGCCTGACATCTCCGGGCGTCAGCCCTCATCGTGGAGCTCAGGCACAACGGAGGTTAAAAACTTTCAGATTGAATTTCGAGTCAGTAAGTTTTTTATTCTACTTCCCACTCCGTGATGTTGCGCTCCGTGCTGCTGAAATTCACCCCGACTTTGAAAACCTTGCGTTTATCGGCAGCATGAGGCGCAGCGTAACCCTGCGAGTCAATCTGCGCGAGTGCCTCCCGCGCAGAGCCGTCCCGCTTGAACTCGAAGACATACACATAGTCCTCCGTCTCCACGATGCAGTCCGCGCGCCCCTTCGATGAATGCACCTCGGTGCGGACGTATTTCCCCAGCACAAGGAGCGATATGTAGATGACGTTCTGGAAGTTTTGCTCTGTGGCTGCGTCCAGTTCCGTGCCACTCGGGTAGGGCAGCAGGGCAAAGAGCGCCGTGAACCAGTTGCGGATGCCGTCTGTATCGCCTTCTTCCACTGCGTCGTCAAGCAGGGAGATGTTGAAGGGGGCCGCCTTATCCTCTATGTGCAGATAGCTTGGCGCGAGCGATTTTAAGAAGCCGTACTTCACCTCGTCATTCGGGAAGCCAAGCTTATATGAACGCTGCCTCTGGTTCCAGCTCTTGATGGTGAGGTACCCGCTCTGGTAGAATAACGGAATCGGGTCGGGATTTTCCGGGCGGTAGTCCTTTAGCTCCGGTTCCTCCACTTTAATTGTTTCGCTGAACTTTCTGATGTCAATTTTTGATTCTTCAAGTTTCTTGATGAGGAAAGTGGGCGTACCGCTTTCAAACCAGAAAGAGCCAAAATCTTTTTTGCTAAAGGCATTGAGCAGGCTGAACGGATTATAGATGCCGCGCCCGTTTCCACAAAAATGATAGCCGTCGTATTTGTGCTTGAGTTCCGCAATGCATTCTTCCCGCGTAAGGCTCCATTCCGCTGCCATTGCATCAATTTCTGGCATGAACCCCGCTTCAAGCTCCTCCTGCGTGATTCCGCAGATTGCGTCGAAATCCTTGTCAAGCGTGATGTCGTTCAGCTGATTCAGGTCGCTGAAGATGCTCACTTTGCTGAATTTCGTTACGCCGGTGAACAGCACGAAGCGCAGGCAGGCATCGCTATCTTTTAAGACAGCAAAAAAAACTTTGTATAAGTTACGGTTTTCTTCGGACTGTGCCTCGTTGCCGGAAAGATTTTTCAAAAGGGGATTGTCATATTCATCGACAAGGACGACAACCTTCCTGCCTGTTTTTACCTCTGCGTTTTTCAGCGCTGCTCCAAAACGGACAGGCAGGGAGTCACCGCCATCAGGCAAAGCATACTGCTGCTCAAATTCTTGCAGTGTCTTTTTCAGCTGGTCTCTCAGCCCTTCTGGTTTTGTGAATTCGCCACCGGCAAGCGAGAATTTCAGGACGGGATGTGGTTGCCACGCATCGGGATTGTCCTTTTCCAAATTTGCAACCGCAAGCCCCTCAAACAACTCCCTCTTGCCGAGAAAGTATGCCTCGATTGTGGAAACCAAGAGGCTCTTGCCAAAGCGTCGCGGGCGGCTCAGAAAAATAGACGTACCTCTCTGCGCCAAATCATAGATAAAAGCAGTCTTGTCGATATAGACAAAATTGCCTTTGCGGAGCTTTTCAAAATCCTGTATGCCGATAGGCAGTTTGCGTTGCGTTCTCATGTTTCCAGTTTATCATACAAAAGCTATTTTGACCATAACTTCACTGACCGAGATCCTCTCATTCAAGTTTTGCATTTCAGGACGATATAGAAAAAAGCGGGCCTGTGCTATACTGTTCCCATGAACGGACGCTTTCTGCCGATTGGCATTCAGGATTTTGAAAAGCTCAGGGAAAATGGCTGCATTTATGTGGACAAGACAGCCTATATTTATGAACTTGCGCAAATAAAGGCTCCTTATTTTCTGAGCCGTCCCCGCCGCTTCGGCAAGAGTCTTCTTATCACTACACTTATCAGTCAGGCTATCTGACGATAAAATAGTATGACAGTGATTTTGACAGCTTTACGCAGAGTCTTATCCCTGTTTATTTGAATACACAGACGCCGCTTGACGTGCGGAGTTTCGGGCGTGACATAAAGGCGGGGAATGTGGACAGCCTGCGCGACAGGTTCACCGCCCTTTTCGCAAATCTTCCCTACATAACAAGCGTGGCGGAAAGCAAGAAGGATGCAATAATCGAACAGAACTTCCAGAATGTCGTGTACCTCGTGTTCCTGCTCCTAGGTCAGTTTGTGCGTGTGGAGCAGCATTCCGCAAAGGGGAGGGCAGACTGCATTGTGGAGACTGATGCGTATGTCTACATCTTCGAGTTTAAGCGGGATGACTCAGCCGAGAACGCCCTTGCTCAGATTGAAGAGCTCGGATACGCTTGCTGCAATACCGTCGCCCTGACGTTCAACTCGCAGGGAGCATATCGCTGCTTCCCGTCCGAGTGAGGTCTTTCACCCATTTGTATTTCCTGAATCTCAGCATGACCCAGGGGATTTTGCCCACCTCGTCGAGGCAAGTACAGGCGTAGACGGCGAGCACATGCCAGTGCAGGACGAATGCGCCTGCAAGGGCAAGGGGAATGGCTATGCCCCACATACAGACAGCGAGGCTGTACATATCAAAGAGCGTGTCTCCGCCGCCGTCCAGGATGCCGTTTATGGTGATTGTGTTCACACAGCGGCCTATCATGTAGACTGCCATGATGACCATCATGCCCGTCAGGTATGCGCCTGCTTCTTCCGTCAGCTTCACCATGCGGACTACGAGTGGCGTGAGGGCGAGGACAAGAGCTGTAGAACCGAAGCCTATGATGAAGGAGATGTTTTTCAGCTTTATGCCATAAGCCTTGCCTGTTTCAAGCCTGCCTGCTCCCAGTTCGTTGCCCACGATGATGCCCGCCGCACTGCCAATGCCGTTGCAGACGCAGCAGATGAGGTCCCTGATGACGGATGCCACGGAATTCGCCGCCGCCGCATCGCTGCCCAGATGCCCGATGATGGCTGTGTATGACGTAAAGCCCACGCCCCAGAAGAGGCAGCCACCCATGAGCGGGAAGCACTGCCTGCGGAAATCCCTGCCTAACTGCCTCTGCCGCTTAAAGAGGAAGCCCCATGCGGGCCGCACAAAATCCTTGCCGGAGGACAGGCACAGGCACATGGCGAGCTCTGTTGTGCGGGAAAGCGTAGTGGCAAGGGCTGCTCCCCGTGCGTTCATGGCGGGAACGGCAAGGAAGCCAAAGATGAACACGGCATTGAGGATGATGTTGAGGAATACCGCACAGGAACTGATGAACGCGCTTGCCTTTACATGGTCTGTCACCTTCATCATTGTCAGATAGCACTGCGAAACGCCCGTGATGAGGTATGACCAGCCCGCAATACGGAGATAATCGCTGCCAATCGCTATGAGCGGCTCTTCGTTGGTGAACAGGCGCATAAGCAGGGAAGGAATGAATTCGCATGCCAGAAAGAAAAGCAGGGATACCGCCACGGAGAAGCGCAGCATAATGGTGAAGAGTTTTTCCATAGTCAGGCGGTCATTTTTGCCCCAGTACTGCGCGCCGAGTATGCCTCCCGCTCCCGTTGCGGATGCGAGAAACATATTCTGGACAAATTGAATCTGCGTTGCCAGCGATACCGCCGTCATTTCGTCCTGCGCCACCTGCCCGAGCATCAGCGCATCGCACGCCGCCACAAGTGCAAGCATGAGACTCTGCAATGCTATGGGCAAGGAAAGGCTTGCAAGGTGCCGGTAAAATGCCTTTTTGTCTATATAAGTCTGTGCCATTGTTTTCATTTGCTTTGTATCCCAAATCCGAGCGCCTGCACCTCTTCCACATTGTGCGCCCGCGCAATCTCTTTTTCCTCATTATTATAGAAGATAATCGTAGGCGTGATGAACACCCCCCGTTCCGCGGCAAGCTTGAGCCCCTTCTTTGTGTCAGCATTGTACTGCGTCCCTTCCAGAGATGAAGAAGCGATGTATTCTTTTAGCGCGGGGCAGTGCGGGCAGCGGGGGCTTGTGAAAAGCTCGTAGTGCACTGCCAAGGGCTGAGACACCTCTTCCGCCTGTGAATACGTGGGAAAATCCTCACTGCCGGAAGTCTGAATGTCGGGGTAGGTGAATCTGTCGTGCTGGGCGAAGCGCTCGGCAACTTCCTGTACGGCGCTGTCTTCCAGCTGGAACAAAAGCCCGTCCTGAGCTGTATAGGCTTCAAGCTGCCTGGCAAGGTGGTCGCGCAGGGTGGAGGCAAAGTCCTTGCCTTGTTCCGAGTCAGCCGTGTGTGCGAGCAGGTTCCGGCAGCACTCTTCTATGCCGCAGAGCGCGATGCTGTTTGTCGGCTGCTGCGCGTCAAACAGCCCCTCCTCGTGCAGTTTCAGCTTGAGCTTTGCCGCCACCTGCCGCCGCACGTCAAGCCCCTCCTTTGCGAGGACAAGCAGGCTGTCCAGACGCTTGTAAAAGTCATCGATGTCTGCGGCAAGGTAGGCAAGCTGCGGCAGGTTGAGCGTCACCGTGTTGCGCTTGCCCATGCCGAGGGTGGAAAGCTCGTGCAGATGGAGCGAGCAGCTTTTGTGTGCTGCCGCCAGCTCAGGCGGAAAGACGCTTTCCAGCCAGTACTGGGTGATGGCGGCTCCTGCCACACGCTTGGCAAGGCCGTCCATGCTTATGTCATCGCCCGTCAGGTAATCTTCGACGAGCGCCGCATAGCTGACACGCTTTTTCTGCTGTGGAAGGGAAGAGCCGTCCTCTTCGTTTTCGCCATCCTCGCGGTATGACGCGGCTTCTTCTTCCTCCGGTTCAAAAAATCCTTCCCACTCCGGGAACACGTTCTGCGCGTTCTGGAAACTCACTGTTCCCCTCCTGCTTTTTTTACTTCCTCTATGAATTCTTCAAGATTGTTGAAATGTTTGTAGACGCTTGCAAAGCGCACGTAGGCAACCTTGTCAATGTCGTTCAGGCGGCGCAAGACGATTTCGCCTAAGTCCGATGTTGCTATTTCGCGGCTGATTTTGCCCCGCTGGTAGGCTTCGTCCTCAATCTCTGTGACAAGCTGGTCCCGCATGGTCATGGACACGGGGCGCTTTTCTAAGGAACGCTCAATGCCCAAGGCGAGCTTTTCCCGCTCAAAGGGCATGCGCCTGCCGTCCCTCTTGATGACCATGAAAGGCTTTTCCTCTATGCGTTCGTAACTGGTAAAGCGGTAACCACAGCCAAGGCATTCCCGCCTGCGGCGTATGCTCTCCCCGTTAGCCATTGTACGGGATTCAATAACCTTATCATCAAGACTGCCACAGGAAGGACACCGCATATTGTTTACCTCGCTTTCTTCTATTATATCAGTTGCGGTTTTGGCGGGCAAGTGCCTTGCCGTAAGCCTCCCGCAGGCTTACGCGGAAGAGGACAGGGATGAGGCTCGTCACACGGGAGATTGATTTTTTGCCGCCGCGTGCCTGCCATGCCGTGTCTATCTGCCGCCAGAAAGCGGCTATGCGGGGAATAAAGGTGATGGTGAGGGCAAGCAGGTCTGCAAAGGGCGTCTCTTTGCGCCTTGTGATGCTTCGTTCTATGCAGGCAAAGCCCTCATGGAACTGCATGGTGCTGGTCGTCCGGTAAAAAAGTGACGAGATTTCCAGAGAGAGTCCCAGATGCACGAGGAGCGGAAGGTATGCGCTGTCTGGCAGCAGCAGTTTTGCTATCTCTTGCGGGGGCAGGGCATTTCCTGCCTGTATGGACTGCGCGAAGATGATGCCGTGGAGGATGAGCGATGCCGCGTAAATCATAAAGAAATAGGCGAGCGCGGGCTTTTGGTCGCAGAGCGCTTCCTTCACTGTAAAGCCAAGCAGGAGCACAGAGCAAAAAATCAGCATTCCCCAGAGAATAAGCCCTGCGAGGGGCGGAACATAAAACGCTCCTATAGCGAGCAATACCATGAGGATGATTTTAAGCGCCGCGGGCAGGCGGTGCAGGAAGCTTGTTCCCTGCCTGTAGTGGAAGAATCGCGCTCCTTCCATCATGCCCTCCACACGAGGTCTGCCACTGAGCGGTAGGAGGCGAGGGGATTTCGTATGCCCCACTGCTCTAAGGGCTGTGCGAGAGCCGCTTCTGGACTGCCGTCAAAGACAAGCCTGCCTTTCTGCAAGATGAGGAAATGGTCTGCCATGCCGAGGCATTTTTCCAGCTCGTGGGTGAGCAGGAGTATTGTCCTGCCTTCGCGGTGAAGTTCTTCGATGAGCGCATTCACGTCGAGCACGCCGGGATAGTCGAGGTTTGCATACGGTTCGTCAAAGATGATGGTGTCCCGTTCCATGGCGAGGATTGAAGCAACGGCAAGCCGCCGCTTTTCGCCGCCGGAAAGGAATTCCGCAGGATAGTCTGCTTTTTCAAGCAGGGAGACTGCCTGCAGCGAGCGTTCGACAATGCCCGCAATCTCGGCTTTTTTCTTGCCGAGGTTCCGCGGGCCTATTGCCACGTCTTCGCGGGGACTGTCGCCGAGCAGCTGTGTTGCCGCGTCCTGAAAGACGAGCCCCGGCTTTGAGGCGAGTTCCACTTCGCCCTCAGTCGCTTCAAGCAGTCCTGCGATGATTGCCATGAGCACGCTCTTCCCGCTGCCGTTTGCCCCGCCTATGACGGTGAGACTGCCTTCGGTTATAGCCAGCGACACATCGTCCAAGACAAGGCTGTGCCCTCCTGCTTCTGCGGTAAAAAGCTTGCTTATATTACTGAGCCGGATTGCGTTTTTCACGTCTTGCCTGCCGCCGCTCTGTGCGCTGGCGCAGTTCTTCCAGCAGTTCCTTTGCTTCCCTGCTGTCATCGGGGTAGAGGTAGCGCGCCACCATGGGGCGGACTATTGCCGCAAGCGGGATGGAGATGATTATCTTGATGATTTCGCCGGGAATGAAGGGAAAGAGGGTGAGGGGCAGGGCTTGCTGGAAGGTCTTGGGGTTGCCCTTTGCCGCCATGACGTGCATAAACCAGGGAATGCCCGGCACGTAGTTCAGCACGAAGGCGAGGACGGTGGCAAGTGCAATGCGGAGCCACATCATCTTGTCGAATTTCTTTTCGGAAGCGTGGGGGGTACCGACAATCAGCCCCGCCGCGAGCGCGCCGAGGAAGTAGCCCCAGAGAAAGCCTCCCGTCGGCCCCACCAGATGGGCAAGTCCGCTTTTACCGCCTGAGTAAACGGGCACACCTATGGCTCCAAGCAGGATAAAGAGCCCCACCGCTCCCGCTCCCTGTATGCCGCCGAGAATAAGCCCGGACAGCGCGGCGAGCATATTCTGTATGGTGATGGGCACTCCGCCCGGCAAGGGGATTGAAATAAAGCAGCCCACACAGATAATGGCTGCGAACAGCGCGGTGAATGAACTGCGCACAAGTGATGTTTGGGTCGTGAATTTCATGCGCCTATTCTATGATTTTTCTTCTTGCTGTGCAAGGGGATAGCTATCTTGCTGAGATAATAATGGGCCCCATGGTGATGTACAAGCCGCCGAGCTCCTTTGGTCTGCATGACACTGTCCGAACAAATCCCATGAATGCTTTTTTTGAGATAAATGAGAAAAATAGGTAGATTTTGTCCCCTATGCAAAGCCCGCCCCTCGTGATATACTGCTCGCATGAAAAAGGAAATTCGCACCGTTATTTTTGACTTGGATGGAACATTGCTGGACACACTTGAAGACCTCACGGACAGCTGCAACGAGACGCTGCGCGAACTTGGCTATGCAGAGCACACGATAGACGAGGTAAGGCAGTTTGTGGGAAACGGGCTGGGCGTCCTTATGGAAAAAACACTGCCGGACGGCAGGAAAAATCCCGACTTTGACAGGGCTTTGCAGCTCTTACGCGACACCTATGCGCGAAATTGGCAGAACAAGACAAAACCATATACGGGAGTCCTAGAGCTTATCGCTCAGCTGAACGACAAAGGGCTCAAGACGGGCATTGTGTCCAACAAGCCTGACGAGCAGGTGAAGGAGCTTGCCCAGCTTTACTTTAAGGGGCACATCAGTGCCGAAGCTGCGGTTGGCGAAAAGGAAAGCGAAGGTATCCGCCGGAAGCCCGCGCCGGATTCCGTGTTCTCCGTGATGAAAATCCTCGGCGGGGACAAGGAGCACAGCGTCTATGTAGGCGATTCCGACGTGGATCTTGCCACTGCCCGTAACGCGGGATTGCCTTGCATAAGCGTGTGCTGGGGCTTCCGCAGCCGTGCCTTTCTCATAAAAAACGGTGCCACCCGCCTTGCTGACAAGCCGGAGGACATTCCTCCCATGCTCGAAAATTTTGAAGCGTAGGAAAGTCTGAATGCTGTATCTAAAACTCATTTCCACAGAGGATGCCGATAAGGAATACGATTTTGTCACCGGCATACCGTCAGAGGAGAACGGTTTTACCAATACCGCTTTCGGCATGAGCAGGAAAAAATTTCTTTCTTCATATCTGCCGAAGCATATAGCGATGGCGGAAGGAAAGCATCTGCCGGAAGGTATTGTGGCGCAGCTGGATTTCTTCCTATGGGACAGCGATGCAGCTATAATCGTAGGTATGTTCCGCGTGCGTCCCTCGCTCAATGATTTTTTGCGCAATGGTCCGGGGCACATCGGCTATGCCGTCAGGCACGAGTTCCGCAACAAGGGCTATGCCACAAAGGGACTCGCGCTTGCGCTCGAAGAGTTAAAGAAGCGCACGAAGGACACAGAAGCTTTGCTGTCCGTCAGCAAACAAAACCCCGCTTCCCTGCGTGTCATGCAGAAAAACGGGGGCTATATCCATCACGAAGATGAAACAGAGTATTACGTGCGCATCCCGCTATTGTAATGAAAATAAAATGTGTCATTCGTAAGCGATTTTGTCAAGTTAAGCACCTAAAAATTTAGGGACTTT
>CAKZZK010000077.1 GCA_937885235.1 uncultured Treponema sp.
TCTGGTATTCCTCCATCAATTTCTTAAGGTACTCGCGGTCACCAGTCGCGCGGCGTACATCGCTGTCGCGTCCTGCCGTCCTTCAGATTGTCTTGCTAAATCAAAAATGCTTTGCGATTGTGTCACAAACCGCTTCTCTGGTATCTTTTCCATTATCCTGTCTGACTACTGTGAAAAATCCGCTGTTTGCATATACTCAGAATATTGTTCTCGATTTTCAATTTAAATTTCCCCCACGGAATTCTGATTCATTAAATTATACAGTAAGTATTATTTAATATCAATGTCCGCAAAATCGCGCCGTTTACAAAACTCAACCGGCAGTTTGTGTTAGGGGACTAAGCGGCACATCCGTTATAGCCGGTCTGCTTATAGGCATTTCAATAAGCGATGTCTATGGCACAGCCGCTTTTTCCTTCCGCGCTGAGCAGCAGCTGCATCGTACCGTGGGAAGCTGTTGGGCTCAGGTAGGCAATGAGCCTGCCGTTCCGTGCGTGGCGGCTGTGGGAAGCGTATTCCGTTATATCTGCAACGTCGCCGTTTTCAAGTCCCGCAAGGGCGCCGTCGCCCCGTACCTCCGCGGTGACAAGCGATTGCTCTCCCCAGACGAGCCTGCCGTCGCCGTCAACAATGCTTATCTCCGCCTGGTGCATCTGCCGCCCTTTCAAAAGCGTGCAGGAGATAGCAACGGCGGCTTTCGTGGGACACAGCTCATCTTTTGCCGCCCCCGCGTGCGCGGAAATCTTGCCCTCGCTGTAGGGAATGGCGGGGAACAGGAAGCATCCTTCGGCATTTTTCTTTGCGGAAGCGAGGGGCTTCCCGTTCAGCAGCAGCGATACTTCCGCCGCAGTGCTGAACACCCGCACGTCCACAAGAGTGCTTTCCCCCGCCGCGTAGTTCCAGCTGCGGCTCCACTGCTCTTTGCCTGCTGGAGAGCTTTCCATATAGACGAATGCTTCCTGGCTCCACAGGCTTTTCCGCAGATAGTAGCCGCTTTTTTCAAAGCCTGCCATGTCGAGCAGCCCTGCGGGGGAAGCGTGCACCGGCCAGCCCCGCGCTTCACCCAGATAGTCTATGCCCGTCCACAGGAATTGCCCTGAAATAAAGGCGTTGTTTTTAACCGCCTCCCATGCCGCTACACTGTGGCTGTTTTCGCTGCCCGTAAAGCTTTTTGCCGGATGCCGCGTGTGGTTTTTGCTATAGAGCGCTTCCTTGTAATTAAAACCCACCACATCGAGCGCGTTGTACACCCCTGTGCCTTCGGAAAGCTCGGGAAATGCCAGCGCCATCGTGACGGGACGGCTTGCGTCGTATTTCTTTACCTCGCGGGAAAGCATGGCGGCGATGCGCGGCAGCTGCGAGATGTCTGGATGGTTGGGATTGTACATGCGTTCTGCGGCGGGTTTGTCTGCATCGTTGTTTCCCGTCATTTCCTTGAACAGGGGACTGCAATAGGGGTCGTTGGGATAGTCTATCTCATTGCCGATGCTCCACAGAATGATGCTCGCGTGGTTTCGGTGTGCAAAGACAAATGAACGCATGTCTTCCTGCCAGCAGCTCCAGAAATCTTCCGTAATACCCTGATGGCTTGGCGGGTAGACGTTGTGCCCCCTTGTCCACTTGTTCTTGGGATTTGCCCACTCATCGTAGAGCTCATCCATTACGAAGAAGCCCAGCCTATCGCAGAGACTATAGAGGCATTCGGCATGAGGATTGTGGCTCATACGGATGGCATTGCAGCCACAGTTCTTGAGCTTTCTGAACCTGCGCTCCCACACTTCCTCGGGAACTGCGGCACCCAGACAGCCTGCGTCTTCGTGCAGGCACACGCCTTTGAGCTTGTAGGAAACGCCGTTGCAGAAAAATCCCTCATCGGCATCAAAGCGGATTGTCCTGAACGCCACCTGAGCGTAGAAGGCATCCTCTTCTTTACCGCGTTCATCGCCCGTCAGCCGCACGTCAAGCGAGTAGAGGTAAGGGCTGTCGCATGACCAGAGCCGTGCTCCCGCGAGCGTCCCTGAGAGGGAGCAGGAAGCGCTTTCGCCCTGTGCAAGCGTTATGCCGCAGGAGGACTGCCAGACCTTTTTTCCCTCTGCATCGCAGAGCGCGGCGCTTACTGTATAGCTGCCATTCTTTGTTGCGGGGCAGCTTTCAAGGAGGGCGTTTATGTCGATTTGAAAGCTTCCCGCATCCCCTATATTATAGAGCCAGTTTCAAAAGTATTAGCGGTTTCGGCTAAAAAAAAGCTTCCCAATGTGT
>CAKZZK010000078.1 GCA_937885235.1 uncultured Treponema sp.
TATACGACAAAGTCGCTTTCGAATTCTTGCGACAAATTCCCTTACGAATAATACGCGCTTTTTTTCTCTGGCTTTTTGTTTGACGGATAAAGTAGGGCGTGATAAAATAAAAAAAGTTGGTAATAATCCATGTGGAGGTATATACATGAATAGGAAAGTGATGACAGCTTTCTTGGCAGCTTCAGCTGTAACCGTTGGCCTTGTGATGTCGGGATGCAAAAAGGAAAGCGCTTCCCAGCCATCATCTGGCTCTCAGAGCGAGGGCAAAACCGCTTCTTCTAGTTCGGGCAAGGTGACGCTCACTGTATGGGAGTCATTGAACGGTCCAGATGAATTCATCAAGCAGGCGGGTCAGGCATATACAAAGACGCATCCGAATGTCTCTATAAACTTTGTGAATGTGGAACTCGGCGATGCCTCCGGCCAGATTGCCCTTGACGGTCCCGCGAATGTTGGTCCTGATCTTTTTGCCGCGCCGCATGACAAGCTCGGCGAACTGGTAATGGGCGGCCATGTGCTGCCGACTGTTGATCCTTCCGGCGTAAGCAAAGAGGTGCTCGGTGCCTGTTCAAAGGCGCTTACCTATAATGACACGATGTACGGCTATCCCGTCAGCGCGGAAACATATGCGCTCTTCTATAATAAAAAGCTCATCCCTGAAAGCGAAGTTCCCACCACTTGGGACGGACTGTATGACTGGGTTTCAAAGTTCAACTCGGCAAACCCCGGCAAGCAGGGCTTTGTGATGGATGTGGGCAACGGCTACTATACAATCATCTTTACGACAGAGAAAAACAACAGGCTCTTCGGCACTTCTGGAACCGACACGAGCCAGTCATATCTGAATACCCCTGCCGCCATAGACGGCATGACCTTCTTCCAGAAGCTCCGCAAGGTGGTGGATGTTCCTGCCTCTGACCTTGCGACCGCAAATGCTGATGCTGCTTTCCAGTCCGGCAATGCAGCCATGCACATCACCGGTTTGTGGAACATAAATCCCTTTGAGGATGCAGGCCTTGACTTCGGTGTTGCTCCGCTGCCCTCACTGCCCGGTGAAACTACTCCTGCCGCTTCTTTCAGCGGTACCCGCGCCATGTTTGTGAGCGCTTATACCGACCACCCCGCAGAAGCTGCGGACTTTGCCCGCTTCCTGCTCACTCCTGAGATGCAGCAGCTCCGCTTCAACCTGACGGGAGCCATGCCGTCAATCAACACGCAGGTGAGCAGCAAGTATATGACAGGCTTCCTGAAGCAGCTTGACTACGCCTTCCCCATGCCGTCAATCCCCGAGATGGGCGCGTTCTGGGAGACGATGGGCAGCACAAGCACGAACATCTGGAACGGTGCCAATGTAAAGGCAGAGCTTGATGCCTGCAATGCGGCAATCGTTCAGAAGAAATAAGGGAATTAAAAAGCTATAATCCGAATTTGGAGCCGGACGGTGCTAGTGCCGCCGTCCGGCTGTTTTGTGTGAGTAAATTCTGATCATGAGGAACATATGCAAATAAAAACCGATGGAAGCTCCAAGGGCAAGGTTGTCGGCTTGGCAGCCTGCTTTATGGGTCTTTCCCATCTGCTCTGTCTGAAAGAGTATGTAAAAGGTGCGGCGTATGCGGCAATAGAGGTTTTCTTCCTGTGCCTTCTGCCCTTCTTTATTCGGAAACTGATAGACTTAGTGACGCTTGGCTATCCCCAGCCGGATCTGCCCGTCAAGTTGCGGTCCCATTCCATCTTTATGCTTATCGACGGCATTCTGGTGCTTGCGCTTGTCGCCATCTTTGTCGCCCTGTATGTTATCTCGGTGCAGAGCGCGAAAAAATCCTACGAAGAGTATTGCCGCACGGGACGCCATTCGCTGAAGAAGTTCTCCTTCGGGGATACGGTGAACAACGCTTTCCCCCTCGCGGGACTGGCGCCGTGCCTCATCATGCTGCTGATATTCGTAATCGTCCCCCTGCTTTTCAGCATCGCGGTGGCGTTTACGAACTATTCTGCGCCGAGCCATATTCCGCCGAACAATACGGTTGACTGGGTGGGCGTTGACAACTTTAAGGCGCTGTTTACCGGCGGCACAAACTGGTCTCAGGGCTTTGCCCGCGTGGCAGTGTGGACTCTCGTGTGGGGCGTGCTTTCCACCTTTACCTGCTATTTCGGCGGGCTTCTGGTGGCAGTGCAGCTCAAGCAGAGCGGCATCCGCTTCAAGGGCGTGTTCCAGTTCATCTTCATTCTGCCGTATGCGGTGCCCTCCGTCATCACCATGCTTGTGTGGAAGAACTTGCTCAACGGCTCGTTCGGCGTGGTGAATAAGACGCTCAAGCTTGTCGGCATCCTCGGTCATGACCAGATAATACCGTGGCTCAGCAACCCGACGCTTGCACAGGTGATGTGTATTGTCCTCAACCTCTGGGCGGGCTTTGGCTACTTTATGTTGCTTTCCACAGGCACGATGACCGCTATTTCCGACGACCTCTATGAGGCGGCGCGCATCGACGGCGCAAGCAACAGGCAGATTCTCTACCATATCACGCTCCCCCTCGTGCTGTACCAGACCATGCCGCTCATCATCATGAGCTTTACGCACAACATCAACAACTTCGGCGCCATCTTCTTCCTGACGGGAGGCGCGCCAAAGGTTGCAGATACCACGACGACGATGGCTGGCGGTACGGATATTCTGGTCACCTGGATTTACAATCTGACCATAACGCTTATGAGGTACAACTATGCCTCCGTGATTGCCGTGCTGATTTTTGTGGTGCTCGCGCCGTTTGCCGTGTATCAGTTCATGCACACTCGTGCATACAAGGAAGGTGAAGTATGAAAAAATATGCCGTGGTAGAGGCTTTGAACAAAGCCGTCATCTACATTGTCTTTATCCTCATTTCGTTTCTCGTCTTTTACCCGCTTGTCTATGCGGTGAGCGCTGCGTTCCAGCCCGGCAACACCATTGCTGATCTGGATATAGTGCCGTTCAAGAACGGGGTGACGTTCAAGCATTTCATCTATCTCTTTACCCAGACAGAGTATTGGAACTGGTTTAAGAATACATTGATAATTGCCGTGTGGACTTCTCTGCTGACCATCATCATCTCCTCTCTGAGCGCCTATGTGTTCTCCCGTTTCCATTTCGTCTTTAAGAAGACCATAATGGTGAGCCTGCTTATCCTGCAGATTTTCCCGTCATTCGTAGGTATGATTGCCATCTATGTCATCCTTCTGCGCATAAACGGCCTTGACAAGCTGTGGGGTCTCGTGCTTGTGTATGTCGCGGGCAACATTCCCTACAATACATGGATGGTGAAGAGCTATATGGATACGGTGAGCAAAAACCTTGACGAGGCAGCACGCATCGATGGTGCGAGCCACTTCTACATCTACAGCAGGATTATCCTGCCCATCACCAAGCCGATCATCACTTTCCTTGGCATTTCAAGCTTTACGGGACCGTGGATGGACTTCATCTTCCCCAAGATGGTGCTCCGCTCTCCGGCAAAGCAGACGCTTGCGCTCGGACTCTTTTCCTTCGTGTCTGACAAGAAGAATGACTTTACCAATTTTGCGGCTGGCTCCCTCGTCGTAGCCATTCCCTTCGTCATCTTCTTCCTCTTTACCCAGAAGGCGATGATACAGAGCCTTGGCGGCGGTGCCGTTAAAGAATAAGCATATTCAGCAATATTTCAGACTCTCTCCGACGTCCACCCCTTATTTGCCGTAGGGGGTGGATTTTTATTGCTGAGTGCTATATAATTTATACTTGGCATGACGTATATAGCAATTTATAAAAGCTTAGTGGCCTTCTCAATGCTCGTAGTCGGCATAAATTTGTGTGTGCTTGCTGTGCGGCGGCCCAGCAATGAGGTGAAATTTTTGCTTTGCCTGTCTTTCACCGTATTGTGCTATCTTGCCGGTTATTATCTGTTCCTTGATGGCACTGCGCCCTCGCTGATTGTCTGGGGGCTTAAGCTTATGTATCTGAGCTCGCTTGTCTTCATCCTGATTGAGCTGAGGATTTTTGAACAGGTATTCAATATCCGCCTGCCCCGCCGTATGTGGGGCGTCATAAGCATCTGGCTTTTCCTGCTCGCTGTCATTGTGACGATTTTCAACCATTATTCCCGTCTGCCTCCTTCTCACTGGATGTACCGCTCGTATACTTTCTCATACAACAGCAGTGAGGGCAGATATATCATGCAGATGGACTATGGCTGGGCGACCTATGCGTTTTCTGCTACCGTCATCCTCTTCCTTTTTTCTACCATTGCGCTCTATATGTACCGCATACAGCATTCCCGCAGAAATCATCGGCGCAATTATACGATGTATTTTTTTGTCCTCCTGATTCCCAATATGACCTTTGTGTTGACGCGCCGCTTCCATCTGGAACAGACTACCTTTCCATACTTTCCGCTGATACTGGTTATATTCCTTTCTGCGGCAACTATCCTTGTCGTCATGCAAAGATTTGCGAGCCTCTCTGACCTTGCGATAAAGAAGATAGGCGATGTGGTGGAATCTCCCATGTTTGTGGTTGACGAGGTACTGCGTGTTCATGATGCGAACAAGGCTGCCGTAGAGCTTTATCCTGAATATAAGAATACAGCAGGCATGATGGGCAAGCCCCAGAAAGCGAACGCCGTGCTGCAGAACATCGTTTCCCCGCTGTACGAAACGGAAGGCGATGACAAGCAGCTCATCACCATAGAAGGGAATGTGTACAGCTCTGAGTGCCATAAGGTCATCACGAACAACACTCTGTACGGCTACGTCATTGTGCTGCACGATGTGACGGATCAGCGGGGATTATACGTCAAGATGCAGGAGCGGAACAAGCATCTCCAGCAGCTTGTGCACTATTATGAAGATGAAATCAGCATCATCAGGGGAAAGTTTGTGTCGGGGCTTATCCAGATCATCCTTACCCTTGACAAGAATACTGGCGAACACATGCGTCGCACGAGCAATTATACCTACGTGATTGCGCGGCAGCTCCAGCGCATGGGTAAATTCCCCGAGATACTCACCGACCAGTATGTGGAAATGCTGAGCAAGGTTGCCCCCCTGCACGATGTGGGCAAATTGAACCTGAGCAAGGAATTGCTTGCCAAGCAGGACGGCTTTACCAAGCCCCAGATGGAAGAACATCAGCGGCATGTGACTTATGGCGTGGAGATTATCGACAGCCTGATTATCGCCAATCCAGACGACCTCTTCTACCAGCTTTCGCATGAGATTGCGCTTTTCCACCATGAGTGGTGGGATGGCAGCACAAATGGCTATCCTGGTCATTTTGATTTTGCGAACTACGTTATAGGAGAGCCTGTTCCGCAGGAGACGCCATTGAAGGGCGAGGAAATCCCACTTTCGGCGCGCATTGTGGCGCTCGCTGACGTATTCGATGCGCTCAGCCACAAGCGCGTGTATAAAGAAGCCTGGTCAACAGAGGATGCTTTTACAGAAATACAAAGCTTATCAGGCAAGCAATTTGACCCAGAGATTGTTACTGCTTTTATACAGGTGAAAGAGCGTATTTGCGCTATCAATGCAGCATGGGAAAACGTTGCAGAGGACTAAAACAAGCGCTTATCACAGTCCGGTTTTAGGTTCTCCATACGCATCTATAATTAAAAGCTTTTGCACCGCTTGTTCAAAGCAGTCGGCAAACTTACGAAAATCTTTTTCGCTATAAGAGCTTTTTCGCTTATTGTCAGCTAGTCCTAGCTCTGCAAGGTTAAGGCTAAAGTTGCGTGCTGAAAGCCGTTCGCCAATATTCTCTTTTGTAAATAATGTTCCTCTATCGTTCATTACTATGTTTCCCTTTTCTACAATGCGTGCAGCAAAAGGAATATCGCGCGTAATCACAATGTCGTGCTTGTTACAATGCGCAAAAATATAGTCGTCAGCTGCTTGTGCTTCCTGTTGGCAGACTATCATAGTAATAAGCGGACTTGGTTTATCTAAAGGAATTACATGATTTGCAACAAACTGCACCGGAATTGCAGCACTGTTGCTACGATACATGATATGCGCTCTAACACGAGCCGGGCAGGAATCGGCATCAACCCAAATTGAAAACGCCGTCATTGCTCTTCTAGTGCATCATCGATGCGCTTAATCATTTCAATAGTTAAACGCTCGGCTTCTTTGTCATTTTCATCATTTAGCTGCTGCGAAAACTTAGCTGTACGAGATTTTTCTTTATACAGCTCATCGCAGAGCATAATACCAGACAGAATGGCAACCTGTAATTCTGTTTTTAGATTGCCATTTCGTCTTATTTCATCAGTGATTTTTGTGTAATATGTTAAAAGCTTTTGCAGATAGGCGTCATCTTCATTTGCTTCAATAGCAAAATTAGTGCCTAAAAGGTCTATCTGTAATGCGCCCATCTGCTTTTCCTACCTTACTTAAAAAATATCAAACTGACCTTGTTGTTCATCGCCCTGTGGCGCTTCTTCTATTGAAGAAGCAATCTGTGGCTCTGTTGCTTCGGCAAAGGTAGCTTCCTGTGATATTTCTTGCGCGACCGGCTCTTGTTGCACATCAGCATTCTGAGAGGCTTCAACGTTTTCTGCTTGAGAAGCTGTCTCTTGCTCTTCAAATGCCGCTTGCTCTATCGGAGCCGGCTCTTCTGTTGTAGAAGCTTGTTCGGCAGGAGTCTCTTGC
>CAKZZK010000079.1 GCA_937885235.1 uncultured Treponema sp.
TCGTCTGTTTTCCAATGGGTTTATCCCTTGTAGCGACTTTTGAAACTGGCTCTTTTACACATCCCACGCACCTACGCTTGACTACGTTATCGCCGCAGATTCAGGTCTTGATACCTTGGAAGCTTTCCGCCATTTCTACGGCATGAGCAATCCCAAGCTTGTCCCGAATTTCATCATCGGGGATATGGACAGCCTGAAGGACCAGAGCCTCTTGCAGAAGTATGCGGATGTCCCCTCGGAAATCTACAACCGTGACAAGAATTACACGGACACGGAGCTTGCTTTGCAGAAAGTCGCATCCCTTTTGCCCGAGGGCGGAATGAACAGGGTGACGCTTGTCGGCGGGGGCAGCGGGGACTATGTGGACCATTTTCTTGGCATCATGGACACTTTTGCCACACCCTACCATGCTGACTTCTGGCTCTGCGGACAGCAGATTGTCTGCTACCTCGGAAAGAATATGCGCCTTGAAGTGTCAAACGTGCGTCCCGACCAGAGGATTTCCGTGGCGCGGGTTCCCAGCTTCTATTCTGGCGGCTCTATTGAGACAGATGGGCTTGAGTGGGAGAGCCGCGTATTCCGCAAGGAGGGAATGCCGAGCATTTCCAACCGCATTGCCACTGCGCGCAGCACAAGGTTTTCTCCCCAGCAGAGCGTCAGCTTTACCGTGAGGGATCAGGCTTTCCTTGTGATTGTGCCCATCACTGCAATCCTAGAGAAAGAGATGATATGATTCTGAGGCTGAGGACTATGGCGGCGGCAAGGGCGAGCAGGATTAAGAAGGTAAAGAAGGAGCGGATGTATTTCAGCTCTCGGTTCTGGTAGAACATGATGATGCTGTCAAACACCCCTACCGCCGCAAAAAAGGCAAGCATGGCGCAGGCTATAGAGCAGAAGAGCAGTATGAAGCGCTGCGTGCTGTCCAAGAACTGCTGAAAGTTGCCACTCAGGTAGAAGCTCAACAAGACCGCGCTGAAAAGCGTGAGAAAGAGCGTAAAACGCCAGATAAGGCGGAAGAAAAAGGTGTTGTCAGAAAGGCGTTTTTTCATACGTTTTTTCATATTGTAAAATCTCTGCAAACAGTATACAATAAATTGACCAAATATTGCAATTTTTTCAGGTGGAAAAATGACATTAAAGCGAATCCTTGCGAACCTGCTGGTGCTCATCGTGGCGGCGGCTGTCGTATTTTACATTGGCTGGGTACAGTTCATCATAAAGCCCGGTAACTGCGGGGTGATGGTTTCCAAGACGGGCGGAGTGTACGAAAAGCCCATACTGCCGGGAGTCTTTGAATGGCGCTGGGAAAGGCTGCTTCCCACAAATGTCAGCCTGCAGTCATTTTCTCTGGAGCCGTACAAGAGCACGCAGCATTTCTCCGGCAGCCTGCCTTCAGCCGACATCTATGCGGATATCATGGAGCAAAAGCCGGATTTCTCTTATGACATCGCCATTGAGGTGACGCTTTCCGTAAAGCAGGAGGAGCTTGTTCCCCTTGTAAAATCCAATGCCATACAGAACCAGCAAGACCTCTTTGCGCTTTTTGACAGCAAGGCTAAGATTATAGCCCAGTCTGTGGCGGACTCCCTGCTTGCGGACGCTTCTTCCGCCGCGCATATCCAGAAGACGGTTTTGGACAGCGGGGAGCTTGCAAAGCTTGCCGCAGCCAACAAAGATGATTTTTCTTCTATTATATTGCACTCGGTAGAAATCAGCGATGCAAAGATTCCCGATGCGAAGCTCTACGGTGACGCACAGAAGCTTTACGAGGGCTATCAGAAAGATTTGAAGGAGAGCCTTCGCGAGCGGGCAGAGCAGCACGCCTTTGATGTCTATGAAAACGACAGGACTGTGGAGCTTCTGGAACGCTATGCCAAGCTGGTGAAGAAATATCCTCAGCTCAAGGATGTGCAGAACATCGCGAGCGTGGCGGATGCCTTGAAGGCTTTGCAGGAAAAAGCGGCAGCCATCGACATACTTGAGGGCGATACTTCTGAAAAAGAAGCATCGTCTGCGGAAGATGCAACTTCCAACGATGCGCAGGATACCGAAAGCGGGGAGGAGGAGTAATGTCTATGGAAGAAAAGCGGCTGTACGCCCTGCGGGGTGCCGTCTGCACGGAAAACACTGCCGATGCCATCACGAAGGATGTGGGTGCTTTGTACCGGAGGCTCTTTCTGGACAATGCCCTCGTTGCGGAAGACATCGTGTCTGTCCAGTTCACGGTGACTCCTGACTTGGATGCGCTTAATCCCGCTACAGCCCTGCGCCGTGCGGACACGGGGCTTGATGTGTCTTCCGTGCCCCTTTTTTGTGCGCAGGAGCCTGTGGTAAAGAATCTGCCGCCGAAAGTCATTCGGGTGATGATAACGGCATATATGCCCTGCCCAAGCGTGCCCCGCCATGCCTACCTGAACGGGGCTGATGCATTGCGGCCTGACTTGTGCAAGGATGTACCGAAATGAATATCTGGACTGTCGCCCGTGAATATGCAGGCATTGCCGAAGCCGGAGGTGTCAAAAACGTCAGCTGCTCGCTGAGTGAAAGCCTTGTTGAGCTGGGGAACCATGTGACGCTTTTTATCCCTCTTTATGGCTGTACTGATCTTTCTTCTGTGTCAAAATTCGACTGTGCGTGGCATCATCCGGTGACGGTGACAGTGAACGGCGAGGAAATCCTGCTGACTTTCAGCCACGGCATAAGGAACGGCGTGGAGATTGTCTTTGTGGGAAACCGTATGTTTTCCGAGAAGAAAGCAGTCTACACCTATACGAAAGAAGAGGAGCGCAACAATCCGCATCACAGGCGGGGACGGGGGCACGTGGATTCGCTTTCGTTGAACACGCTCTTTGAAAAGGCTGTGGTCGCCTACGGGGAGACCTGCCTCTCCATGGAGCAGCCCGACATCATCCACTGCCACGATGCCGCTACAGCCATGGTCCCTTCATTTATAGAAGAAGCAAAGGAAAACAATCTAAAGCTGCGTGCCTTTTACTGGCACACAAAGTGCATGGTGACAATCCACAACGCGGGGCACGGCTATCACCACGAGTTCAATTCTGTGGCGGATGCGGTTGCCTGCACCGGTCTGCCGCGCTCCATGCTCACTCTGGGGCTGAACGACGGGCACGTAGAGCCTTTCCTGCTCGCTTCCCACTATGCCCGCCTGACGACGGTGTCGCCGCAGTATGCGGACGAAGTGGTGACTCAGGACGAAAACACGGGGGGGCTTGCAAAGCATTTCCGCGCTGACGATACGACCATCGTGGGCATCACGAACGGCATAGATTATGAACGCTATGACCCGCAAAATCTGGAAGCATCACTTCTGCCTTACGCTTTCAATCCCCTGGAAAACGACCTGCAGGGCAAGTACAAATGCCGGAGCATCTTCCTGTCTAAATACGCTTCTCTTTCAAGCCTTGAGCTGCACATCAACAAAACGGTGGAACAGCATGGCTATCTGGAAAAGACGCTCGACGAGAATATGGTCTATATCGTCTATCACGGGCGGGTGGTGAACCAGAAGGGCATCGGCGTGCTTGAGCGCGCAGCCCGCATTGTGCTTGAAAAGCGTATGCCCGTGAATTTCATCTTCATAGGGCAGGGCGAGCCTGAACTGGAAGAGAAATTGATGCAGCTAAGCTCTGATTACGCGGGCAAGGTGGTTTTCTTCAGCGGCTACGACAAGGCGTTCTCCCGTCTCTGCATTGCCGCCGCAGACTTTGCCGTCATGCCAAGCAATTTTGAGCCCTGCGGCATAGAGGACTTCATTGCCCAGATTTACGGAACGCTTCCAGTCGCCCACGCAACGGGCGGTTTGAGGAAAATCGTAGACGAGGAAACGGGCTTTCTCTATGACGACAACACTCCGGAAAACCTCGCCCTCATGCTGCACTCCCTTGTCAAAATCACTTCTCTTGCCGGTAAAAACGTCTTCAACAAAATGATAGGCTTTGCTGCCCGCTACATCAAGGAAAACTATTCGTGGCGCAAAGTGACGGAGTTGTATCTTGAACTGTATCGCAGTATGGTCGATGAAGTA
This sequence comes from uncultured Treponema sp., assembly GCA_937885235.1. Taxonomy (GTDB): domain Bacteria; phylum Spirochaetota; class Spirochaetia; order Treponematales; family Treponemataceae; genus Treponema_D. The sequence goes on from CAKZZK010000079.1 coordinate 4,046, forward strand.
TGATTATTTTTATATTTCTTCAAAATGCCTATTGACTTTTTTTTGACAGAAGTATATAGTATTATTCATCGAAACAAGCCGCTATAGCTCAGTTGGTAGAGCACGTGATTTGTAATCTCGGGGTCGTGGGTTCAAATCCTACTGGCGGCTGTTGCAGATGAATATGGGGAGTTTCCCGAGTGGTCAAAGGGGGCAGACTGTAAATCTGTTGGCTCGTCCTTCGTAGGTCCGAATCCTTCACTCCCCAGAGTTAAAGCGTTGAGGGGTAACCTTTAACGCTTTTTTTATTTGAAAATAATATACAAGCTGTAGAAAAATATCACCGAATATAGTAGTATAGGGAGTGTAATACGGGGAAAAACACAATGGAGGAATTGTGATAGTTCATTTTTGGGGTGTGAGGGGCTCAATACCTGCTCCGATAACACCGGAACAAGTTCAGGCAAAGATTATTGCTGCTGTAGAGCGCATTACTCCTCGGGATATAGAAAATCAGGATGCCCGTATGCGCTTTCTGGCGACGCTCCCCGAATGGCTTTTTGGCACTATCGGTGGCAATTCTCCCTGTGTGGAATTCACGAGCGACACAGGCACCAAGTTTATCTTAGACGCAGGCAGCGGTTTGCGCGAGCTGGCCGTCCATGGCGAGGCTCCGAAGAACCTGCATTATATCATGCTGATGTCCCATTTCCACTGGGACCATATACAGGGGATTCCGTTTTTCCCTCCGCTCTTTAATCCCAAGGTGACGGTAGATTTCTATTCCGCCTTTCCTGCGGCGGAGCGCGTGCTGAGCGTGCAGAATTCCTGCCCCTATTTTCCTCCTAACGCGAATTGGAAATATCTTAAGGATAGGTTTAAATTCCACGTTGTAAAAAATGGCGATGTCTTTTTCATCGAGGGGGTGAAAATCAGCGTTACCAAGATGAAGCATCCGGGGAACTCTTACACCTACGCATTTGAGCAGAACGGCAAGAAATTCATCTATGCCACCGATGTGGAGCTGCGTTCCAAGGACTTTGAGCCGAATGCTTTCTTTGAGGGGGCTGACGTGCTCATTCTTGACAGCCAGTATAATTTTGATGAGGCTGACCGCAAGAAAAACTGGGGACACAATATTGTCTTTAAGGCAGTGGATTTTGCGCGGGTGCATCATGCAAAAAAGCTTTTCCTCTTCCACCATGAGCCGACATACAGCGACCAGAAGATTTATTCTATATTACAGGCTGCCCGCTGGTACGCGGATTCATCGGACAACAGCGATATGGAAATCCATCTGGCTATTGAAGGGACTGAAGTGGAAATATAGATGAAGGGAAAGTTCTCTTTTATCCTTGTCATTATCGCATGGCTCTTTGCTTTGGGGGCAATCGCCTGCGTGGTGGCGGTGGCTTTTTGCTTCCACAGCATCAGTCCGGTGACGGACAGCGAGAATGAGCGGGAGTACGAGCTGCATGTGCCCGCGGGCATGAGCATACGCGAGGTATCTCAGGAGCTTGCGGAAGAGGGGCTCATCCATTCGGAATACGCATTTTACTACGCCGCCCGTTTCAATGTCTTTGACCGCAGCAAATCCTTCAATCTAAAAAGCGGCGTCTATACGGTAAAGAGCAGTATGCCTCTCGAAGAGATTTACAATCTTTTGCAGACGGGGGCGGCAGAAAACATCAAGATAAGCCTGCCGGAGGGGCTCACCATGTCCAAGACCGCGCGGGAACTGGCTGAGGCGGGGATATGCACTGCGGAGGAATTCATCGCGGCATGCCATTCAAAGGAGCTGCTTAGCCTCTACGATGTCCCTGCAGAGAGCCTTGAAGGCTATCTTTTTCCTGACACCTATTTTTTTACCGAGGGGATGGCGGTTGAAGCCGTCATAAAGATGCTTCTGGACAATTTTACGGCAAAGGTGGCTGAAATCCCCGCCTTAAAAGGAAAGACCGCGAGCCAGCTGAACGAGGTGCTCATCCTTGCTTCCGTTGTGGAACGCGAATACCGAGCGGAAGACGAGGCGCCGCTGATTGCGAGCGTCTTTGCCAACAGGATTGCCCACAATATTGGCTTGCAGTCCTGCGCCACCATTGAATACATCCTGACGGAAATTCAGGGGAAGCCACATCCGAACAGGATTACCTACAGCGATTTGGAAATAGACAATCCTTACAATACCTACAAGTGGGCAGGGCTTCCTCCGGGACCTATCTGCAATCCGGGGCTGGTGGCTCTGAAAGCTGCCGCTGAACCCGCTGAAACGGATTATTATTTCTTTGTGCTGACAAATCCTGAGGACGGGAGGCACACGTTCAGCACTAACTTTGAACAGCACAGGAAGGCTGAAAACCTGTATACCAAAACAGTGCCAAAGAAATAAATGGGCGGCAGGTTCGTTGCCAAGGACTCGCTTGAAGAAACGATGGCGAGGGCGGATATCGTACAGCTCATCGGCGAATACGTGGTGCTTTCGCCCAAGGGGTCCGGCTGGGTCGGCTGCTGTCCCTTCCATACAGAAAAAACTCCTTCTTTCCATGTTGACCCTGAGCGGAAGCTCTACCACTGCTTTGGCTGCGGCGCTTCGGGTAATGTGTTCAGCTTTTTGCGCGAGATGGAAAAAATCACCTACGTGGAGGCTGTGGAGCAGATTGCAAAGAAGGTAGGGGTGCACCTTTCTTACGTCGGTTCCGGCTATGACTTCCAGAAGCAGGATGAGAACGCACTGCTGAAAGCTGAGTACATTGAGCTCTACAACCGAGTATCCACGTCTTTCCATTACCTTTTGATGGAGACCGGGGCGGGAAAATTCGCCCTTGACTACATCAGCAAGCGGGGCATTTCCAAGGAGATATTGGAGAAATTTAAAATCGGTTACAGTCCCAAGGACAGGCACTGGCTCAGGCAGTTCCTCACAAAGAAGAACTACAGCAGGGAATTCCTCGACAATTCAGGGCTCTTCATCAAGAAGGTTCCAGAGCTTGCTTTCTTTACGGACAGGCTGATGTTTCCCATATTCAACCGCAAGGGGGATGTTGTTGCTTTTGGTGCCCGTTTTTTGCGCGGCAATCCTGACAAGTCCCCGAAGTACCTGAATTCCGGCGAGCTCATCCAGTACAAAAAGGGGGAGACGCTCTACGCGTTTAACTTTGCCAAAACGTCCATACGCGAGCACAAGGCGGTTATCTTCTGCGAGGGCTATATGGACTGCATAGCCTATCACCAGTGCGGCATCAGCTATGCGGTGGCTCCGCTGGGGACTTCCCTTACCGAAGAGCAGATAAAGATAATAAAGCCCTTTGTGGAGACGGTGCTGCTGTCCTTTGACAGCGACGGGGCGGGGCAGACTGCCACAAAGCGCGCCATCCTGATGTGCCGCAGGCAGGGCATCACCGTCAAGGTCATACGGCTGTCCGGCGGGAAAGATCCTGCGGAAATTATGCAGAAATTCGGTGCTGAATACTTGACAAACGAAATAGAGCATGCCATATTAGATAGTGATTATCTGTTAAATAGACTGCTAGAGGTGTATCCAAAAGAATCTCCGGAAGGAAAAAAGAAAGCCTCGCTTGCCTTTTTTGCCTACATC
>CAKZZK010000080.1 GCA_937885235.1 uncultured Treponema sp.
CAAGGTTTTCAGTGACTTCCGCATGGAAAGCGAATTCCTTCCCCCTGTCAGGGGTAACGGATTTCAGCACTGTGGCGGAAAGCCTGGCTTTCAGTACCTTGTTGACGGCATCCGCAGTCTTGGACTCGGCCTTGGAGAGCATCGCATACCGGCTCTTCCTGTCAACCAGCGTTACGAGGCAGGCTCCCCCCGCCTTCCCCAGCACCGTGTCGGCCTCCCAATGTCCGATTTCGCTGCGGTTCTTGGCTTCGTCGCACCTCTCGGATATGTCATGGCTTATCTTTATTTTCCCGCGCAACTCCTCCGTCCCCTTCTTGTGCCTCTTCTTCCCCCTGTGGCGGAGCTTCTTGACGGCGACCCTCACACCGCACAGGCTTTCCGCGTCCCTGTCAAAGTCCCCGCGGTATATGGCCCTGTATATCGTGTTCGTGCTGATACTATGCTCGTTCCCTTCAAAGCCGATCCTGCCGGATATTTCCTCCGGCGACCACTGCTGGCACAGGAATTTCTCTGCTACGTAGTCATGCATCTTCTTGCCGTCCAGAATGCGCTTCGGATGGCATCCTGACCTCCGTGCCTCATAGGATTTCTGCGCGGATGACGGGGAATAACTCTTCAGCCCCCCATTTCTTCCGAGTTCTCTGGAGACAGTTGACTTGTCCACCCCTAGCTCGGCGGCAATCATGGCCATACTCTCGCCCTTGTTTCTTGCAAGGTATAGACGCTCCCTCTGTTCTATGGTAAGATGCTTGTAGTTTGCCATGGAAACCCTCTGTTTTGTCGGTTTTGCAACTTCATTATAGAGGTTTTCTGTGGTAACTTCTACTCTTGTTGCACTTAGATTGTACATCCAAGATATAAAAAAGTTTCTCCTTGTAGGTAATATTAAGCCTAACGGAATCTTCGTACAAATAGATTTTGGAATCTTCACCAAAAGGGAGAGTTTTCAATTCTTCTAGGTATGCGGTATATCCCGCAAAGCTGTACTCTTTATTATACAGACGTTTATATAGTTTCTCCGTATCATTGATTTTGTCTTATAATATATCAGTCTTTAATTTGATTCCTTCGTTGCACCATATAAACATCTTGACCGGCAGATTCAGACGGTGCAGACTCTCCAGCTCCTGATGTTCAGCTGGAACGCCCCGTCACCGTTGATTTTGAGGACTTACCACTATCTAAAAGATTCATGCAGAACAAGCCCTCAGGCTGCATAGTATTCATTGAGATGAATCACAATATATCAAAAGCTTTTGCATAGGCCAGATGGAACACATAATTTCCTCCCAGTTTTACGGGAGGGCGCATATTCGCATAACTTCGTTCTTTATATGACCAATACATCCGAAAACTATTTCGCATTTCTTTGTAACCAATTATATTGGCATCATATAAGAGCTGCAAGGCTTCTTGGGCTGTGCTCATTCCAGGGGGAACAGGCCTGCCCAATTCATGCAGGTATTTTATATATGCCAAATGGGTCCTTTTAAAGAAATCGTAGTCAAAATCACGGTGTCCGGCAAAATTGACAAAGAAACCTCTAAAATCGGCAAAATTATCATCACTCATATAAATCAAAAGGTAATCCTTGAGTTCTCCTTCTACATAGTGGGAATAATTTGCCAACATTGACAGAAAATCTTGCTTCGAAAAACTGTCGCCCCGTGTCGCTTCAACCATTTCATTCAACATGGTCAAAACGTCCCTCGGCTTATAAGTCGAATAACGGAGGAATTCAATGAAGGGATTATCATCGGTTCCTCTTCTGCTCTTGACAGAATAAGGAAAATAATGATTCCAACATTGTTCAAATTCATAGACCTTATCCTGCTGCTTAGAAAAATAGTTATCGGCTATTTTGAATAGTTTAGAGCGGACATAATCCCTGTATGTTGTCTCCCAGGTAAGCAAAACAGTATTTTCCCTTAATTTCTGGTTCATATTGTGCACGGAAAGCCTGTACATGACATCAGGGCGCATAAGAGGCATGATTTTTATGTGCTTTTCCGCAAGAACAGTACTGTTGATTTCCAAAACAGCATTTATCAAAGATGAAATGCAGTCAAAGTACACAGAACTCTCAATTTCTGAAGGCCGTGCATCAACACCATCAACAAAGAGTATATACGGTCTGGAAAGGGAGAATTCTTCAAAGGTTTTTTCAAACCCGTCCCTGATTTTCATCAGGCTAATCTGATAGCTCTGTTCAACATATTTTTTTTGCTGCTGGATACCGCCGCTTCCTTCCATACTAAAGACCCCGGCATTTATCATTGCATTTATAGAAGAACTTGCATTGTCAACAAATTCAAACGCATTGACAAGCTCTGGCTTAAAAGCATTGCTATAGAATTCCTCAATCGCTTTTGTCAATCCGCGAGTTTTTAAGCCACCAAGCAGCCTTTTAGCGTATAAAAGCTTAAGACGTTCTGCAAGAATAAGATAGAGCAGGTTTATCCATACGTCTTTCATCTCCGAAAGGCCAAGCATTTTTTGCTGTTTCATATTAATGAATTTTTGGTACAGAGTATTTTGAACAAGTACTATGCTGCTGTCAATGTCAGCTTTTTCATTACGAGAAATATATACAGAATAAGCTGTCTTTCCAGAACCTTTTTCGCCAATTAAAAAATAGGCATCAGCTTTTTTGATATTGGCAAGGACTTCATCAACTATAAAAATCTTTTCAAACAACCCGGTATCAGCAGCCTTGGAATAATAGTCGAAAGCATCTCCCTTCACCTTTGAAAGCTCTTCTATCTTCTTCATAAACTCATAGACTAGCACTTTTAAGCCAAGTAATCAACCCTTCCGCCGGGAGCCTCTCAAGATACTATTTCTGGGGTCATCTTCTCTAAAAGGCCTGACTTAATCTGCCCGTCCGCCCCTACATACGCCCTGACCCGAGGCAACACGGTCTCATTCGGATCCACATGCACCACGCACAGCACGGGCATATTATCCGCCATCACTGACGGGAGTACCGCATCAAGCTCCCGGTTGTCTTTTATCCGGACTGTTTTAAATCCGTATGCGGCGGCTACTTTTACCAGATCTGGAATCGTAAGGCCGCTTTCCGCGCTGCTTCCTACATACCGCCCCTCAAAATTATTTCGCTGCATAGCACGTATGCTTGCATATCCTTCGTTGCACCATATAAACATCTTGACCGGCAGATTCAGACGGTGCAGGCTCTCCAGCTCCTGGATGTTCAGCTGGAACGCCCCGTCACCGTTGATAAGGATTGTGCGCCGCCTATTGTTCGCAATGCATGAGCCTATCGCATACGGCAGCCCGAAGCCCATTGACCCCAGCCCTGCCGCATTCTTCATCTTCTGGCCTTCCTTCAGACGAAACGCCTGATACGTTATCTCCCCCGCACCCCCGGAGCTTTCTGGAACCACTACGTCATCCGGCTTTAAGAGATCACATAATACGTCAATGAAATAATATGCGGATACTGTCCCCTCATGATTTTTATGCGCTTCCGTCACTACGGGATATTTCTCTCTCAGACTTTTGCAGCAGCCAAGCCATGATGTCCATTCCGCCTTCTGCCCGAAGGATTTCTGGCGGCACAAATCCATCATCTCATGGATAAAATCACAGGCGTCGCAGCAGAATCTGTCCGAATCCGGAATGCCCATGCGGTCCAGCTCGTGCCCGTCAATATCGACAATCACTTTCCGGGCCTTATATGCAAAATGCTCATCGTTAAAGGCCGTAATGCTTGTATCCAGGCGGGAGCCTATTGATAAAAGGAAGTCTGCTTCCTGCAGGATAAAGTTTGCGCCCCTGTCACCCATTATTCCCGGATGCCCCGCATACAGCATGTCATCTTCGCCAAGCATATCTATAGTCTTCCAGGTTGTCTGCACGGGAATGCCCAGCAGATGGACCAGTGCCTTAAAGTGCCCTGCGGCATTTGAAAGCTTTATTCCATTTCCTGCCAACACCAGCGGTTTCTTTGCCGTGCTTAAAAGCTGCAGGGCTTTGCCGGCGGCCTTCTTAGCCGCCAGAGAGGACTTTTCTTCATCGGGGACAAAGCCTTCCAATGACTCCGGCTCAACCTGTGCCCCCTGCACGTCAAGGGGGATATCAAGCCACACGGGCCCCGGCCTTCCCGCCGTCGCCTCATGCCATGCTTTTTCCATATAATATTTTATCTTTTCGGGTTCTAAAACCTGTACGGCAAACTTTGTGACAGGAGTGACCATCGGCACTATCTGAACTTCCTGAGAGCCAATCTGCCTTACCCCCTTGTTCCCGACCAGATCAGAGCGCTTTGCCTGTCCGGATATGACGAACATCGGCGTTGAATCAATCCATCCGGCCGTCACTCCGGTGATGGCGTTCGTACCGCCCGGTCCTGACGTCACTAACAGGACTCCGGGCGTGTTGGTGTGCTGCCCGTAGGCTTCTGCCGCTATGGCAGCTCCCTGCTCATGGAGGAAGGGAATATATTCTATTCCAGACGTGCCCAAGGAGTCGCACAGGTGCATGGCCCCTCCGCCGGGAAGCATAAAGACATGCGCTACTCCTTTTTCCCGGAGGAATTTAAATACATAGTCTGACAGCTTAACCTTCATTTTTTCCAAACATCCTCCATTCCACATATTCCGCAATTACATGGCCTATAAAAATATGAGCCTCCTGGATTCGTGGCGTAATTCTTGCCGGAACCTTGATTATATAGTCGCCGATCCTCTCGTTTTCGGGAATGTCATATCCGCCCGTAAGCAGCACGGTAACAATATGGTTCTTCTCCGCATACCTAAGCGCCTCCACTACGTCCTTGCTGCGGCCACTGGTGGATATACCGATCACCAAATCGCCCGGTCTTGCCTTTGCCTCAAGCTGCCTTGAAAAAATCCTCTCAAAATTATAGTCATTGCCCACCGCCGTCAGTGTGGATGTATTGACGGTAAGGGCCTCGGCATTTAGCCCGGGCCGTTCCCGGTAGAACCGGCTCACAAATTCCGTAGCGATGTGCTGTGCATCCGCCGCACTTCCCCCGTTGCCGCACAGAAAAAGACCGCCCCCTGCCTTAAAGATCCCGATGATGCGATCGCCAACTTCCATGACCGTTTTCATCAGTTCCTGATCCGTCGCTATCTTCTTAAAGATGGCGGCATGTTCCTCAAGCCGCCGGTAAAAATAATTGGGCGCCGTGTCTCCGGCATTGTAGTCTTCCAGTATCTGCAAAAGCTCCCAGATGCACCCCTTCCCGCCTTCGTTATGGAGTATCATATCGGCAGCATTCCTGGCTTTGTCTATGGCGTTAGACGGGCAGACTCCCAGCCCCGCATACAGCAGCGGTTCAACGTCATACTTCCCATCGCCGACATAGCAGATATGGCTCCGGCCTATGCCGGTGCTTCCCTCTATCTGCTCCATCGCTCCCTGCTTCGTCTTGCTGCCGCGGTAAAAATACTCCCACGGGAATCGTTTCTCAAAATAATCGACTATAGGAGTGTCCTCTCCGGTGATGGCCGCGAGCTTGTACCCCCTCCTGTGGAGCTCAAATATCGCATCCACATCCTTAAGATTAAGCTGCTTAAGTTCTGTACCCTTTGAATCTATAATCATCGACCCATCGGTAATCACCCCGTCTATGTCGAAGACTACAAGCTCTATTGTTTCCACATCAGCCCCTTAGCTTTTTCTTTGTCGCTTCCTCTGCGGGAGACAAGACCTTTTCGCCGCTTCCAAGCATCTTTTCCACTTCACGGATATTTTTGACGAGCGCGCAAAGCTCATACGGCTCTATAGACGCCTTCTGGTCGGAGCCATACATTGTCCTGTCAAGTGTGATATGGCGCTCTATTGAAGTCGCCCCCGTTGCCACGGCGCAGGTACTTACCAGAATGTCATTTTCATGCCCGCTGTACCCGACCCTGCATCTGTACCTGTCTCCCAATGTCTTTATAAGGCGCAGGTTTGCATCTTCAGCCGCCATGGGATACGTGCTGTTGCAGTGCATTAATTCAAATGGACAGTTTGCCTTTCTAAAGATTTCCACTGCGTGATCAATTTCTTCCAGTGTACTCATGCCGGTCGCGATAAACGTATACCTGCCTTCCGCTGCAATAAGCTCCAGCAGCTCGTCCCGCACAAGCATTGCAGATGCAACCTTGTTGTACTTCAGGTTATACTGCTGTAGAAATCTCTGGGAATCCACGTCCCACGCCGAGGCATACCAGGCGATTCCTTTTTCCCTGCAATACCTGTCGATTTCATCATACTCGTTCCTGCCGAATTCCAGCCCTTCTTTCTGGGCCCGCTGAGTATGCCCCCACGGACTCTCCCGCGGTCCATCAAGGTATTCCTTCGTGTACACCTTATCTACAGTGCGCTTCTGGAACTTCACGGCATCACAGCCGGCAATAACTGCCACATCGATAAGCTTTTTCGCCAGCTTGATGTCGCCGTTATGGTTGATTCCTATCTCCGCAGTGATAAAAACATGCATATTTCTTTCCTCCAAAATATAATATTATAGAACTGCTCTGATTATCTTTATCATCCTGTCCAGCATCGTATCCGTCATCCCCGGGTACACCCCCACCCAGAACGTGTCCCGCATGATGCGGTCCGTCACGGCAAGCTCCCCGGCGACGCGGTATGCCCCCGTCCCCCGTATCTGGTCGAAGCACGGATGCCGCGTCAGGTTCCCCGCGAACAGCGCGCGGGTCTGGATGTTCTGTGCCTCTATCTTCTTCACAAGTTCGTTGCGGCCCACGCCATCCCTGCAAGTGATGCAGAAGCCGAACCAACTAGGAGAAGAGTCCTCCACCGGCTCGGGCAGAATCAACTTGTCCTGAACACATTGCAATCCGTCATAAATGCGTTTCCAGTTGCATTTTCTTCGTTCCACGAAAGAAGGGAACTTCTCCAGCTGCGCACAGCCGACCGCCGCCTGCATGTCCGTCGCCTTCAGGTTGTATCCGAAATGGCTGTAGGTGTACTTGTGGTCGTAGCCGGACGGAAGAGTCCCGTACTGCCTGTCAAAGCGGTGCCCGCACAGGTTGTCCTTGCCGGAAGGGCACACGCAGTCCCGCCCCCAGTCGCGCATCGACCGGATGATTTTGTGCAGCAGCGGGTTCCTTGTATACACCGCCCCGCCCTCGCCCGTCGTTATATGGTGCGGCGGATAGAAGCTGCCCGTCCCGATGTCCCCCACCGTGCCCGTCTTGTACGTTTTCCCGTCAAGCGTGTATTCCGAGCCGAGCGCGTCGCAGTTGTCCTCGATGAGCCACAGGCTGTGCTTCCTGCAGAACGCTGTGACAGCCTTCAAGTCGAACGGATTTCCGAGCGTATGCGCCAGCATCACCGCTTTTGTCTTCGGGGAATATGCCTCCTCCAGCTGCGACACGTCGATGTTGTACTGCGGGATGGTCACGTCAACGAAGACGGGGACGGCCCCGTACTGCAAAATCGGGGTGACGGTGGTCGGGAAGCCGCAGGCGACAGTGATAACCTCGTCTCCGCGCTGAACCTGCCGTTCTTCCAGAAGCGGGGACGTGAGCGCCATGAACGCGAGCAGGTTCGCGGAGGAGCCGGAGTTCACGAACGACACAAAGGGAGTGCCGAGGTATTCGCCGAGATTCTTTTCAAACTGCTCCGTATAGCGCCCGCTCGTGAGCCAGAAATCCAGTGACGAATCGACAAGGTTCATCATCTCCTTTTCGTTGAACACGCGGCCCGCGTAGGCTATGCGGTCGCCGTCCCTGTATGCGGGCTTCTGCATAAACTGCGTGTAATATTCCCTTACGCTTTCCAGTATCTCTTTTGTCGCTTCTTCTTTTGATTTGTTTTCAAACATATATAATTCCTTACGGCGCCCTATATTGCAAAGTATTCCTTTATCTGTCCGTCCGTCACTTCTGCGGCGGATTTTCCGCCCAGTACGGCTTTCTCCCACTCAACGATTTTCTCCATTGCATCACGGATTCCCCACTGTGGGTACCAACCGAGTACACTTTTGCTCTTTGAGCAGTCAAGCTTAAGAAAGTTCGCTTCGTGCGGTGCGTTTGCTTCGCTTACATTTTTCCATCTTGCACCGTCACCCCAGTTCTCACAGAACAATGTTGCAAGCTCACCAGTCGTAACGCAACTTTCGTTATCTGGTCCGAAGTTATATGAACCGACAAACGATTTATCTTCATACTGTGCTTTAGCAAGTGTCAAATATCCACGCAAGCACTCAAGCACATGCTGATACGGACGTGTAGAATTTGGATTCCGCAGGATTATTTCTTTCCCGCCCTCGGCCGCGCGTATGCAGTCGGGAATGATCCTGTCCGCCGCATAGTCCCCGCCGCCGATGACGTTCCCGCTCCTCGCCGTGCTTATCGCGGGGGAGCCTTCCTCCGCAAAGAAGGAGTTCCGGTAGCTGTACGTCACCAGCTCCGAGCAGGACTTTGAGTTTGAATACGGGTCGAATCCGCAGAGCTCCTCATTTTCCCGGTAGCCCCACGGCCATTCCCGGTTGAGGTAGACCTTGTCGGTCGTCACGTTCACAAAGGACTTCACAGTGCTGCAGGCGCGGACTGCCTCCAGTACGTTCACCGTGCCCATCACGTTGCTTTCATACGTTCCGGCGGGGTCCCTGTACGATGTCCGCACGATGGGCTGGGCTGCGAGGTGGAGCACGATGTCCGGCTTTGCCTTCAGCACCGCCTCTTTCAGATTCCCGCCGTCGCGGATATCGGCAATTATAGAATCCATCTGCCTTTCCGTTCCCGTCTGGGCGAAAAGGCTTGGTTCCGTCGGCGGCTCGAGCGCATATCCCGTGACTTCCGCCCCCGCAAGCAGCAGGATGCGCGAGAGCCACGTCCCCTTGAAGCCCGTGTGCCCCGTCAGGAACACACGCTTTCCTTTATAAAATGAGAAGTTCACAAGTAGCACCCTTAAACAGGAAGAAGTTTTTTATTTTTCCCACACTTTCCACGGCGCTTTGCCGGATGCCCATAGCTTATTCAAGTCATTCTTATCCTTGAGCATGTCCATGGGGTGCCAGAAGCCCCCGTGCCGGTAGGCGTGGAGCTGACCGTCCTTTGCAAGATTCTGTAGCGGAGCATGCTCCCACATCATATTGTCTGCATCGTCACCGATATAATCAAAAGCCCCGCTCTCGCAGACAAAGAAGCCTCCGTTTATCCATGTATCGCTCGGCTTCTCCTGGAACTGGCTTATCGTTCCGTCCGATGAAATATCCAGCGTTCCAAAACGTCCGTCTGCTTTTACTGCCGTAAGAGTCACCAACCTGCCGGACTTTGCGTGGGAATCAACAAGCCTGCCTATGTCCACGTCCGACACGCCGTCGCCGTAGGTCAGCATGAACGGCTCCGCACCGACATACCTCTGCGCCCGCTTGATACGCCCCGCCGTCATCGTCTCCTGCCCGGTATAGAGCATCGTCACCGTCCACGGCTCCGTGCGCATCTTATGTATCTGCACATCGTTTTTCGACAGGTCTATGGTCATATCGCTGTAGCGGTCGTAGTAGTTCAGGAAGTATTCCTTTATGACGTGCCCCTTGTAACCCGTGAGTATCACAAAATCGTTATAGCCGTAATATGAGTATATCTTCATTATGTGCCACAGAATCGGATAGCCGCCGATTTCCACCATGGGCTTGGGGATAAGCGCCGTTTCTTCGCCGAGACGGGTGCCCATTCCACCAGCTAATATCAGTGCTTTCATAATCTTCTTCTTTTTCAATTCTTAGTTATATTGTAACTATTCAGTACCTACATGCATTGTAAAACGCTGAAAGTACGCTATATATAGCGTTCTCTTATAAAAAAACTGTCCTGATATAAGGAATAAAAGGTCTGAATTTTAGAGAAAAACAAAGGAAGCCACAATATATATGGTTTATTACTCAAATAAACACTATATATAGTAGCTAGGGGTGCTGAATAGTTACGTTATATTAAAAATAAATATTCGTTTTTTATAGGATTGAGCAATTTCAATTTATTTATATTTTTAAGAAATGGAAAAATGTAAAAAAGCAATAAAAATCACATTTTTCGGCACATAGCGCTTAATTTTCTCAATAATATTCGTACTGGAGCACCCCGCCACAAGGGAGACATACGCCACAGTCCCCCCGTACTGCGCCACGGCATCCATCTCCGGAATATGCTTCCCCGCATAATCGCCGCCTTTGACTACGATGTCAGGCTTGAACTGCATATACGCAGAGCAGGGCGTATCCTCGCCAAATATGCAGACGTAATCCACACACGCCAGAGCGGCAAGGACGGCGGCCCGCTCCCTTTCGGGAACAACGGGGCGTTCGCTGCCCTTAAGCCGCCGCACCGAGCTGTCGCTGTTGAGCATAACCACAAGGATGTCCGCCTTTTCCCGCGCCTCCTGCAGGTAGCTCACGTGCCCCGCGTGCAGAATGTCAAAGCACCCGCTCGTAGCGGCAAGCCTCTGACCATTTCGCCGCACATCTTCCGCTATAGCGGAAAGCTCCGCAAGCGACACAATCTTTCCGCTCATCCTTCCTGCCCTTCCGCCGCTATCCGCCTGAGAAGCTCCTCCCGCGTGACGGCGGCGGTGCCGGTCTTCGCTATGACCACGCTCGCCGCAAGATTCGCCAGCTGCACCGCCTCGCACAGGGCAAGCCCACATGCCATCCCCAGCGACACCGTGCTGATGACGGTATCCCCCGCTCCCGTCACATCAAAGACCTGCACCGCCCGCGATGCAAAGTCCTGCCTCTCCTTTCCCGGCTCAAAGACCGATATGCCCTTCGCTCCGCGGGTGACGACGAGCGCCCCCGCCTGAGACCTTTCCAGATACATCCTTCCGGCGCGGTCAAGGGTGCCGTCATCCTCTATCTTTATGCCGACAGCTGCTTCCAGCTCCAGATTGTTCGGCTTCACAAAGTCCGCATCCTTAAATGCCTCTATATCACGGCTCTTCGAGTCTATGGCAGTTATGACTCCATGCCGTCTGCACAGCCCGATTATCTTCCGGACAAAATCCGCGCTGCCAAACAGCCCTTTCCTGTAATCGGAAAGGATTACCGCATCACAGCCGGACACGGCTTCTTTCAAGTAGGCGAGTATCTTCTTCTGGCTTTCTTCCGTAATGCAGCGGGCATCCTCATTGTCCACGCGGATAAGCTGCTGCCCCTTTGTGGCAAAACGGGTCTTGAGCGTAGTGGGGCGGCCCTGTTCTGCATACACGCCATCCACCGCAATCCCAGACTGCCCCAGGCGGCTGCGAAGCCAGTTCCCGCTCTCATCATCTGCCGCAATGCCCACCATGCCGACGGCGGCGCCGAGCGTGCGGACATTGTGCGCCACGTTTGCCGCACCTCCCGCCTCCAGCCGGCGCTCCCTGAAAGCCAGCACGGGGACGGGAGCCTCCGGCGAGATGCGGCTTACCTTCCCGATGATGTACTCGTCAACCATCAGGTCGCCCAGCACAAGAATCCGCTTCAGGGGGAAGCCGTCCTGTATCTTTTCGATGAAGGCTTCAGACAGGCTCATCTTCCGCCCTCTCCGCCGAACAGCTCCTGCTCTATGAGCTGGCACAAGATGTGCACGGTGAGCGTATGCGTTTCCTGTATGCGCGGCGTGGAGCTTGAAGGAACGATGAGGGGGAAATCGCAGAGCGGCTTCATCTTTCCCCCGTCCCTGCCCAGAAAGCCAACCGTTGCCATTCCTTTTGCTTTCGCAGCCCTGAGCGCCCTTACAAGGTTCTCCGAATTGCCGCTCGTGGAGATGGCGACAAAGGCATCGCCGCTGCGCCCTATGCCCTCCAGCTGGCGGGCAAAGACCTCGCCATAGCCGTAGTCATTGCCTATGCAGGTCATGACCGAGGGATCCACGCACAGCGACAGCGCGGGAAGGCTTTTCCGTTCCATCGTAAAGCGCCCGACTATCTCGCCCGCAAAATGCTGCGCGTCTGCCGCGCTCCCGCCGTTCCCCGCAAGCAGTATCTTGCCGCCATTTTTAAGGACGGAGGCAAGCCTTTCCCCCGCGCCTTCTGCAAGCGCCACATAGCCTTCGCCGAGTCTTTCAAGCAGGGCTATTTTTTCATCGATAATCTCTGCAATCCAGCGTTTCATACGAAACCGTTCCTTACTATTTTTTCAGCGGCCTCTTTCAGCCCACCCTTTATCCGCCACACATTCCCCTCGCGGGTGCTGCTTTCGCTATACAGCACCACTCCCTTGACAGGAAAGCTGCCGCACACCGCCACGTCGCGCATCCTGTCGCCGACAGCCCAGGAGCGGGATGCGTCTATAGAAAAATCCGCCATCGCCTTTTTGAACAGGCCGAGCCCGGGCTTCCTGCAGTCACAGGCGGCACGGTATCTTGCCACCGCTGCCTCAGGATGATGGGGGCAGTAATATGCCGCCGCTATGTCTATTCCTGACTTCTTCAGCTCAGAAAACATCCAGCCATTCAATGAAAGATATGCTTCTTCCGTAAACATTCCCCGCGCTACCCCCGACTGGTTCGTAATGATTATCAGAATAAAGCGCGCCTGCCGTAACAAGGACATACCCTCTATGGCGCCGGGGAGGAAGGAGAAATCCTTTACCTTATAAAGGTAGTGCGTATCGGCGTTTATCGTGCCGTCGCGGTCTAGGAATATACATTTTTGCATAAGAAGAGTTTCTTTCAATACACGGCAGGACACACACGTACAACACGCTGCAAAAAGAAGAAGACTTTTCATTTGAAAAGAATTTTATTCTTTTCAAAGCACAGCCTTCCTTGCACGATGGCACCTGCCGGAAGAAAAAGAGGAAGGACGCTCCCCCGCCCCACTCTGCAATCACAGATATGGTTTAGTAGAAGCTAATGTCAGCAGAAAACTACTATAGTTTCAACAACTCATAGCGCTTACTACTATAGTAGTATAATACAACTATAGTAGTAAATCAAGTAGTTTTGCAATACTATTGTAGTAATTTTATTTTCATGGGATTCTGGAAAAATGTGGAAAACGAGCGCGTTTATCAAGGTCTATCACGCAAGGAGCTGGCTTTTCGGGCAAATATCGCCTATCAGGGCATAGGATTGGGGCTTGAGCGTGACAGTATGCCCGGAGCAGATACTGCCATCAAGGTGGCAAAAGTGCTGAATGTCTCAGTTGAATACCTGCTTGGCTCCGAGGCACTGGAAATCAGAGATAAAAAAGAATTTCAGGATTCCAAAAAGGACGCAGCCCTTCAAAGCGAAGCAAATCTATATTTGAAAAACAAAAAGACAATAGACTCCCTCGAGCGTTTGCCAGTGGAATTAAAAGCTCCCATCGAAGAGATGATTGTGCGCATCAGCAACAATACAGAGGCTCCTGTAGAGCAACCTTGTTGCTAGGCTATGCACGGAAAGTCATACAGGCTATATGCACGAATGTCCACGAGCTATATGTACAACTACTCACCTCGCTGCTGCGCATTTCTCATCAACAACATTGCCATTCCCGTTCAATATCAGCAAAAAGCATCTGCCAGCTCACGCTTCATGCAGAACACCACGTAAAGCGGGACGGACTTTATCTTGTTTTCAAAGCCAAAATTTTTTGCAGAAATCCTTACTGAGTCTTGTACTGAAACTTGCGGTTCTCTTTTGCAAGCTGCGTACTTATATTGCGATAAACAAGACGTGTCTTTGCAGAGAACCAAGCGCAATGACATGATATTCCTTCGCCTCCTCGCAGAAATACTTAAGGGAAGTCATTGCCTCTGGACAAGCCTGAATCTCATCGAAAATAATCAGCGTTTTTTCTGGCATTATCTTGCGCCGCTTGTAAGCTTCAAGCTTGGCAAGCAGCACAGATGGAGTCAAGTCAGTAAAGAGGGATGAAAGCTGCTTTCCCCTTTCAAAATTGCAGTAGACGGCATTCGCATATTCCGCCTGTGCAAAAGAACTCACAATATAGGTCTTTCCTATCTGCCTTGCCCCCTACAGGACAAGGGGCTTTCTATCCTGTGAGTTCTTCCATGCAACAAGCTCCCTGACAATCTTTCGCCCCATGCATTCAGCATATATGAAAAAATGTAAAAAAGCAATAAAAATCACAATTTCACATTTTTCGGCACATAGCGCTTAATTTTCTCAGCATAATCACCGCCTTTGACGCGGTAAGAGCTAAGAAGCAAGCTTGTCACCGTTTTCGCTTTTTAGCTGTTGAAGTCCATCGGCTATCTGCCGCAACTTTATGGACGAAGCCGAGATGTTGTCCGTAGCGGCTGTGAAGTTTTCAACGCCTGCCGCAATCTGCTTGAGTGTGATGAGAATCTGCTCGCTGGCCGCCACCTGCTGCTGGATTATCTGCGTTATATCACTCGCACTTGCGGCGGTAATCTCTGATGCATTCTTTATGCTTTCAAAGCGCTGTGAAAGCGCAGCCGCACTGTTCACGCCCGAGTTTATCTTCTCCGTTCCGCTCTCGCTAGCTAAGATTAGGCTGTCGCTACTCTGCTGGATTTCAGTAATCCGCTCCTTTATCTCTCTGGTGCCGTCGATAATGCCATCAGCCAGACGGCGGATCTCTGTTGCAACGATGTGGAAGTTCTTGCCTGCCTCTCCCGCGCTAGAAGCCTCAAGCTCCGCATTGAAGGCGATTATCTTGGCTTGGTCCGCTACGCTGTTGATGAGCGTTACGATGTCCCAGATATTGTCGATTTTTTCACCGAGCGACTTTATGCCGCCAATGGTCTGCGAGTTGGCAGTGGCAATCTCGTTGAGCTGCTTCACATTATCAGCAAGGAACGCTACGCCACCGGTGACATCTGTGCTCGTTTTACCGGCAAGACTCGCCACATCCTTGATTTTGCTTGATATATTCTCCGAAAGCGCGTTGTTATCCGTCATCGTGGCAACAATTTCCTTCACCGCCGCGCTCTGATCCTGACTCGTGGCAGCGTTCTCCTTTGCCGCAACCACGAGGTTCTGTACCTCCGTGACGAGCTGCCCGCTCACCTTGCTTTCCTTTACGTTTGTCTTGGTTTGGCTGTAACCGTTCCAGACAACGTTCGCAAGAATCATCACGATGATGACCCCGATAATGAAGCGTGCCCAGAAGTTAATCGTTCCTGTAAAGTCGGACATCGGACCGTATGCTGCTACAAACCAAGGCGTAATGCCGATTGCCTTCGCTACGTAGTAGCGGCTGCCTTCAATGACTGCATCACCGCCGGTAAAGTATTTTTTGTCGGCCTCATCGAACGTCATTCCCAGAGGTTCAAAGAACAGATGCTTTTCGTCCATAACGTATGCTTGATTGTCGCTTGTAACGTAGCGTCCATCCGTATCGATGATACAGAATGTCCCGTTTGGAGAGATGTTTATGTCCTTGACTGCCTCCGCAATTCCGTCAAGCCCAATGTCAAAGCCCGTGATGCCCACCATCTGCCGTTGCGAATTATATATTGCCCTAGTAAAGGAAATGCAGTAGGCATTGGTGCGTACATTCAGGATGAAGATATCCGCTCGGGGATGTATCCGAGCATCGCTTATTTGATGGAAAAACATGGTGTTAGCCGCCACACCATTTTGCGCGACATAGAATTCCTTCGCGGCAGATACAATGCTCCTTCGGTTTTGACCATGCGGTAAACGATAAGCGCATTTTTGCCCTTATCACGTTTTAAAGACGTAAAGATAACAGACGAAAAATTTGCCGTTCCTGAAGATTTTGCGCTTCTTTTTGATTCCAAAATGGCAAACTACGTTCTTGAGCGTGAATGGCATAAAGACCAGATTATGGAGCAGAAGGAAGACGGCTCTGTCTACCTGAAATTTTTTTCATAGGCTTGCAAAGGATAAAAAATGCGGGCAGGGAGGAATAGTATGGACAAACAGATTCTTGTTAAATGCGGAAAGTCGTGGTTTGAGTTTACGAAAAGCCGCACGGGTCAGCTCGATTTTGCGGGAAAGCTTGAAAGCGGTGCGTATGATGTGGGGGCGTATCAGGAGCTTGCGGGAAGCGCGTATTTTTCGCCGTGCTGGTATGTGTTCCTTGCTGATGCTATGAATATGACCCCGCGCATATTCGTGGCAGATGGCGTTGATGTGTCAGATGCGGATACCTTTGAGTATCTTGTCCACGTGGGGGCTTTGCTTGCTGCTGTTGAGGCAAAGGATTCCCTGCTCGCAGGCACGCTGTATCTTCGGCGCAGGAAGACGTTTGAAAAGTTCGCCCGGGTTTCGCAGTATATAATAGAAGATTTGAGTGTAGAGATTCTTTTTTCTTTGTGTTTCGGATGCATGGAAAATATTATTCCCGATAGCATTCCGCTCGTGTTCAATACCGCTCAGAAAAAGATGGACCTTGACCAGTCGCGTGAAAGTCTTGAACAGGCTTTCATCCGCTATTTTAAGGAGACTTCTTGCACAGTCACGCTGCCGCTTGTGGGAACGCAGTATTATAGCTGGAATGCCGCTCCCGAAGTCCTTGACCGTCTTTGTGACAATCTGGCGGTGGATGTCTTGCTTTGCCATGCGGAGAAAATCCGCCGTGCAAAGCATGACTTTTATGCATCGCTTGAAACTATTGTACAGGCAGAACCGTACAATCCTCACGACAAGTACGCAATTCTTGCATGCATTGAAAGTCCTGAAGCAAAAATTTGCGGAAATGCGGGGCTTGAAAAGGTCGGGCATATCCGTGCGCTTGCGGCAAAGATAATCCGCCTTGCAAAACCCATGAAGATGAGGTATGGCTCAGCTCTCGCCAGCATCTCTCCGCAGAATATCGTGATGCAGGTGACGGTGTAGGGAGGTAAAGGCTGGCAAGCTGTTTCCAGGCATTTGCATTTGGATTGAGCGCGGAGATTGAGCGAAATCTTAGAAGCTCAATGATTTGGTATTTGTGATTATTTTGCCTATTCAAGGTTGTTAAAATGTGTAAAACATCTGTTTTCACGGTTTGATTTTTGTGATAAAATAGAATCATGTACAGAAGCACATTGGAAGAATTGAAAGAATGGAAAAATAAAACTGACAGGCTCCCGCTGATTCTTTTGGGCGCAAGGCAGGTCGGAAAAACTTGGCTTCTAAAGGAATTTGGTCGCCAATGTTTTAATGATGTCTGTTACATAAACTTTGAGGAATCTCAGAACCTTAAGGGCATATTCAACGGACAACTTTCGGCGGACAGGATAATCGAATACCTTTCGACTTTTCATGGTAAGAAAATCGAAAGCCAGACTGCTTTGATTATTTTTGATGAAGTGCAGGAGTGTCCGAACGCACTCACATCTCTGAAATACTTTGCAGAGAATGCGAAGGAATTTGCAATCTGCTGCGCAGGTTCGCTTTTAGGAGTGACATTGCATGAGGGGACTTCGTTTCCTGTCGGAAAGGTTGATTTTTTAAGGATCGAGCCTCTTTCTTTTAAGGAATTTCTGCTTGCAAACGGCGAAGACTTGCTTTTACAAAATTTGGAAAAAAACTTTATGGAAAGTCAGCCTGAGTTTATAAAAGATAAGCTCTGTGACTATCTGAAAAAGTATTTCATTGTTGGCGGGATGCCGAGGGCTGTCCAGCACTGGATTGACAGTAAGGATTTTTATGCTGTAGAAGAAGTGCAGCGGGAAATCCTGGAGTCTTATAGGAATGACTTTTCAAAGCACGCGCCTAAAAGCTTGGTCCCCAAAATTCATCATGTGTGGGATTCAATACCGAGCCAGCTTGCCAAAGAAAACAAAAAGTTTGTCTATGGGGTTGCAAAGGAAGGTGCAAGAGCGCGTGAATATGAAGGTGCGCTTTTGTGGCTCAGGGATTCGGGCGTAATCAGAAAAATTTCTCTCGTAAGTGGCGGAAGGCTTCCTCTTAAGGCTTATGAAGATTTGAAAGCATTTAAAATCTATCATCTTGATGTAGGGCTTCTTAGAACGATGTGCGAAATTGAATCTGCTGTCATAATTGAAAATGAACAGATTTTTTCGGAATTCAACGGAAGCCTTACGGAGCAGTTTGTTCTGCAGGAACTTTCCGTGCAGAAAATTGCGCAGAGCGTTTACTATTGGTCGGAAGGCGCAACAAGTGAGGTTGACTTTATCTTCTCCCGAAAAAATATGATTGTCCCTGTGGAAGCAAAGGCAGGTCTTAACGTACACGCCCAGAGCCTTAAAGTATTCAGAAACAAATATACTCCTAAAATAGCGGTGCGGACATCACTCCGCGACATAAAGCTTAACGATGGTCTTTTGAACATGCCGCTTTATGAACTGTTCAATCTCAGCAGGATTTTAGACGCTGAAATGTCAACGGTGTACTGAGATGTGCGGAATGGATGTGGATAAGTTTTTTCAAGTAAAAGCTAGTGAATTTGAAAGGGAAATTTGAGTAAGATTAAGTAACACTTGTGGGTGTGCTTTTGTGAAAAAACTTATGCCCACGAGAAGAGCTTTATAGAATCAAGCCACTGCAATAGGAGTGTTTATTTATGGTTGTTTATGCCTATGCGGTTGAACCTAAAGACAATTACAAGCTTCTTGTTACTTTTGAAAATGGAGAAAAGAAGATGTTTGACTGCTCCGTTTTGTTGGAAAAAAATATATACAAACCACTAAAAAGCAAGTCTTTTTTTGATACCGTAAAACTGGAATATGGGACTGCGGTGTGGGACAGCCGAATAGATATTTCGCCTGAATATTTGTATGAAAATGGGGTAAAACTGTGACTAATAGCGAGAAAAACCCTGTCAGAAGTCCAGGGAAAACTGCTTGGCAGCCAGCTTAGGTAAAGGCTGGCAAGCTGTTTCTAGGCATTTGCATTGACGCAAGATAGCCGTAAGCATCCGCGCATACAGTCCGTGGATATTTATGCACATAGCCCGTGGATATTTGTGCGTATAGCCCGTGGACATTTATGCGTACAGCCCGTGGATATTTGTGCGTATAGCCCATGGATATTTGTGCGTATAGTCCGTGGACATTTATGCGTATAGCCGTGGACATTCGTGCACATCGCCGTGGACATTCGTACACATTGCCGTGGATATTCGTACACATCGCCGTGGATATTTGTACACATCGCCGTGGATATTTGTACACATCGCCGTGGATATTTGTGCGCATTACCGTGGACATTCTCGCATATCGCCGTATGCATCTGTACATATAGCTTGTATGAACTTTTTCATATAAGCCTGGAGGGCACAGGTTTGTACCTGTACGATGATTTTCTTCTATAATATTGCAGTTGTTATAGCGACTGATGGAGATTGGCTGACAAAGCTTATTTCTGCACTAGAGGTATTGCAAGCCATAATGAAAAATAGTAAATCTATATATTATAGTAATATAAAAGTTATAGAGGTATACAATGATATATGGCTATATTCGTGTTTCAAGCGACAAGCAAACTGTAGAAAATCAACGTTTTGAAATTAACAAATTCTGTACAAAAGAGCAACTACATATAGATGGCTGGATTGAAGAGACTATAAGCGGAACAAAGAACTATGACAAACGCAAACTTGGAGAGCTTTTAAACGTGGTACAAAAAGATGATTTGATTATCTGTGCAGAACTTTCACGACTAGGTCGTAATTTGTTTATGATTATGGAAATCTTGCATATCTGTATGAGCAAGGAATGTAAAGTTTGGACGATAAAAGATAATTATAGACTTGGTGATGACATTCAGAGCAAGGTTCTGGCATTTGCATTTGGATTGAGCGCGGAGATTGAGCGAAATCTTATTAGTCAGAGAACCAAAGAAGCATTGGCACGGAAAGTTAATGAAGGTATTGTTTTAGGCAGACCAAAAGGTCGGAAAACTTCTCCAATAAAGCATAAGTTGTATCAAAAAGATGAAATCATTTGCGAGCTACTTATCGCCGGAATCTCTCAGCGGAAAATTGCAAAGATGCTCTTTGTAGATAGAAATACACTTGCTCGTTTTATGTTGAAAAGTAAAATAATTTGTAGATATAAAAAACTGTATGATAAAAAATGAGCGATTTTGTGAAACAGGAATGTAGTACTTTAAACTTTAATACCCCTAATAGCTGGGTAATACTATCCCCTATTGAACAGGGGATAAAGGCAAAAATTGAAAAACTCGGCACACCATTAAAAGACTGGCATATAAACATCTATAGAGGTGCCCTTACAGGCTTTAATGATGCATTTATCATCTCAGGCAAAAAGCGACAGGAGATTTTAAATAATTGCAGGACAAATGCAGAACGCCAACGGACGGACGAATTAATACGACCGATTTTGCGTGGCAGGGATATAAAAAGATATGAATACAATTTTGCAGACTTGTATCTTATAAATACTCATAACGGTGTGAAAGATAAAAATATTCCTCGAATTGACATTAAGGATTATCCAGCTATTAAAAAGCATCTTGACGAATATTGGGATAAAATTTCCACTCGTGCCGACAAAGGAGATACGCCGTATAATCTGCGTAATTGCGCATATATGGAGGATTTCTTTAAGCCAAAAATTGTATGGGGAGAAATATCTGATAAATCGAAATTTGCTTTTGATTTTGAAGGTCGATTCATGCCAGAAGCAACAACATTTTATATGAACGGTGAGAATATAGAATTCCTATTAGCGGCTCTTAATTCATTGCTTTCTGAATGGTTTTTCTCAAAAATCGGTACAACAACTGGTGTTGGCACTGTTCGTTGGAAAAAATATACGATTGAGCAGTTGCTTGTCGCGAAGCCCGAAAAAGAATTATTGGAAAAGTATCTTATTGTTTTTGATAACTTTAAAAACAATAAGATAACAGTTTCTGATTTTGAAGAATATTCCAATAATCTTATGTTTTCTCTTTATAAGCTGACAGATAAAGAAATTTCATTTATAAAGGGTATAACTTTAGATATTAAAAAGGTTTAGCGACTTTTTCAATAAATGAAATCTCCTCTGTATTAAGACCGTAAAGTTCATATACTTTGCGGTCTATTTTTTCTTCATTGTCCAATTCCTTTTCAGTAAAATCTTTAAATAGTTTTTCATCAATATTTTGAGGTACAGGTAGTTGTTCTATAAACATTGGTTTATATTCAAAATATCCACCGTTTCTTGTAACTCCAAGATTACGAATATAGTAATCCGCAAGCTTTGAATTTAAAATACATAAAAGACTTTCGCTTGCAGGTACAATCATTGTCGCAGGTGCATTTATCATCATTCCGGCTGGTGCAAGTGTATAAGTCGCAGAAAGATTAAGATTTCCCCATACAATTTTTGGCTTATTAAATTCGTCCCAATAACTTATGCTATCTTGGGTCTCAAACCATTTGTTGTTTGTCTTTTTACGAGCTTTAATTTTTTCACCATTAATTGTATGCTCCTTACCTGTTTGTTCCAGTCTTTCCATTCCGAACGACAGTAGATAATCTTTTACAGCCGGATATTTTTCAATGTCATAATGTTTCGCTGGAAAAGTTGCAATAAGATATAAATCAGCATATTCATACGAATACCGCTTAATATCTCTGCCACGCAAAATCGGTCGAATAAGTTCCGCAGTGCGCTTGCGCTCATCATCGGTTTTACAATTCGCAAGTATTTCATCGCGTTTCGCTCCGCTTATGATAAATGCGTCATTGAAACCTGTTTTTATTCCATAGTTTATGCTGATGTCCCAGTCTTTAAGCGGAACGCCAACGGATTCAATCTTGCGTTTTATGCTCTGCTCAATCGGGCTGAGAATCACCCAGCTTTCATTGCTTGTAAATTTGCACAGATAACTTTCCTGCCGTACAAAATCGCTCAAATTTGATAAGCCATCTTTTGTAAGCGTAGTTGTGGCGCAGCTTTGTGTTTTTCCTTTGTTTTTGCCTTTTTCAAAAAGCAGGATGTTTGTGTCTACCGTTGCGCTCTCAAACACTTTTACACCCGCAAAATCTACAAGCAGTTTTGGATTCACTTTGCTGGCAAAAAATTCACGCAGTTTTTCACCATAGCCTGCACGCATCCATTTGTTACTGGTTATAAAGCACAATCTGCCTTTTTCGTTTAAAAGACTATACCCTTTTTCATAAAACAGGCAGTAGATATCTCCCATTTTTGCGTAAGTCTCGTAGCCTTTGTCGCCATACAGTTTTGCCAATTTACCGTCATCTTTCTGTAGCTGTACATATGGCGGATTGCCAATCACGATGTCAAATCCGTCCTTTACTCCGAACATCCAGTCTGAATCAAAAAACGGACTTGTAGCGTTTTGGTCGTAGGGATTCCATTTGACCAATTCTTCAAGACTTACGGCAGTTTCTGAGCTTTTTACTTTGCTTTTCTCAAAAGCAATTTCTTTTTGTATAATTTTCAATTCTGTTTTCAGAGCCTTGCGTTTTTCTTCATTTCTGTCATAAAAAAGTGAATTATCCTCAATTTCACCGAACAGGTTTGCGGATTCGCCGCCCATGCTCACCAAGTCAACGCTCAATGATTCAAGGTTCTGCTTCAACACCGCTTCTTTTTCCTTGAGTTGCGCATTTTTTTGCTCATCGACTTTACTTGCATTTTTTTGCAAATAACTGATTATCTCCTTTCGTAGGTTTTCATCAAGACGACGGTTTTTCATCTTGTCAGTGACATTATTTGCAGCAAAGTGATTTTTCCTCACTTCAATCAAGTCGTTTTTATACTTTGTAATAGTTTTATCCGTGTAATCAAGAAGATTTTTCTCATCTTCCTGTAACCCTATGAGCGTGTTTGCAGCGACGAATTTTGTTTCAAGGTTAGGGAGCGGATTGTAGCCATAGTTGTTTTCGATAGTTCCCGTCTTTG
Organism: uncultured Treponema sp.; assembly: GCA_937885235.1. Lineage (GTDB taxonomy): Bacteria > Spirochaetota > Spirochaetia > Treponematales > Treponemataceae > Treponema_D. The sequence goes on from CAKZZK010000080.1 coordinate 22,757, forward strand.
GTTGCTCACAAATGAGACTGATAAAAAAGCGAAGCTTGCAAATCTGCACGGCAATTGGCTGAATGTCCACGCCAAAAATCGAGTCCTCGATTATCTGCTTTTTAAGCTTATACAGATAACCTTCATCGTCCGTGTCCATCATACCTGAAAGCCTGTCCAACGAAGTGTACAGTTCTACGAGTTTGTTCAAAATGCCCATCGGAAATGCGCCAGAACCACAGGCAGGGTCAATAATTTTTATTGCAGAAAGCGCGTTGCGAATTTCGTTTATTTTAAATGCGGAAAGAGAAGGAATGTTTTCCCCATTCACAAGGCTTTCAATCGTCGTTTCTCCAATGTCGGGAAGTTCTTTCTGCAAGTAGGTAGAAATCGATAGGTTCACCATGTAGCTTACGATTTCACGCGGAGTATAGAACGAGCCGCTTTCCTTGCGTGCGCTTTCCTTTGTCTCTGGATTGTATGTGCCGAGCAGATTTTCAAAAATCTTTCCAAGCAGTTCTGGGTCAAGGGCGACCTGCACATCGGTGGCTGTACTTTCTTCCACGGTAAAATTGTAGCGGTTAAAAAGAGGAATAAGTCCCAATTTTTCCTCATCCTCGCTCCAAAAAAGCGCGTTCGGAATAAAAGCGCGACGGTCGGCGTTACGGGAAAATCCGTCTACATAATGAACTTTGTGGCTGTTTTTACCATGCGGAACATCATAATCAAGACATTCAAAAAGTCCTCCGTTCAAAAACGGGACAGATTCAAAGTATTTTGTCACTTCGTCATGGCTCAACGTAAAAAATGATGTTGTATTATCATCACGGAAATAGCTTTTTATGCCATACTGCTCGTTAGGAATACCGTTGAAGGATTTGTCTGCAAAAGAGCGGGCTTCTATTTTTTTGTTGAGTGCGCCAAAGAAAAGGTTCTGCAAAATGGCATTGTAGTAATTTCCCTTTTCCTCTGAATCAAAATCACAATCAGCAAGCAGCGTGTGCAACGCAGCCCTGTCAAATATCCATGAGGGAACCAAATTTTTCTGCTTTATGAACCACACGAACATGATGCGTGTAATCAGGCGGATAAGGTGGATCTTGTTGTTTTCTGTTGTCAGTTCACCATGGGCGGCTATGCAGTTTTTGCTTGGAAAGCGCGTAACTTTGCACGCCCATGTATCATACCATTTAAAGAGTTGGTTGAAAAACTCTTTTGTAAGGCTTTCTACACTGAACGCAGTAATCATCGCATCGTTGTCTGGGTAACCGCCCTCTTTTACCAAGCCGGCGAAACGCTCTGCGGCAGTACGACAGTGCATTTTCTTTCCACACAAGTAGGTATAACGTTTTGCACTGGTCGTGTCCTTGTTCCCCTTTCTCTTGTAGACGTAGCTGATACGCCATTCTTTTACTGTGTCTTTGTAATGGAAAAATATGAGTGCACTCTGATAAGCATCAATGATATATTTAGTGATGTAGCGATTAATCGCGACGCGATTGTTTTTGAGTACGATAGAATCGGCAAGCTCTACGTCCACAAAGTTTATGTCTGAGCTTTGGCTTGCAAAAATTGTAATTCCCTTGATTTTGTCCTTGTCCTGTGTATCAACGGCTATAGTCAAATTTGAGCTTTCAGTATCTTTCCACAAGGGAGCAATGAGTTTTTGCCGAAGTTCCTCTGCTCCAGGATAATTGTTTTCAAATAGTGCTCTGAACTGATTCTGCAATGTTTCGCTCATTTTAATTCTCCATGGTTTTTAGTACTCCCTCCTGAAAGTATTATACTGACTGAAATTAATTGTGTAAATATTTTTCACACGCCAGATGCAGATAATCCGATTAATTTCATTGTTTGAAGATTGCTAATTGCTTAAAATTCTGTTAATTAGAAAATACATACAATGCCTCTCGTTTATTTATTCCTTTGCGACTAGCATGAAGCTGACAGTCGGTATAGCTCCGTCTGTTTTCTTTGCAAGCATTTTATGCCATTCTTTAAACAAAGAGTCAATTTCCAAAAGCCCCTCGCAGTCGGCATCGAGAATTTTTCTTATGAGCGGCATATTATTTCCACGGACGCTTGTTTTTATATCATTGTAGAGCGGTAGTGCCTCCCCCGCCAGTGTGTACTGTTCTTTTATGGATTCCAGTTTTTGCAGTGCGTCAAGACGGTCTCTTTCGTGAATTCGTGTCTTTGATTTTATGCTGACATTTTTATTGCTCTGCTGAGTCCGAAATGCGAGGATGCACTTCTGCTTGTAATTTCTGTATTCTTGTACAGAGAGTTCGCTAGATGAGAGTTGGCTTGCTGCCTTCACTGCACGGCAGAACTCAATCTGGTTAGGGGAAGAAAAGCTTGCCTCAAGTGATTCATTCAGATAAAAAAAACAATCCTGCACAAGTGCATAGCATTTTTTTTGACTATTAACCGCAGTTGCAACCGCCTTGTTTAAGGAGAGAAGGTCGGCATATTTTTGTGGCTCATTTTTCTTGAAATCTCGCAGTTCTGTGATGAATTCAATCTTTGGATCAAGGCTTTCTGCCTCTTCAAAATTGGGACGTTCAATATCGACCAGCTCTTCATCCTTTGTATAAATCTGACTGTCCTCGCCAAACATATTATGGAATGCCTGTAACTTCACCAATGTGCGCTTGTAGAGGTTTATCTGATTATCACCAAGAGTTGATGGATAAAAGTTATAGCTATAAATTTTTTTTGATGTGGAACCAATGCGGTTGATTCGTCCCAAACGCTGCATAAGCCGTGTAGAATTCCACGGGGAATCGTAGTTAATAATCGTATTTGCACGGTGTAGGTTCACACCTTCGGCAAGCACGTCAGTGGTCACGAGAATTTCATAGGTGTCTTGAGGGGTGCCTTTGTAGTTTGCGTCAAAATTCGATTCTAGTATTTTCTGCATATCCGTGCGATTTTTTGCCGTGATTTTGAGGACTTGCCCTGGATAATCATCATTCAAAAAATCGTAGAGCATATCTTGCGTGGCAATGCACTCGGTAAAAACCACGATTTTTTGGTTGGGGTTGCGAGATTTGTTCAGAAATTTGCTCTCGATATTTTTTATGAATGTGTCACGTTTTTTGTCCTGTTTGTTCTTTCTCCAGTCGTCTACTAGCGCGCTAATCAATGTGAGGTCTTTTTCTAAGTTCTGTACATATTCCTCTGCAAAGTCATTTGCCTTATATTCCGCATTTCGGTCAGTCTGGTGCTTTTTATTGTAGATTTTAGCTTTTGCTCGAATTTCTGCAAAGGCTTTGTCGCATTCAGATGGGTAAGCATTGAGAATTTTGTGAATATCAAAGTCTGGACAGATAAATACGTTGTTATGCTCAAACATACAGAGCATATTCCGTGTATTCGTGTATAGGTTTTTCAGGGACTCTTCAAAGGCATCCCGACTGCTTTCAAGACGCTTTACTAAATGCAGTTCCATCAGCCCTGCAAGACGCTCAGAGATTCCTTCTGCCGTAATAGTCCCGCTTGCATTACGTTCTCGTTTGGAATCGTATTCATAGCGTTTGCGGTACTTTGCGCTTTTTAGATACTGAATTGCACGGTAGCGATAATAGCCTAGGCAATTAACGCCGTCTTCATGAAGGTCAAACGAGGATTGCCCATTTTCATCAATTTCGATATGCGAAACTTTGGGGGCAATCACATCAAGGGTATGCACAAAGAGTTGTGCGAGCAATCCTGTCATTTCGTAAGGCAAACCTTCCGGCGGCTGAATTTTCGGAAATACAATGCCCTGCTTCTGCATATCTTCTTTATACAAGTCAGACTGTAAATCAGTACGAGTACGGCGAATAACTAGCTGATTTAAGACATCATCGCGAATTTGGTCAGCAAGTCTTTTTAGTGTGAACATATCCTGCTTTTTCTGTTCTTTTGTCTTTGAAATTTTATTTCCTTCATCGTCTTTCATACTCCAGTCTCGGATACATGCTTCATACTGTTTTTCTTTTTCTGCGAAATAGGATTCCAAATTGTTTTCATGCTGTCCAAGCCCGCTGATCGAGGAGTGGCGGTGGTCATGTTCAAATAGATAAAGTTGGTTTACGATGTCAGATGGACGATTATTCTGCGGTGTTGCAGAAAGCAGAACAACAAAAGGTTGTATCTCTGCAAGTAAATCTTCAAGTTTCTGGTACATAATAGTATTACTGTTCCGGAAACGATGGCTTTCGTCTACTATAACCATTCCATATTCTTTCTTTACAAAGGCGGAATCAAAATCATCAGTAACGATGTAGTTTTCTTCGCTGCCACCTTCCGAATCAAGGCAGCCGATTGTGGTGAGCGTAATATATATACCAATTTGCTTTTGAGCTTTTTTATCAAAGTATGCAATAGAGTCCTGCCAGCTTTTTTTAATCGCAGGAGGGGCAATAATCAGAATTGGCTTTGTAAATGCAGTCTCTAGCAGATAGCGTTTTATAATCATCAAAGCAGTAAATGTTTTCCCTAAACCTACCACATCAGCAAGGATCATACCATGATGCTTTTCCAAAATGCCAAATGCTTGATTGACCGCTTGCAGCTGATACGAAAGCGATTTGAATTCGGAATCAGCAGGAATATATTCGGATGGATTGATTTTTCCCGTGAAATCAAGATATGAAGAAAACTCCATGATGAGCAGTTTGTAATAGGCATCCTTTGGATGAAGCATGACAATATCTTCCGTGGAGTCTGCCGGAGGTGGATTTTTTGCAACTCTGCCGATAGGGGAATCCTGTACTAGGATGACAAACTCTTTTGTCCAGTCATCAGATTTCACCCATTTTTCTTCAAACCATTGGATATGTCCCTTTTTTGTTCCTTCACTTTTATGATTTACAATCATTCCATTTGTCTCAAGATAGTTCAGTTCAGAGTTTCCCTGCAAGCCTTTTTCTGTAAAATTACTACTCCCGATTATACCATAGGAAAAATTATCGGTTCTATCTGTAAAAATATAGCATTTTGAATGAAAAAACTGCTTTGGGTCATCCTCATCAGAGTTGAAACTGTGTACTTTAATTTTCGGGTTTTCACCAGAACAATAGTCTATAAGCAGTTTTGCTGCTTTCTGATATGCGGTGTCGTTGAGTTCAAGTTTATCTAAGTCAATTTTTATGAAATCCTGCGGATAGTTCTTTGCGGTTTTGTAGGATTCTGCTGTTAAGTCTTTTGCATATACATTTGGATCTTTACCAATCAAGAGCCGTAGTTTTGCGTCATCCTTTAAAAGAAAAGTTCGCAGAGAATCCGCCAGCAAACTAGTTCCCTTCAAATCCCAGTAACCAGTGGCAATGCAAATCTCTTTTAACTCAGGGAGAGAGAGAATTTCCTTCAATATATTTATGAGTTTTAATTCTTCAGAATTATCTATAAGTGTATTATTTAGCACAGAAACAACCTCGATATGCATTTTATCATATCCTATGAAACTTGACAATCCTCTCAGTTTGAACTATTCAGAATTCTCACATAGTTGCCTCGAATGACGCATAAGGAAAGTATAGCAGATTTTATATTCAGGTTGTTGACATGCCGTGTATCTCATTGTAGAATCATGCCCATGACAGGTATCATTGACTACAACGCGGGCAATATCCAGAGCGTGAAGCATGCGCTGGAGTATCTAAAGGCTCCGTTCATCCTCTCCAAAAATCCCAAGGACTTGGAGGGAGTAGATAAAATCATCTTTCCCGGAGACGGAGATGCCGCGTATGCCATGCAGCAGCTGAAGGAAACCGGCTTCGACAGCTTCCTTGGAGACTGGGTAAAGGCGGGCAAGCCGCTCATGGGCATCTGCATTGGCGCGCAGATTGTTTTTGACTACAGCGAAGAAGGCAATACTCGTTGCCTCGGCTTTATTCCCGGCACCATCAGGCATTTTTCATCCCTCTGGGCGGAACGGCATCCGTCGCAGGAAGAAAAAGAAGGCTCTTCACTGCTCAGCACTGAGTTCAAAGTCCCCCACATGGGCTGGAACGATGTGACCTTCTGCAACGGCGGCACAAAGCTCTGCGACGGCGTTGCGGACCACAGCGACTTTTACTTTGTGCACTCCTACGTTATGCAGCCGGACAATCCTGCAATCATCAAGGGCTATGCGCACTACGGCACAATGGTTCCCGCCATCGTTGCATACGGGAACATCACCGTCTTCCAGTTTCATCCGGAAAAATCGGGGGAAGCGGGGCTCCATATCCTTAAAAACTTTGTGGAGGACAAGCCATGCTGAAAAAGAGAATCATCATCTGCCTTGATGTAAAGGACGGACGCACGACAAAGGGCGTCAAATTCAAGGACAACAAAGATATAGGCGACCCGGTGGAAATGGCAGCGGAATATTACCGCCAGGGCGTGGACGAACTGGTCTTCTATGACATCATGGCGAGCGCGCGTGGCAAAAAGCCTATTCTTGACCTCATTGCAGCTGTGGCAAGCCAAGTCTTCATTCCCTTCTGCGTGGGCGGCGGCATTGCCTCTCTGGACGACATCCGCGCCATCATACTCGCGGGGGCGGAAAAGGTCTCGCTTAACTCGCAGGCAGTCAGGAACCCCACGCTCATCACCGAAGGGGCAAGGGTCTTCGGCAACCAGTGCATCGTGCTGGGCATGGATGCGGCGCGGGACAGCACGGCACCCTCTGGCTACCGCGTATATATCAACGGCGGGCGCGTAAAGACGGAGCTTGACGCGCTTGAATGGGCAAAGACAGCCGTGAAGCTCGGTGCGGGCGAAATCGTACTCAATGCCATAGATACAGACGGCACGAGGAATGGCTATGAACTCACACTTACGCGCCTTATCAGCGAGGCGGTAGAAGTCCCTGTCATTGCTTCAGGCGGCGGCGGCACGCCGGAGCACCTTGCGGACGTGCTCAGCGAGGGCAAGGCTGATGCCGCGCTTGTTGCCAGCATGGTTCATTCGGGGGAATACACCGTCTCTTCCATCAAGGAAGCGCTTGCTGCCCGCAACATTGCGGTTCGTCTATGATGTAGCGCGCCCTGCTTGTCTCCGTCTCAAAGACATCGACTGCAAAAAGACGTGCTTCATCAGGGCGGGGACTTTTGAGCTGAGGCAGTTTTTCCATAAGCTGCCCCGCAATGTAGCAGGCAATGCGTTCCGCGCTGGGATTCTGGCGAAAATAGTCGTTGTCATTGAGATTGTAGTGGTCAAGCCCGGCGCACACCTCGCGCAGGGCTTTTTTCAGCTCTGAAAAATCAAGCAGCATACCGCCCGCATCCAGTTTGGAACCGCGCACGTGGGCATAGACCTTGTAGTTGTGCCCGTGCAGGCGCTCGCACTTGCCGTGGTAATCCTGCAAAAAATGGGCGGCGCTAAAATCCGCCTCCACACGTACCTCGTACATGGCAAGCATAGTAGCACACAGTGTTGAAAAATTGCAAGAGAAAGAGTAGAATATTTTGCATGAAAAAATTACTATCGGAGCTGTTGGGAGCGCTTGGCTCCGCATACATACTCGTAAAGCCGGACGGCAGCACGCCGCTTGCAGACGGCGAAATCAAAGCCGCCGGTAAAACAGCCGTCACAAGCCTTGTCTTTGACAGCAGGGATGTAAGCGCGGGGGCGCTTTTCTTTGCCCTTCCCGGCACGCATACAACAGGCAACAGGTTTATTTCCGCCGCCATCAAAAGCGGTGCCGTTGCCATCGTCTTCCAAGGCAGCTATTCATATTCACCAATAGAAGAAAAAACACAAGCAGTTGACGGGCAGCCTCCCGTATTCATCAAGGTGCCGTCTTCCCGTTTTGCCATGTCACCACTGGCGGCGGCATTCTATGACAAGCCATCGGAAAAGCTTGCCGTCATCGGTGTTACGGGTACAGAGGGAAAATCCTCCACGGTTTCCTTTATCTGGCAGCTTCTGCGCCTTGCGGGGCACAAAGCGGGCTTTATCTCGACGGTGCAGTATTCGCTCGGCGGGGACGCTGTTGACAATCCGCAGCACCAGACCACGCCGGAAGCCCCCATCGTGCAGCGCGAGCTCTACGAGATGGTGCAGAACGGCTGCGAGTACGCCGTGGTGGAATCCTCCTCCCACGGGCTGAGCGAGCGGACAAACAGGCTTGGGGACGTACACTTTGACTGCGGCGTGTTTATGAACGTCACGCTGGAGCACCTTGAATTCCACGGCACCTATGAGCAGTACAAAAGCGACAAGGCAAACCTCTTCCGCGCTCTGGACAAGCACTCCCACAGCAAGGTCATCGCGGGAAAAAATGTCACCGTGCCGTCCTTCGGTGTGGTGAACCTTGAAGACCCTGCGGCAGAGTACTTTGCCTCGTGCACAAAGAAAAAGGTCATTGGCTTTACCACCGAGGGCAGGGCGGGCAAACAGGCTGCGGAAGAGCTGGAAGCAAAGCCGCTCCCCCTCATTCCGCAGGATATGCCCTACCTTGCCGCGCGCAACATAGCAGCAGCCCGTTTTGGGCTTAGTTTCAGTCTCTGCCGCTATGAAAGCCATGACACCCTTGCAAACGGGGACCGCGTCTTGCACGTCAAGGCGGCGCTGCCGGGGGCTTTCAACGCCTACAACATCATGGCATCCCTCCTTGCGGTGCACGGCATAAGCGATGTGCCGCTTGAAACGCTCATCCCCCTCGTGCAAAAACTTTCACCCGTCAAGGGGCGCATGACGGTGGTGGACAGGGGGCAGCCCTTTGAGGTCATCGTTGATTACGCGCACACTCCCTCTTCCTTTGAGACGATTTTCCCGCCGGTCCGCAAGCGCTGTACGGGCAGGATGCTCTGCGTCTTTGGTTCCGGCGGCGAGCGGGATGTCAAAAAGCGCCCCCTGCAGGGAGAGATAGCCGCAAAGTTCTGCGATATCGTTATCCTTGCGGACGAAGACCCGCGCGGCGAAGACAGCATGGCGCTGCTTGAAGAGATTGCCGCCGGTTCACGGAAAGCCGGCAAGAAAGACGGCGAAAACCTCTTCCTCATCCCTGACAGACCGAAAGCCATCAGAAAAGCCTTTGCTATGGCTGCAAAAGATGACATCGTGCTCCTGCTTGGCAAGTCTCACGAGAATTCCATCATTTACAAAGACCACATAATGAAGTACGATGAAATCAGCGAGGCACAGAAAGCCCTCGCAGAGCTAGGATATAAAACGGAGCAGTGATATGAATATAGTCTTATTATATGGCGGTAAGAGCGGGGAGCACGAAATCTCCCTGCTGAGCTGTGCGGCTATTGCAAGGAACATGAATCCCCGCAATTCAGTGAAGCTGGTGTCCATCACCAAGGATGGCAGATGGTATCTTGAAGAAGACAAGATGCTGGAAGAGCTGAGGAAAAATCCAGAGGCGAGCCTTTCCATCCATCCCATAGAAAAACGGCGGGTGTCCATTGTGCCGGGCGGCGGCAGGGAAAAGGCTTTCTCTGTTGCCGATTACTACATTCCCTGTGATGTTGCCTTTCCCGTGCTGCACGGCTCCTTTGGCGAAGACGGCACGGTGCAGGGCTTGCTTGAAATAGCGGGCGTGCCATACGTGGGCTGCGGCGTGCTTGCCTCTGCCCTTGCGATGGACAAGGAGACCGCAAAAATCCTTTGGCAGGCGGCGGGGCTTCCCGTGGTGCCATACGTGTCCATCACCCGCGCCGATGTAAACGACAGCGTCCGCTACGATATGAAGGTGGAAGAAGCCATAAGCAAGCTGGGCTTCCCGCTTTTCGTCAAACCCTGCGCGGTCGGTTCAAGCAACGGGGCTTCCCGCGCCACCAATGAAAGGCAGCTGTCCGTAGCCCTTCTGGATGCCTTCCAGTGGGACAACAAGGTGCTCATCGAAAAGGCAATCAATGCGAGGGAAATAGAATGCTCTGTGACGGGCAACAGCGTTACCTGCTCTCCTGACAAGCCGGAAACCGCGCTTTCCGTCTACGGACCGGGGGAAATCATGCCCACGCACACGTTCTACGACTACTCGGCAAAATACACAGACCCCAACGGTGCCTCTCTCGCCATTCCCGCAGATATTCCCGGCCAGCAGGCGGCAGAGATACGGGAGCTTGCGCTCAAAGCGTACAGCGCCATCAACGCTTCTGGATTTTCGCGGGTTGACTTCTTTATGGACCGTGACACGGGCAAGCTCTATATCAACGAGATAAACAGCATTCCCGGCTTTACGAACATAAGCATGTTCCCCAAGCTCTGTGCTTCCACAGGGCTGGACTTCAGCACTTTGACGGACCTGCTGTGCGCAGAAGCTCAGGCACGGTTCCAGGCACGCGCCACGCTGCGCACAAGCCGCTAAGGGAGGCAGTTCACTATGGCAGATATCATTGGCAATGCCGCAAGCACAGCCCACGTTTACCCCGAAGGCTGCTACTTCAAGACCATTGAGGATATAAAGGACAAGCATGTTACCATCATGGGACTGGGCTTGAACGGAGGCGGAGAAGCTTGCGTCAAATTCTTTTTGCGCCACGGGGCTTACGTTCTGGTGACTGACCTTAAGAGCAGGCAGGAGCTGGAACCGACAATACTTTCGCTGACTATGGACAAGACGCTCAACCGCAGCCGCCTCAGCTATGTCTTTGGAGAACACCGCGTCGAGGATTTTGCAAACGCGGACTGCGTGATTAAAAATCCCGGAGTCAAGTACGAGGGAAACAAATACCTTGCGGCGGCAAAAGCTGTTGAGACGGATATGAGCATCTTCCTTCACTTCTGCAAGGCGCCGATTATCGCCGTCACCGGCAGCAAGGGCAAGTCGAGCACGGCAAGCGCCATCGCCTACGGCATGAAGCAGTCAGGCTTCCGCTGCTTCCTTGGCGGCAACATTGCGCTGAGCCCCCTTTCATTCCTTGAAGACACGGACGGCACCACTCCCGTCGTGCTTGAGCTTTCAAGCTGGCAGCTGAGGGATTTACGCGGGCGGAAGGTGCTCAAGCCGAAAATCGCCATCATCACGACAATCCTGCCTGACCACCAGAACTGGTACGACGGCATGGACAGCTACGTGGCGGACAAGCGGCTCATCTATGAAAATCAGGATGCCGACGACTATACGATACTCTCTGCCGATGAAGACGGCTATATGGACGAATGCCAGAACAAGCACCCCGAATGCAAGTGCTGGGGGGATGATTTTGCTCTGGAAACGAGGGCTACTGTTTTCCGCTACAGCAAAGTGCCTTTCATCCGCAGCTTCTACGGTGCCTTCCTCAGGCAGGGACGCGCTGGCGGTGCAGCCATAGGCTATTCCTATCTGCCCGTCAAGCTCAGAAGCCGCCACGGGCAGCAGAAAGACCTGCGAGAAGAAGAAATCCTCGGTGAGTTGGCTGTGCCGGGAGACATCATGCGTATGAACGCACTCGTCGCCGCCCTTGCCCTGCAGCTACAGGGCATTGCCCCCTTACAGATAAAAGGCGTGCTCGCGCAATGGCCGGGACTGCCGTACCGGATGGAAGCCTGCCACTCCTGGACTTCCCCCTCGGACAAGCGCCCTGTCGTCTTCTACAATGACAGCTGTGCCACCGTGCCCGAAGCTGCTGCGGCGGCAACGCAGGCATTCAAGCGCTCTGTCATCTACATCGGCGGGGGTACGGACAAAAACCTAGACTTCTTCCCCCTCGCGCAGGCACTGCACGGAAACAACGATGTCACCTTCAAACCGAAGGACATCTACTTGCTTGAAGGAACTGGCACGGAAAAGCTCAGGACGCTGCTCGATGCGCGCCACGTCAGCTACCGCGGGCCTTTTGCTTCCATCAGGGATTTGCTCCTGGAACTGCGGGTAAACCTCAAAGACCCCGATGCCCGCAAGGTTTACGGACCGGTGAGCAGCAAGAACCCGCTGCCCATCGTGTTTTCACCGGGAGCAACTTCGTTCGGAATGTTTGCAAATGAATTTGACAGGGGAGAACAGTTCAAGAAGCAGGTGCGGGACTTGTTTTTCTAGAATGCAGTCGATGATGTCGGCTCCCCGTTACAGCTCTTCCAGCGAGAGCTGGTCTACAAGCTCGGCGCGGGTGGAGAAACCCGTCTTGTCGTAGATGCGGGAGATGTAGTTCTCCACGGCGCGCTTGTGGATGCCCAGACGCTCAGCTATCTGCTTGTTCGGCAATCCCTGCAGGACGAGGGTGAGGATTTCCTTCTCGCGGCGGGAAAAGCCCTCCACAATGTTCTGGTACGTCAGCAGCTTTGGTACGACGGAACGGGCAAGGTAGCTTTCCCCCGCGAGCACTTTGCCCATAGCCTTGACTAACTCCCGCTCATCGTCAGCCTTGGAAACGTAGGCACTTGCCCCCGCCTCCAGTGACAAGTTCACCACGCCCGCCGAGGCATACATCGAATAGACAATCACCTTTATGTCAGGATAGCGTTCGCGGCAAATCCGCAGCAGACGGATGCCGTCTTCCGTGTCTGTGCCCAGATTCAGGTCGGTGATAAGCACGGCGGGCGCTTCCCCCTGCGCCGCAAGCTGCTCCAGCATGGCGAGCGCCTCCTGCGCGTTGTCCGTGCATCCCGCGCAGCCGTAATCCCCTTCAGTGCAGAGATAGTTGCTGATGCCCTGCCGCATGAGCGAGTGGTCTTCAACAAGAAAGAAAGTCTTTTTCATATAGCTGCCCTTCCGTGAAGGTGCTTGCACCTTATTCTGTGTCTAATTTTCGTCCCCCCCCCATCGGGAACAAAGAGGGAAATTTCCGTGCCTTCCTCCCGCATGGAGTTAATGCCCAGCCTGCCGCCAATAGATGCCGCCCGCTGCTTCATGCCCCGAATGCCGAAGCAGCCGCCCGTCTGCGAAAGTTCCCCGTACTGCTCCGCGTCAAAGCCACTGCCGTTGTCGGTGATAAACACGTACAGCCCCCGCGCTTCCGCCGCCCGCTCCCTGCGCAGGATGACGGACACCTCCTCTGCCTGCGCATGCCGCTCCACATTCACCAGCGCTTCCTGCACGATGCGGTACACGTTCAGGCTCTGGAGCGGGGTGGGGAAGGAGTTCTCCAGAGTGCAGTTTACCACGAAGGACACATGCACGCCTGTGCGCTGCTGGAACGCCGAGCAGAGCGACTGCACGCTCGCGGCCAAATCCTGCACGGACAGGTCAGGCGGCGCAAGGCTGTAGCACAGGCGCCGTATCTTTCCGATGCAGGTGCGCAGCATATCGTCCAGCTCCGCGCGGAGTCCGGCGTCTGCCACCTGCTCGGCGATGAGCTGTAAGTAGCGCAGATCCTGCGCCACGGTGTCGTGCAGCTCGGCGGAAATCCGTGCCCGCTCGTCTTCCTGTGCCTGAATCACGTGCCGCAGGTGCTCGGACGATGCCTTTGAGTGCTCCGAGCTCTTTGAAATCCTGATAAGCGCGATGGTAATGACTACAAGTGCCACAAGGCTGAATACGGCGAGCAGGATGAAGAATATCGTAAAGCTGTGCAGCGTCTGGAGCAGTTCCTCCGTGTCAAGCTGCGCATCCATAGTCCCCCCATTTTCTTGTAAGCAGCAGGAAGATGCCGTAGCCCGCAAAGGTGGTGCACAGGCGGTCAAGCACGGTGACGGGAATCCGCGCGAAGGCGCAGCTCACGAAAATGCCCACGTTCTCGCCAAGAAAGGTACGCACAAAGTACTCCACGGGAGAGGCGTATGCCATGCCGTGGAAGTGGATGCGGTTGAAGGTCTCCACGCCCGCGCCGATGATGCTGGATGCAAAGGCGGTGAGCAGGGCGATGAGCACCAGATAGAGCGCCGTGATGTACCAGGTGATGCGGAAGTTCTGCTTGTCGCGCGAGAAGAACCAGGTGATGACGACGATGGCAACGCCGCACAGAAAGTAGAGTCCTTCCGAGGGATAGGTCTGCCTGTTCCCCGCCAATGTGATGAAGAAGATTCTGAGAAAGTTGTACGATGCCGCCACCGCCACGCCGGGCATGAACCCCGCGTAGAACGTGACCGCGACGGAGAACGCCGTGTCAAAGAAGAGCGGCAGGCGGCACACATCCGCCACAAGGAACGATGTCAGTAGATTGCCCGCCTGTGCGAGCAGGCAGAGCAAAACAGTAATGGCGATTTTTTTCATACTTTCTGCGCTTATTGTCGCTCAACCTTCCATTCGGTGATGTTTCGCTTCTTGCTGTCGAAGTTTGCGCCGACCTTGATGAGCACTCTTGTATCTGCCTTGTAGGATGCGGCATAGCCCTGCGCATCAATCTGGGAAAGGGCGTTGTCCGCACTGGAATCCCGCTTGAACTCGAAGATGTACACGTAAGCGTCCGTTTCCACAATGCAGTCCGCCCACCCCTTTGATGTGTGCTGCTCCACTTTGATGAACTGCCCAAGCAAAAGGAATACAAGGTAAATCACGTTCTGGAAGTCACGCTCCAAGGGCTTGTCGTCGCTCGCCGCCGCGCCTGTGGCGTAGGGCAGACGGGCAAAAATCGCAGTAAAGCGGTCTCGCAGGCTATCGGTATTCCCCGAATCGATGTCGCGCCCGAAACTCCGCACATCAAGAGGACTTTCGGCATTCAAATAGACCGGCGTAAGGCTCTGTGTAAAGCCGTACTTCACTTCGTCATTCGGGTAGCCCAGCATCAGCTCGTCATACCGTTCGTTGTAGCCCTTTATTGTCAGGTAGCCCGACTGGTACAGGAGCGGTACGATGTCCGGATTGTCGGGGCGGTAGTCGGTGATTTCGTCCTCGGAGATAGTCAGGCTGCCGTCGGAGAACCGGCGCGGATCAAAGTCTATGTCGTTCAACTTTTTGACCAGGAACGTCGGTGTGCCCGTGCCGAACCAGTACTTGCCGAACTTTTTGGTGCTGAACGCATTGATGAGGCTGAAGGGGTTGTAGATGTTCGTGCCGCCGTCAACGAAGCGGTAGCCGTCGTAGAATTTTTTCAGCTTTGCAATGCATTCCTCCCGCGTCAGCTTGTTGCGCTCCGCCATCGCGTCGATTTCGGGAGAAAAGTCGCGCTCCAGCTCCTCCTGCGTGATGCCGCAAATCTCGGCGTAGTCGGGGTGCATGGTGATGTCCTGCAGCTGGTTCAGGTCACTGAAAATAGATACTTTGGAAAACTTGGTCACGCCCGTGAACAGCACGAAGCACGTGTATGCGTCACAGTCCTTGAGCGTGGCGAAGAAGCCCTTGTACAGCTCGCGGTTCGCCTGCTCTTGCTCTCGGTGCGTGTCCATCGCCTTGAGCAGCGGGTTGTCGTATTCGTCCACGAGCACGGCAACTGTGCGCCCTGTCTTTTCCACAGCGTTTTTAAGCGCATACAGGAAGCGTCCGGGCAAGTCGCCGCCATCAACTGTGGGGAGGCCGTATGTCTCTTCAAAGAGGGCAAGCGACCTTGCGAGCGCGTTGCTCAGTCCGTCCGGCTTGGTGAACTCGCCCGACGCGAGGCTGAATTTGAGCACGGGGTACGCCACCCACTCCGTTTCGAGC
>CAKZZK010000081.1 GCA_937885235.1 uncultured Treponema sp.
CCCCTGCCAGCCGGACGCGGCGCCAGACTCAAAGCCGATGGACCACGGGGCAACACCGTCAGCTGCCATCCTGCTTTCAAGAGCTTCAAGCTCACCCCATGTTTCCGGCACCCTATAGCCGCGCCGTGCCCATTCCTGCTTGTTGTACCACACGAAGCTCTTTGCCTGCACATGGTGAAACACTCCGTAGACCGCGCCATTGTACGAAGCAATCTCTTTCCACACAGGGGCATAGTGTTCCTCCATGGCGGAAACAGTCGCTTGGGGAAGCGGCAGGATATATCCTGCTTTTGCAAAGCGCGCTAGCATTCGGGGCTGCGGTAAGGCGGCAATGTCCACGTCTTCACCGCTCCTTATTTTTGCGGGCATACGAACTTCAAAATCTGGGCAGCGTTCGTAGATTACCCGAAAGCCTGTCTTTTTCGTGAAGACTTTTATGACTTCCTCGAAGCGCTCCTGCTCTTCGTCGCGGAAAGAGCCAAAAATCTTGATGGGCTTTCCGCTCCTCGTCTTTGTGCATGACGTTGCAAACAAAGGCAGCATGACGCAGGACAGAACTACGGCAAACAGAGCAGATTTATATCTGTATGTATTCACCGCGTTCACCCTGCCAGCGCCTTGGTCGTTTCCCGCTCGACTATTTTAAGCTCCAAAGCCATGGAGCACACGCTCCGCACCTCGGTCTGAATCTGCCCCAGCACCAGTTCCGCCGCAAGCCGGCCCGATTCATCGAGATTTTGGCTCACGGAGCTTAAGTTCATATACTGCGCTATATCTATGTTATCAAAGCCCAGCACCTTTATATCTTGAGGAATGCGGATACCGCGCTCACTTGCAAGGGACAAAAAGCGGAGCGCAATCAAGTCGCTTGAACAGAAAACGCAGTCGGGCAGCAGCTCCTGTTCCAGAAACGTCGTTATTCCTTCATCAAGCTTCTTTTCCGTGAACTCGCCTAGCCAGACGTGTTCTTTCTTGATGAGGATGCCCTGATTTGCAAAGAAAAACTTGTAGCCGCGGAAGCGGTCTTCTGTCGCCTGTATTGCATAGCGCTGCAGGGATTTTTCTCCCAGAAAACCGGGGCGGCGACAGCCGATGGAATACAGATATTCCGCGGCCTTCTGCCCGCCTTCCAGATTTTTGACAATCACGCTGTCAAAGCCTTCTACGGGGTCTTCCACAAAGCAGACAGGGAAGTGCGCCGCTTTGAGCATCTTAAGCATATTTTTTTCAAGATGCACGCAGAGGAAGATGAGTCCGTCAACCCTGTTCGCTGTCACCAAGGTCTGGATGTAGTTTTCGAGGTCTTCTTTTGTGTCGATAGCATAGACGACGAGCTCGTAATGCTCGGCGGAGAGCACGCCCGCAACACCGCGCAGGCGCTCCATAAAGGATGGCTGTGTGAAAAAGGGCGCGACAATTCCTATCTTTTTGTACGCCCGCCGCGCGTTGATGACGGCATCGGCTTTTGGCACGAAGTTCAGTTTCTTGATGGCGTTGAGGACAAGCTTTCGCTTTTCAGGAGTGACTTTTGACGGCTCATTCATGACACGGGACACGGTGGCAGAGCTGACGTTTGCTAGCTTTGCCACATCATATATCGTCACCGCTTTTGTCATGACAACCTCCGCCTGTTATAAGATGAAACTGCTTTCATGCAAGTAATTTCATTATACAGCAGAATGGGGTTTTGTCAAATGTTTTTTTACAGGGGAGCACCCCTGTACCCCCGTTGATTTAGGGGTGGGACAACCCCCTACTGCCGAAGCAAGGGTTTTCCCGCCCCTAAAACCCCACCCTTTCCCGGCACGGCTAGGGGCTTGCTGCCCCTTAGAACCCTGCTTTACTACTGCGCTTCTACGCTTTGCCCAAGGTCTGTAGGACCGAAGCTGTCAGGTAGCAGTTCTTCCAATGTTTGTACCCGATATTGTTCAGGACTCTTTGCGCAGATTATGCGGAAGGAACGGGGATTGCAGAATTCTGCCATCACTTGGCGGCAGACGCCGCAGGGGGTGCAGAAGTCTTTTACCTGTCCCTCGTGACCACCTACGACGGCGATGGCTTTGAAGCGATGCTGCCCCTCGCTGACAGCTTTGAAAAAAGCGGTGCGCTCGGCACAGTTGCAGGGGGTGTATGCCGCGTTTTCGATGTTGCAGCCGCCCCAAATCTTTCCGTCTGCATCCAGCAGCGCCGCGCCCACTTTGAAATGGGAATACGGCGTGTAGGACTTTTGCAGCATGGCAAAAGCGGTCTGTATCATATCCTGTACGGGAAGCTCGTTTTCTTCCATAAGATTAGTATCCCTCAGCTTGCTCTGCTTTTGCAAGCTTCACGATGCGGCTCGTTCCCAGACGGCTTGCCCCCAGCTCAATGAACTTCTTTGCGTCATCGAAGGAAGAAATGCCGCCCGCCGCCTTGATCTGCACCTCTTTGCCCACATGAGCGGCAAAAAGAGCTACATCTTCAAAGGTCGCCCCCGCAGTGGAAAAGCCCGTGCTTGTCTTGATGAAGTCAGCGCCAGCCTTCGTCACCAGCTCGCACATCTTGATTTTTTCCTCTTCCGTCAGCAGGCAGGTTTCAATGATGACCTTAAGCAACTTGGTGCCGCAGAGCTGTTTGAGCGTGGCAATCTCTTCCGTCACCAAATCATAGAGACCGGCTTTGAGGTAGCCGATGTTGATAACCATATCTATCTCATCAGCACCATTAGCAAGCGCATCCTGCGTCTCAAAGACCTTCACGGCTGTCGTGTTATAGCCATTCGGAAAACCGATGACCGTGCATATCTTTATCTTCGAGGCGACGTATTCCTTCGCCTGCCGCACATAACACGGGGGAATGCACACGGAAGCGGTGCCAAAGGCAATCGCATCATCACAAACCTGCTTTATATCTGCCCACGTCGCCTGCTGTGTAAGCAGGGTGTGGTCAACATACTTGAATAACTCTTTTGTTTCCATATTAGTAGCTTACGATGGAAGCGAGGTTTTGTCAATTAAAATCAAATGCCTACGCCCAAACACAACGTAGCCCATGCGATAAGCAGCTGGGCAGCAATGTAGGTAAGCATCACGAAAAAATCAGATTTGGGAAAACGGGACTTGCACAGGCTGTAGCCCAAGAGACAGTCCGAAAGCAAGAAGAGGCTTGACCCCGCGAGGAATAAAGGAAAGGCAAGGTGGAAGCCCGGTCTCTGCCTTTGGAAAAAGACGGCGATGCTGGTAAAGTGGAGGGCACACAGTATGGCTCCGTAAAGCAGTATGCCCGCCCCCATCGCACCCTTCGGCTTGCCTATGGCGATGAAGAGGATGACAAGCGCCGCCACATACACGGCGCTTCCCGCGGCGATGAACCACATCGGAACGGCAGCAAATGCCCCCGCCTTGATATAGATAAAAATCCAGAGAAGATGCTCGACCAGAAAGCTGCCCGCACCCAAAAGGAAGCGTTTGCCCTCTGGTTTGAGCAACAAGATGTCACCTATCATGCCAAAAGTGAGGGGAATAGCTATATATGCGCCCGCCCTTCCCCCCGCTTTGAGGATGACGACTGTTGAAAGCAGGAGCATGAGCAGGGGCTTTGAAAGCGACTGTAGTTTTTCATTCTGCATCCAACAGGCTGCAAGGTGCAGGACGCTGTCTGCGAGAAAAAGAAAAAGAAAAACGATAAGGAAAACATTATTTGTCATGCTTCAAATATAGCACGCTTTCCTTTCCCCTGCCAACAGCCTTTAAACTAACGGCGCTGTGCTTCTGCCTCTTTCGGTTTGAGGGTGATGACAACGCGGCGGTTTGCGGCGCGGCCCGCATCAGTGCTGTTGTCCGCGATAGGCATAGTGCCGCCAAAGCCGCGATAGGTAAAGAGAGAAGCTGGAATGCCCTGTTCGACAAGCGCACTCACCACAGCCTGTGCGCGCTGTATGCTCAGCGTAAGCTGTCCGGCAGGCTTGTTCACGTCGGCGGTGTGGCCGTCCACCATGATTGTCCATTCGCCGTGCGAAAGCACTTCTTTTATCTGGGAGGCTACCTGTCCGATTCTCTCCCGTTCTGAGGGCAGAAGCTGGGCGGAGTCCGCTATAAAGTGCAGGTCATGCAGGGTAATCTGCGTGCCGATATTTTCTTCCACCGTCACTTCGGGCACTTCGTCTTCAAGGACATGCTTGAGATGGACAAAATCGCGGTAATAGGTGATGCTGCGCTCAGGCGCACTTACCCGATGTGCAAGCTGATTTTTGCCTAAGAGTATGAGCACCTTGCCTTCCTGCAAGAGCTTGAGGTTTTCTGGCACCGTAGTAATGCGCAGATAATCATCGTGGGAGATGACGGGGTCGCAGCGATACACGCCGTAGACCTTTTTCGCCGTTATCCAGAGCGGGTCATCGCCAACGGATTCCGTGTATGAATGCACCGTCTTGTCCGCCGCATAGGAAACAATGCCTTTGGACTTTGCCACCTCGGGATTGACCATATTGCGCTCATAGACCAGCGTCATGTCCTCGTCCCAGACCTTGGGGAAAAGGCAGGGCTGTACTTCGCTTGACACGTATTCGCCCTGCACGGGCAGTATGCCGCGTGCATCAATCACGATGCCTGTATAGGGGCGGGAGGCGATGCGCTGTATGGGCTTTCGCTGCGTATAAGCGGCGTGGTGCTTTACGAGCAGGGAACCTATTTCCTGCAGCTTGATGCTGTGTTCTGTCTGGAGCCTTGTGCCTCCGTTTTCAAAGGAAGCGGGCGTGTGGTGCGAGCTGTCTATGATGCGGGCGAGCTCGTCCAAGGTGAGGGTGCCGTCAAGCACAAGGTCTGCCAGCGTGCGGGTGTCGTCTGCATAAATCGAAAGCAGAGGGTCTTTTACCAGTGTCGGCAGCTCCATCTGTATCTTGTTGACGGCAGAGGTTTTGCCGCTCGGCATGGGAATGCCCGCCTTTACGATGTCGAGGGAAACATTGGACGTGAAGACCTGCTTGCTCCAGTCAATGCGGCTCCGTGCCGCCATGGTGGAATCTTCTTCCGCGATGTTCGCCCCCCGTGCCGCCATCCGCTGTGCGGCCTCCTCTTCGGAAAAAGAATAATATATCATATCCTGTGCAGGCAGAACGGCTTTTGCTATAAGCAGCAGTGAGCACAGTGCGGAAAGATGTTTCTTCTTCATGCAAATATCCTCGTCATATTTTATTATCGGAACTCATCCATAAAACAAAACGCTAAAAGCAGCCTCCAGGTTACATCCTTAATCAAAAACAGGGATAATCAGCTTCTGGTTGATGCGGAGGATATTGTTTTCCTTGATGTCGTTCACAAGGCAGAGGTCTGCCACGGTAAGCTTGTATTTGCGGCTTATGCCCCAGAGCGTGTCTCCCTTGCTCACCGTGTACACGATGGCATCGGAGGGGGTGCCTGATGCTTTGAGTTTCTGCAAAAGCTCTTCCGGTTCGCTGCCCGCAGGGAGCCTCAGCCGGTATTCAATGCGCGCCGGAGTACAGCCACGGAGGAGCGCGGGGTTAAGCAGCCTGAGCACGGCTTCCTCTATGCCCGAAAGCTCCGCTATCTGGCGGAAGCTGTACATGCCCGTGGTGGAAAGATAGGCGAATTGCTCCGGCTCCACTTCCTCGATGAGCCTGTCCGCCTCTGCCAGTTCCGTCAGTCCGTAGTATTCGGCGTTTTCGATAAGGTCGGCGATGGCAAGCAGCTTTGGCACATACTGCACGGACTGGCTTTTAAGCAGCTCGTGCTCGGCAAGATACCAGAAGTCCTTCCCCTGATTCTGCCTGAGCACCCGCGCCATTGCCCCTGCGCCGCAGTTGTAGGCGGCAATAGCCACTGCCCAGTCTTTAAACTGCGTGTAATTGGCAGAAAGCTTTAGGATTGCGGCATCCGTGCTCTTCCACGGGTCACGCCTTTCATCGTACCAAGTGTTGCGGGAAAGCAGGGGTGCCATGGAGTTTGTCATGAACTGCCATATTCCCGTGGCACCCGCATACGAAACAGCCCCTACCGTGTAGTGGGACTCAACAATGGGCAGGTACTGCAAGAGGAGCGGCAAGCCATTTTCTTTGAGCTTTTCCCTGATGTAGGGGCGGTAGGGAACAGAGCGTTCAAGCGCCTGTATGATGATTTTCTGGTAGCGCGGCGCCATGTACAGTTCTCGGTATTTTACTGTAAGCTCATGGTCAGCCCCCGCGATTTCAAGCTCACGGTATTCGGGCTTTTGCGGGATTTCAGCTTCCGGTTCCTCTGGCTCTGGGGCGTCAGCAAGCTCTGCGGCATCGGCTTCTCCCGCTTCATCTGAATCAGAGACAAGCTCAGGATGGGTTTCGCTTTCGTTAGTCCCGCCAGCTTCCGCAAGCACAGGTGCGGCTTCAGTTTCATTCGGCACGGGAGGAGTTTCCGCTTCGTCTGTTGTGGCAATGGCTTCTTCTGACTCACTTTCGTCTACAGCACTCGCTATAGCGGGAGCTTCCTCGGCACTGCCGTCTGGTGCGCTTTCGTTTACCGTGTCCGCTGCAGCAAGCGTTCCGGCATTGCCTTCCGGCGGAAGAGAGCCTGCGGCTACACTGAGCACCGCCTGCTGTTCCTGCCTGTCATCGCTTGCCGCGGCGACGGGAGGAAGCTCTGCGTGCTCTATCGGTTCCAAGTCTGTAAACGGCGGCAAGCCCTGCGCCGAAAGCGGTGCAAGGAAGAATAAAAGGCCTGTCAAAAATATATATGCCATCTTCATCGAGTTTCTTCCATAAAATATTCTATATATTATGTATCGGAATCGAGAAGAAAAGACTGAGCATGTTTCAGTTTTCCCTTACTGCCTTCATCTCTTTCTTTCGGGCATACATAGCCTTGTCAGCCCGCTTAAAGACATTCGCCACGCTTGCATCGACACTGGCATCGTACTTTGCATAGCCTATGGAAGCAGAAACTCGCTCCCACACCTCCAATCCATCCTCTTTGGAAATTTCATCAAGGCGGGCATTGAAAGTCTCAATGAGGGTGTCTACCTCCCTGTAGTCATCATTTTCAAGGATGATGACAAACTCATCGCCGCCGATGCGGAAGACAGGAGAGTGCTCGAAAATGTGGCACACGATATAGCACAGCTTCTTGATTGCAAAGTTCCCCTGCTCGTGGCCGTAAGTGTCGTTGATGCGTTTAAGGAAATTGAGGTCAACCATCGCTATGCCGAACTCCGCGCGACCGTCCGCAATCTCCCATTCAAGGCGGGCAACGTCCTTATCATAGGAGGTCTTGTTACGTATTCCCGTAAGCGCGTCCTTCGTCGCAAGGTCGCTCATTATCGCTGCATGCTGCCGTGAGTCACGAAGCTCCTTCGTGGTTTCGACAAGCGACTTCATATAGTTTTCAAGCTCCAGTACCATAAAGGAGAACTGCTTTGCAAGGGCAGAAATCTCGTCTTCTCCCGTTGCATCGCGCTCTATTTCGGTCGCAATGGGAGCGTCCTTCCTCTGTGTGTAGTCCCCGATATTCCTCTGCAAGTGCTCCAGCTTTGCAATGTAGTGCTTGTAAATGAAGAACAGCAGCACCGCCACGCAAAGAATGAGAATGCCGCCTATGCCGCACATCTGCCGGATTGTATTGCGCAGGATTGTTTGGTTTACCAAGGCAATCGCTACCTCTACGCCGATGATGCCCAGCTTGCGCCCATGTATGATAACGGGCGTATAAAACGCGTATGTTTTTCCGTATTCGTTATCAAAAGTATCATAGCCTTTAGGACGTTTGCCTGTGTTCCACGCCTCCCATTCCTTCGGGTGCTCTTCGACGGGATTTTCCACCGTAATGGCAAGCTCAATGTACTTCTTGCCATCGACTTCTTCCTCCCGCGCCTCCCGCAAAGCGTCAAGCGCATAAGTGACCTGCTCCTCGGGCTGAGGAACAAGGAAGTACGTATAAATCAAGTGAAAGCTTTCCCTTGCCTGCTCAAATTTGTCCAGATAATACTCGTGCTTGTAGACCGTGTAGGCTTCTTTCACGTCATCGGAAAGCTCTTCAAAGCTTATGTCTGAGCCAAGCACCTTTCCAGGGTACTTTTGCGCAAAGAGCTTTTCGTAATGATTGCGTGAAGCCTCAATTTCTGGCTGTCCAAAATCCATCGGAATGAGGAGCGTGTCGGAATGCGCGAGGAAGTAATCGAGATACCATACAAAATCCTCGCCATCCCTCAGCAGTATGTTCTCAAGGTATGTGGCGACTTCCTGAATGCTTTTTTCCCGTTCAAGCTTGTACGCTTTGTTCTGGCAGGCATACGTTGCAATACCGCTCATGATGAGCATTGCAAATGTAAAGACCATAAAAATTAAACCAAATCTGAATAAAAGACTGTCCGTGCATTTTCCCATCTCTAACCCTTATCTATTTTACGGCTTATTTCAGCAGTTCCATGAGCGAATCATGGTCAACTTTGGTGATGCCCTCCTTTATCTGCTTGTATGTCGCTATGAAACTTTCAGGCAGCCGGTAGCCGTCAAGCATCTGCATGACAGCATCCGCGTTGGCATAGTCATAGCCCTGCACAAATTCCTTGATGGTGGCAACAGCATCGTCAAGCTCAGACTGGGAAATCTCGGGGCGGTCATCTTCCTGCGGAGAAACGGGGGCAAGCGGCTTGCCCAAGAGGGCGGCAAGAGGTTCTTTGTAAGCACGGTAGTCAGCCAGCAATTTTGGCGTCTTTTCGTCTATCTCAGCGCGGTTGTTGGCATCGCCGCTTTTTTCCAGATGAAGCGCCTGCTCTGAGAGGCTGATGGCACCGATGAGGCGGGCGGAATTCTTGAGCGCATGCACCTGCACCACGTATTCATGGATATCCTCTTCCTTAGACAGCCTTTCGATTTTTTCAATTTGGGAATCCATGAGGTCGTAAAAGTCACCGGCAACGGCGATGAAATTCTCCATGCCGCCGCAGTATTTGATAGCGGCATCGATGTCGATGTGGAAGCGCTTTGAAAAATACGCGCCGATGTCATGGCTCGGCGAGGCGACCACTTCGGGGGCGTTCTGCTCCACAAAACCAGTATCCCCTTGGTGCAGGACGAGGGCGGGAGGCAGGTATTTCACCAGCATGGCTTCCAAAGCCTCTCCCGCGACAGGCTTGCTCAGGTAGTCCGTAAAGCCCGCTTCCAGATACTTTTCCTTAGCCCCCGCAATGGCATTGGCGGTGAGGGCTATCGTAGGCGCGAACTCGCTGGCACAGTTCTGCTCGTGGTGCAGCCGTTCCAGCGTCTCCATGCCGTCCATCTCCGGCATCTGGTGGTCGATGAAGAGCACGTCATAGCGCGTGGCACAGGCCATCTCAATGGCTTCAGCCCCGCTCTTTGCCGTGTCAATCTGAATGCGGGTGGCTTTCAAAAGCCCCTTCACAACCGTAAGGTTCACCGTGATGTCATCGACGACGAGGATTTTTGCCTCCGGAGCCTGGAATGTCTCCTGATACTCCCGCTGGGCAACATTCTTGCGGTAGCGCTCGTTAAAGTCACCCATCGGCGCCCAGTCCACCACCCGCTGCATGAGGTTGAAGAAGAAAGTGCTTCCCTTACCGTATTCACTCTGCACTTCAAGCTTTGAGTCCATCATGTGGAGCAGCTTGCCTACGATGTTGAGCCCAAGACCGGAACCCTCTATGCTGCGGTTCCGCATCTCCTCCATGCGCTCAAAGGGCTGGAACAGGCGTTCCACGTCCTCAGGCTTGATGCCTATTCCCGTATCGGAGACACTCACCTTCATCATGATGTGCTCATCGTCAAGCTTTTCCCAGCCTATGTTGAAGATGACAAAGCCCTCGTTCGTGTACTTGACCGCATTGGTCAGCACGTTGAGGATGCACTGCTTTATCTTGTTTTCATCACCATAGAGCTTGCAGGGAATGGAATTGTCTATGTTTACCACAAATTCAAGGTTCTTCTTGTGGACGCGGGGCAAAATCATATTCATCAGGTCATTGATGGAAGAAGCCAAATCGTAGTCAGCTTCTATCATCTCCATCTTGCCCGCTTCGATTTTGGAGAAATCAAGCACGTTGTTGATGAGCGCAAGCAGCGCCTTGCCGGAGCTCTGTATATTGCTTGCGTATTCGCGGATGGCGCCGTCCGTCGTTTCCCGCAGTATCATCTCGTCGAGACCGAGCACCGCGTTTATAGGGGTGCGGATTTCATGCGACATGTTGGAAAGGAACTCGCTCTTTGCCTTGTTGGCGGCATTTGCCATATTTGCCATCTGCTCAAGCTCCGCAGTCGTCGCCTCAAGAAAAGTGACAAGGCGGCGCGAAAGCGGAATGACCATGTTCTCCGTATTCCAGCTCTCATCCTCTTCTTCAAACCTGCGCTGGCTCGCAATGGACATCATCAGCTCTTTGTGGTGCAGCTCCCCTTCGCGGAAGCCCACCGAAACGAGCGCATTGTTGAGCACGCCGCCGCCGCCCTTTTCGTCAAGATAGAGCTCGCCCACGCCGCCAAAAAAGGAGCACAGGTTTGGCACGATACTCTCATAGCAGGAAAGCTCCTTGTCAGCGTCCTCTTTCAAAAATGTGTTGCGGTTGAGACAGGCAAAGATGAATATGCCCTGCGTTTCAAACATGCTCAGCGAAATGCTGTCGTTCAGGGTTTCCATCAGTATGTCGTGCAGATTGCCGTAGCTGAACTGCACCGTTTCACCCTCGTGGACGTCGCCAAAGAATTCAAGCTTGTCGCGGTCTATGCCCGCCACGCCTATTCTTCCCACGGGCACGCCCTTCCTGTCAACAACGAGGGGAAAGTCCGCGCTGTTCTGGACAAAATACTTATTGGGCAAAACACCCAAATACTTTTTGTATATGTCAACGGCGGGACCGCCATCTATGGTATAGACCCATGAGTTCCTCGCCTTCGTGATGGTCATCTTTTTGCCAAAGGGCTTCCAGCCGAAATTATAGCCAACCTTGATAAATAAATCGCTGCCATGGAAGATGACAATCAAAATGCCGTAAGTGAAAATATCTTCGCTAAAGACGCAGGGCAGCTCCGTCGGCGTAGAAGAACCCCTCACCCCTGCCAAGGCACCAAAAAAAGGCACTGCCACGTCATAGCTTCCCACAGAGGTAAAGAAATCTGAAACATTCAGGGAAAAACCTGCGGAGAAAATCATCACGCCGCGGGCATCCTTCGTCCGCAGCAGCTCCTCGCCCACTTCATCGCCTACCGAAAACGGGCTCTTCAGGCGGCAGTTATACATGTGGACGGAGAAGCATTCTTCCTTGAAAAAGTTGAAACAGCACGTCGTTCCTTCGGCATCGCTGTACGAAATGCTTCCACCGCCGCCGACGGTCATACCTGCCACAACGACATCGGGCATTTCACGCTTGACGATAGCCAGCAGAGAACGAATATATCCGGCATCAGGCCAGGATTCATAGATGACAAGCAACTTGCCCTTTGCGGTCTGATAAGCTTCGTCCCCTTTCACGTACCAAAGGAAATCAAAAAACTCATCCTCGCTCTGGACAACTCGGGTTTTCTGAATCACAGCTTGTCACGCTCCCTTTTCATTTTCCCTTGAAAAAGTCATCGACGCTCTTTACAAGGCTTTCTGCCTCTTGGTTTTTCAGCAGATACTTTTCAGGCAGCACGGACAGCACTTTCAGCACCGTGTCCTTGTCATCCTTGGAAGTGAGGAAGATGATGGGGATGTGGCAGGTCTTGGGCTCGCTTTTGAGCATCTCAAAGACCTGCAAGCCGGAAGCGACAGGCATCTCATAGTCAAGCAGTATCAAATCCACCGTCTTCTGGGAAAGAAAGGAGATAGCGTTCAGCCCGGAGCTCACCATGAACACGTCGTATTTCTCTGAAAGCCAGTTGTTAAGCGTCCGCAGCATGACGGCATCGTCATCGACAAGCAAAATCTGCTTGCGCCGTGCGTTCGGCCCGCTGTGCATCTGCAAGTTCCGCAGCTTGTTCAGAATGTCCTTGATGTTGACGGGACGCTTGAACTCTGCGGAAATCAGAGACTGGGGAAGCACTTCATGGGCAACAGTAAGCTCGGCATCCGTCCCGATAAGATAGAGCACGCGGTCCGTATTGTCTTCGGTCAAAAGGTTCTTGAGATACTTGAGCGTTCCATCGAAGCTGTTTACATCTCCTTCCAGATAAACAATGAAAATATCCGGCATATCGCTGATCAGCTGGATTTCCACAATATCCGGCTGTACGGTGCGGATGTCAAAGCCCGCTTCTGATATGTTTTTCATCAAGGTCTTCACCAAGAAGTTTAATTCACTGCTTACAAACAATATTTTATTATCCATGCCAAATGCACCTCATCTGCTCTACTATTATAAAACACTTTTTGTATATTCACAAGGATAATTTACGCATTTTGTGCGTTCATATTATTCGTAAGGGAATTTGTCGCAAGAATTCGAAAGCGACTTTGTCGTATAT
>CAKZZK010000082.1 GCA_937885235.1 uncultured Treponema sp.
CCTTGCCGCGCTGACGAAAGACGAAGTACCCAAGCCGATGGTGCCCGTCCTCGGGAAGCCGCTCCTTGAATGGCAGGTTGAGGCGCTTAAAAAGAACGGCGTCACCGACATCTGCTTCATCACGGGGCATCTGGGGTACAGGATAAAGGAACATTTCGGGGACGGTACGCGCTCCGGCATCCATGCGGATTATATAGAAGAAACAGAACCCCTCGGGACGGCGGGAGCCTTCTTCTTCCTCAAGGAGAAAATACACGGCGGGAGCTTCCTCCTCGTCTTCGGCGACGTGCTCTTTGACATAGACCTTGGGCGCATGATGGCGTTCCACCGGCAGAACGCGGCGGAGGCGACGCTCTTCGTGCATCCGAACTCGCATCCGTTTGATTCAGATTTGATTGAGATGGATGCGGACGGCAGGATTACGAAGCTGGATTCAAAGCACAATGTCCGCGGCTACTGGTACCGGAACTGCGTGAACGCGGGGCTGTACGTACTGGAGCCGTCTGTCTGCGGCGAGGTGCCGTCTCCGGTAAAGACTGACCTTGAGCAGGATGTCCTCGCGAAGATGATTGCGGCAGGGAGGCGGGTGTTCGGCTACCGGAGCCCCGAGTACATAAAGGACGCGGGGACTGTGGAGCGCATCGCCCAGGTTTCGGAGGACATCCGGAGCGGGCTTATGGAAAGGCGCTGCCTCAGGAACAGGCAGCGGTGCATCTTCCTTGACCGCGACGGCACGGTGAACGTCTACAGGGGGCTGCTTTCTCGTATAGCTGATTTTGAACTGGAGCCTTCCGCTGCAGAGGCGGTAAAGAAAATCAATGCTTCCGGCTGGCTGTGCGTCGTGGTGACGAACCAGCCCGTCGTAGCAAGGGGGCTGTGCTCCGTTGAAGATGTGGAGGAAATCCACAGAAAAATGGAGACGCTGCTCGGAAAGGAAGGTGCATATCTTGACGGCATCTTTTTCTGTCCCCACCATCCCGACAAAGGGTATCCCGGGGAGGCCCCCGCATATAAGATTACGTGCTCGTGCAGGAAGCCCGCAGCGGGGATGCTGGAAGAGGCTGCGGCACGGTACAACATAGACCTGCCGCAGTCCTGGATAATAGGCGACACCACGCTCGACATACAGACGGGGAAGAACGGCGGACTGCATACGGCGCTCGTGCTCACCGGCGAGGCGGGAAGGGACGGAAAGTATCAGGCTGTGCCTGACATAACGGGAAAGGACTTGCTTGAAATCGTAAATAAAATCATTGAAGGAAAATAGCCGGATGGAACACACTGACTACACGCAGGCAATAAAGGACTACATTGCGCTTGAGAGGGATACGCTTTCGCGGCTTGATGTTGCGGCAATCAATGAGGCGATGAACCTCATCATGGAGGCGTATGCAGGCAGGCATACGATAT
>CAKZZK010000083.1 GCA_937885235.1 uncultured Treponema sp.
TGTATATTTCATAGTTGCCCCTCCTATGGGCGACAACTATATTGACACATTCCGTCTGGCGACTAATTTTAACGAGTTTTAATTGCCGGAGTAATATTGTTATTATCCCAAGAAAATTACTACGACAGTCAAAAAAAGAGGCTATTACAGCAAAATGCGAAATTTTGTTGCCAATTAACCATTCCGAACTTATTTTCAAAATCTCCTTGTAAAATAAAAAGATAAATGCGTATACATGTTCAGAATGACGGTAAAGTGATTGACGCTGATTACAAATACTCTACAAGGTAATCCACGATTTGAAAACTATTATTCTCAGCAATTAAAATAAATGATATGAATTTTTCATTATTTTGAACCGGCAAAGTACTAGAAAAACCTACCTGCAATAATTCTGGGAAACCAGTCGCCTGTACAACGTCAGGACGATTAATTCTGTGATTTATAGAATAATATGAATTACCATATTTAATTATACACTTCTTTATACGCTCTCCTGTATACCACCCCCCAACCCAACCTTTCAATGTCATTTCTCTTTCTTTATTTTCAATAATTAAAGTATTTGTTCCTAACACTAGCTGATTATTACAAAATTCAAGAGAAAATGTTATATCATCCCTCATTTTATTCGATTTTAGTATATCGTTTAACTGATTGATTTCTTCTACAGCTAATTTCCTATAAGTTATAGAACTTATACCAATATTAAGTTCACCACATACATAAGCTGGATTACCAGTATTATTATCATAGAATTCTATAGTATCAATTTCAGAAATATTATTCCTAAATAAAAAATCTATCCAATGCCTATTAAAAGAATTTGCCTGCACACCCTCATAAATAATTTTTTTGTTCTTATCAAAGCACTTAATCGAATAAATGGAATTAAGATATGCATTAGCTTTCCTCACAGAAACAGAAATACATTCTTTGTCATGAAGCTGTGGAATTGTAATACTACTAAACTTATATTCAGTATTAAAACATTCACCTGTTTGTAGTCTCCCCCATTGCCCATCTAATTTTAATCCATATAAAAAAGGACTAGCATTTTTTGTAAGTGAAATTCCAGCAAACTGATATTCAACATTAATTGGGAGGTAATAAAAATCATCTCTAACAATCTGATAAACTTTTCTCCACTCTGTTGGAAAAATAGATACTCTACTAGATGATGTATAAAAATTTGTATTTTGCGGATAAGCAATAATCGATTCCCATAAAATGATACCAAAAATAAAATATTTTAATCGTGTATACTTAATTAATACACACGAAGAAAGCACCGCTATTAACAATAATATAATTTTCACAAACATAAAATGAGGGTGTACTAATAATATATTTGTTTTCCAATTTATGGATGAGAGCATATTTATGCCACCACCAGATGCAATCATAAGAAAACCAAAAATCGAGAAATAGCACATTCCCAATGCAAAAATCATTTTCATATATATATTCTGTTTTCTAATAATAGAATAACAAACATAAGAAATGATAAAAAGAAGTAAAATAAATTCAACCGTATTAAAAAGGAAAGCATGCTTATGAACTCTATTAAAAAGAAAAGTATTTATTCCTTGTACCGCATAATAAAATAAACCATTCAATAAATGTAATACACTTGGATGTGCAATCGTTCCGAGAGCTCCTTTAGGAAAGGAAAATACTGGCGTATGGATAAAAGTATATGCCACCTGTATAATACATCCCAACAATATAATTCCTAAAAATATTATTTGTTTTTTCGCTAATTTTTTATTAAAACACAGAAAATAAGCGAAACAAAAAGGTATCAAAACAACATAAATCATTTTTGATAAGCATATTATTAATGAAAGAAAACAAATTCCTATAAACGATAAATTAGAAATTTTTTTTAAATCAAACAGCGAAATTAGCAAAATAAAAAGGATACCCCAATAACCTAAAAAATGAAAAAAATACATAGACAAGGGAACTAGCAATGTTCCTAAAGATATTGAAATAAAAAATTTACTAATTCTATCAAGTTTCACAAATAATTTATTTGAATATACCAAAGTACAGGAAATTGCAATAAAAAAGGTTTGAAATAGTTGCATAATAACAAAAACGTATTTCGAAGATGGTGATAGAATATCTGCACTCCATGCAACAATCCTTTGAAGAAAAGAAAGATAATATAAGTTATTCTCCAGTAAAAACAGACTTTTCCAAAACCCATTATCATGAGCTTTCTGCCAAAAATCATAGGCAGCCTCAGATCGAGGTTCTCCAAAATAAGAGGCAACAGGTTGTCGTATACAAATTATAAAAGTAATTATAATAATAGTAATAACAGCAAGATATGTATTACTTATTAATTCATTATTAATGAAATGGGGTATTATAAAAGCAATTATACATAACAAAACAAACAATATGGCTCCAATACAATCTGAGGAAGTTAAGTTAAAATAACTATATTGAATAACAATAGGTTCTTTATGTGGAACATTATTAATTATACATCCTTCGAGTCCACTTTTTTCATCCATACTTTTTGCGACAAATACATCATTTTTAAGTCCATTTCTTAAGTCAAAACTTACAGAAAAACTTCCCGTATAAAATCCCTTTAGAGGGGGCACAACATAATTTATTGAATTTGATTTTATTTTTGACACAGGTAGCACACATGAAACTGTATTGGAGTTCTGTGTAAAGTGTATATAAAATTCCGTATTTTCAGAAATATCTTTTATATCAGTCACTAAATAAACTCCAAAATTTTTAATACTGCCTTTGTAAAATTGGTTTTGACTTATAATATTATTTTTAACACTTATCAGTTCAGATGATGTTTTATCTATATCAATTGAATAACTTGAATCACAGAATAAATATAATCTTAATGGTAGAATAAAAGCAATAATAAAAGCAAAAGAAAATAATAAACTACGTAAATCAATATATTTTTTTAGTCCAGTATTCAACATATTCCTCTGTCCCCAAGGTAAATCCAGATTCCCTCCTCAATTGAAATCCTGCTACACCAGTTCAGGACTTCCAGATTCTTCGCAATCGGCGCAACCGCATACATCGTGTCAAGCGGGCGGTACGGGTATCCTCCCCAGTCGGCATTCAATTTCTTCCCGCTCAGTTCCTCCATAATGCGCCCTACTTCGCGCAGCGTATGCCCTGTGCCTGTTCCCAGATGAAACTGGTAATACGGCTCCCGCAGCGTTTTCGCCTTTTCAAGCAGGGTGCAGAAGAAATCCGCCATATCATCCACATGGATAAAATCAAGCAGCTGCCCTCCCCCGCTGAACTTCACAGGAACCGGAGAGCCAAGCGCACCGGCAAGGAAATCTATAACCTTCTTCTGTTCGTTCTTCCTTCCATAGGGACTGTAAATCACAATGTTGAACCAGTTCCATCCGCCCAGAGTCTGGTAATAACGGATAATCGGGCGGACGGCAGTCTTTGATGCCGAATATAGGTTGTTGGCAAAATACTGCTCGTTGCCGTACAGGAACTCCGTGAAAGTCCCCGCATTTATAAAATATCGGCAGCAGGTGTAGGAAAGGGCTTCCAGCAAAAGCGTCGTAAAAAGAATATTGCTATCCACGACTGCCCGTGCCGTATCCGCATCATTTTTTCCAGTAAACAGCGTCGCGAGGTGTACCACCGCGTCAGGATTATAGGAAATAACCTCGGAAGTCCATCCTTCAGCCATGCAGTCTATATATGTAAGCGGAATTTCCCCGAAAAGGCGCACTGCTTTCTCGCGGTTCCGTATCACGAGGCACAAGTCTGTATGCCCGTGCCCGTAAAGGAAGGGTACCAGCGTCTTTCCGACAAATC
Source organism: uncultured Treponema sp. (assembly GCA_937885235.1). GTDB lineage: Bacteria > Spirochaetota > Spirochaetia > Treponematales > Treponemataceae > Treponema_D. The sequence goes on from CAKZZK010000083.1 coordinate 3,838, forward strand.
CCGTGCCGCCTGTAATCAATATCCTCATTTTCCAAATCCATAAGGAATCGCTTCAAGCGGCTTCCTGTCGCCCTCGGCATCGTCATGCGGTTCGGGTATGATGTCCATGAGCATCGACACCCCCTCATCCGCGCCGTAGAACGCCATCCACAGCCCCGGTGCAACCGTAAGCCGCTGGTAGTTGCCGGACGGGGAGAGCGTCACCGACTCGAACCTCCCCTTCGTACTGCTCCCGTCCCTGTCGTCATATACGACGAACGTCACCCTGCCGTATACGACCACAAGGTTCAGCGTCATACGCTTATGGCGTTTCCATCCTTTTGCCACCCCGCTTTCAATCTGCGTAAAATATGCCTCGCCGAATCCCGTAAAGCCATCGTCTGTGCTTTTGAGCGCATGAAAGACATCCCCTTTCGGTACAGATATATGCCTGAGCGGGTGCAGTGTCATACCTTCAATCATAAAGCCCACTCCAACTCTTGCTTTTGTGCTTTTTCCACATATTCGGCAATCTGCCTCATGGTGAGCGCGTACAGGTCGCTGTCCTTTTCAATATAAAACGCCTTGTACCAGTCGGCGATGAACCTCACACATTCCTCATAATGCAGCGTGGAATGCCAGTGCAGGTACGCCAGTGCCTTGTCGCAGTTGAGCTTGAGGAGCGTCGCCTCGTGGAACGGCACGTCGCCTGTCAGTTTCGCGGCATTCTCCCTGTCAAGCCCCCACATCTGTGCTAGATCCTGCACAAGCTCGAACACGGTCTTAGTCTGCTCCGCGCGGGGCCCGAAGTTGTACGCCTCGCCGTTCCCGCTCCTGCCCTCCGCAAGATGCCACGCAAGGGTGAGGTAGCCGGAAAGCGGCTCCAGCACGTGCTGCCACGGGCGAGTCGCCCTCGGGCTCCTGATTTCGACCGTCCGCCCCTCGGAAAATGATTTCACGCAGTCAACAATTATCCTGTCCGCCGCCCAATCTCCGCCACCAATCACATTTCCCGCACGGGCGATGCCGAGCTTTATGTTCTTCATATCCTTTATAAAGGAATACCAATATGCTTTTATGACAAGCTCGGCAGCCCCTTTTGAGCCGGAATAAACATCCTTTCCGCCGAGCCTGTCCGTTTCCCGGTACCCCCATATCCATTCCACGTTGTCGTATGCCTTGTCGCTCGTTATGAGGATGCAGGTGCAGTCCCAGGTGATGTTCCTTACCGCCTCGCACACGACGGCCGTCCCGACAACGTTCGTACTTATCGTGCCGAACGGCTCCTTGTAGGAGGTAAGGACGAGTGCCTGCGCCGCGAGATGGATGAGGAAGTCAGGTCTCACCTCCTGCACGAAGGAATTAAATTCATCCCTATTCCTGATGTCACCGAAATGCTGCCTTACTTTTCTGCCAAGTCCGGTCGTCTCGTACATGGACGGGCTGGTGGGCACGGAAAGCGAGTAGCCGTACACGTCGGCACCAAGGCCGAGAAGCCATGCGGAAAGCCAGCTCCCCTTGAACCCCGTGTTGCCCGTTATCAATACCTTTTTACCCTTGTAGATGTTATTGAATGCCATATATTTTCCTTAGTTCTTCCACAGTTTCCATGGTGCTTCACCAGAATTCCAAAGCATTTCAAGTTTTTGCTTTTCTTTTAGCGTATCCATACACTGCCAGAACCCCTTATGAGTATAACCAACAATCTCTTTTTCCCTTACTAAATTTACAATCGGCTCTTTTTCAAATACAGTCGCATCACCTTCAATATAGTCAAAAAGTTTTGGCTCAAAAACCATATAGCCAATATTGATTAAATCACCATCATAATTTGATTTCTCCCTGAAAGATTTTAATACTCCAGAAGAATCAACCTCAACAACCCCCTTCGCCTGTCCATAATTATACATGGTCACAGTTCCTGTTTTCCCATGAATCTTATGAAATTTCAACAAAGCATTAATATCTATATCTCCGACCGCATCACCGTATGTCAGCATAAATGTTTCATCACCAATGTATTCCCTCACACGTTTTATCCGCCCTCCTGTCTCGGTATAAAGCCCTGTATCAACAACACTAATCTTCCAAGATTCGATATTTTTATTATTTATAATTATCTTATTTTTTCCATCAGCATAATCAAATGTAACATCAGACTGATACAAAAAGTAATTTGCAAACCATTCTTTTATAATATGCTGTTTATATCCTGCACAGACAATAAATTCATTTATACCGTATACGGAATAATTCTTCATTATATGCCATAAAACAGGCATTCCACCTATTTCAATCATCGGCTTCGGTCTAAACTGGCTCTCCTCACTTATTCGCGTTCCCAATCCGCCTGCTAAAATTACACATTTCATTTTAACCTTTACTTTCTCCTAAATACTTTATTTTTAATATTCTTCACAAGTCTTCTTCGTTTAGAATTCTTAGGAAATGCTTTATCAATTATCTTTTTATAAAGAGGAATTGTTTTTTGAACAATATTTTTTTCTGTCATACAGCCCACATATTCTTGACGCATGATAGATTGAGTTACTTTTGTCAATAACATTACCAAAAGACTTTCATAAAATACAGTTCCCCTTGCATACTTCCAAAAATATTCATACATATCTACATCAATCTGATAAGACGGGATTTGTTGAAAACTATAATGTATTATATATGGCTCTTTTCGTGCTGTCACATAGGCATCATAATACTTCTTCGGCATCCAAAAATCATATAAATCAACATAGGCGGGATGCATAACAACTACATTCCAATTCTGTCTTAAAAATTTAATTTTACCCCTAAAACATATATTGAGTAATTCTTGATCACAGTTCTGGTAATGTCTTGCATTTGCCATTTTAATCAAATCATTTATTGCATAATTTTCATTTATCATCCTTATATTATATAAGGCTACACCGCCCTGCATATATGTACCTGGCTCCGTCAATCCCAATGACTCTAAATAGGAATACAACGGATGTCTTTCTTTCATTACCTGCCACGTCAATATTGTCAAATCAAGTACTGCTGCTGCATAAAAACCATCTATATTAACATCGAAAATATCAGCCACATCCCTGTTGATAACCATATCCGAATCAAGATATAATACTTTTTTATATGATTGACATAATTGAGGTATCATCAATCGATAATAAGTATATATATTATAAGAATCGTGTGTTGCTATTTCTTTTGAAAAAATCCCTTCTTCAAATTCAACAAAGCGTATTGAGCAATTCCCTGTCGCCAAACTTCCAATAAGTTTTTTATTTCTATCCGACATTCCGCTAGTAAAGATTAATATGTCATATTTTCGATATTTAGAAGTATTCGTAATCAATGAGACAACAGCAACTCCGCACATGGGAACAAAATAATCACTCGAAGTAAAGCAAACCGTAATGGCATTAGAATCATTAAATATGGGTTGAATAACTGTACTTTTATTTGCATATATTACATCATTTAAAAATTGACTATCTGTAAAAACATCACGTAACAAAAAGAATTCTGTATCAGCTTTTTTATCATCTTTATTTATAGGCAATTTCACTATAGTATCAACCATCTGATTGATTTTTCCTACGGTGATGTCCCAAGTATAATTTTTATTTATATACTCAAGAGCATTTTTTCCCATTTTTTGCCTCATTGAATCTGCGGAAATAATCTCATTTAATTTCTCTACAAAATCATCCTCTGAGGTATAAATCTTGCCACATTCTCCTTTTTTACAGTGATCAGAAAGAATTTCGCATTTTCCATTTACTAAAATAGGAATACAACAGGCCAAACTTTCCAAAACAGCTATGCACAGGCTTTCAAATTCTGACGGAGCAACAGACAACAATGCACCAGAAATACAATCAAATTTCTCTTGCTCAGTTATAAATCCAGTAAAAATAATATCATCAGATTGCTCACAGATAACTTGTCCATCACCAACAAGCACTAATTTTAAATTTGATCTATATTTTTTCTTATAGCTTATAAAAAAGTTTATTAACTGATCAACATTTTTAGATTTATCTATTCTTCCAATATAAACAATATAATTATCCTTTATCTTGTATTTTTCTCTAAAAGTAGAATTATTAAAACTATCAGGTAAATCAACACCACAACCAATTATCTTTCCCTGAACGATATCATTTTTATAATAATTACGAACAAATAGCCTTTCTCCTTCTGTAAGAAAACCTATAAATCGAGGAAGAAAAAAGAGTTTTTTAAAGATAGACAACCTTGCCCATATTTCATCATGTACAGTCGGAATAAAGATTACTTTATCCCAAATTAACGGTATCGTTCTAATTGAGGTAAAATATATATAGGTAAACACTATGAAAGCATCAAACTCATCATGATTTTTTTCCACATATTGTACAAGGGCTGGACAATATGGTCCCCATGCATTTGACCATTGTATATCGACCCCTATTCTTGTCTCTTTTCCAGAATTGAGCGTTGCAACCTCATCATTATTTAATCGCTCCATGATAGTAAAATCTCGTTTAGCATTATCAAAGCGAATGATTTTCACGCCATCATCTTCATATTCTCCGGCCTGATAGTATTTACAAAAAGTAAGATCCAACGATGTTGTTGTTAAAACAGTAACATGATACTGTTCTTTCAGATGTTTTGCCAACGATTTTGCATAAAATTCTGCGCCACCACAAACTTCATTACCATATCGCTGTATTATTATAGCTATCTTCCTCATAAACCTTTTTCCCCTATAACTTTGAGCCAGTTTCAAAAGTATTAGCGGTCTCGGCTAAAAAAAAGCTTCCCAATG
>CAKZZK010000084.1 GCA_937885235.1 uncultured Treponema sp.
ACAGAATGACCGCGATGTAAAGGCCCTGCAGCCACAGTTAAAGGCAGTAGAAGAAAAAGAAGAATGGGCAAAGTCATTCAAGGATGAGGAATTTCCTGCTCAAACACAAATCCTCAAAGACCGGTTAGCAAAAGGAGAAACATTAGACGACATTCTGCCAGAAGCATTCGCACTTGCCAGGGAGGCAGCCTTCCGTGTACTAGGAGAACGCGCCTACCCTGTTCAGCTCATGGGTTCTTTGGTATTGAATTCAGGCAGAATAACAGAAATGAAAACCGGTGAAGGTAAAACACTTATGTGTGTTGCCGCAGCCTACCTAAACTCTTTAAGCGGAAAGGGTGTCCACATTGTTACAGTCAACGACTACCTTGCAGAACGCGACAGCAAATGGATGGGTCGAGTCTACAAATTCTTAGGACAAAGTGTCGGTTGCATCTTAAACAGCATGGACAACGAAGCCCGCCGCGAAGCCTATGCCTGCGACCTTACCTACGGCACGAACAATGAATTCGGCTTTGACTACCTGCGCGACAATATGCAGATTGACCCGCGCCGCAAGGTACAGCGGGGATTCAATTTCTGCATCGTAGACGAAATAGACTCCATCCTCATAGACGAGGCGCGTACCCCGCTCATCATCTCTGGACAGGGGGAAGACGACACCTTCAAATTCCACGAGGTTGACAAGTACGTTGACCAGTTTGAAGAGATGGAAAAAGACCCCAAAACCAACGATTACCCCGACGAAGTGGACATGGAACCAGAAGAGCGCGCCAAGCTGAAGGGAGACTACAAGGTTGACGAAAAAAGCAAGCGCATCTCGTTCACCGACAAGGGCATGAACAAGATTGACGACCTGCTCCACCAGCACAAGCTCATCGCCGAGGGCACGACTGTCTTTGACGAGCAGAACTTTGAATACGTGCACTATTTTACCCAGGCCATCCGCGCCCACGTGCTCTACCACAACGATGTGGACTACGTGGTGAAAGACGGGCAGGTGCAGATTGTAGACGAATTCACAGGACGCATCCTTGAAGGCCGCCGCTACGGGGACGGACTGCATCAGGCAATCGAGGCAAAGGAGCATATCCGCATTGCCCAGAGGAACCGCACGCTCGCCACGATAACCTTCCAGAACTACTTCCGCATGTACACGAAGCTTTCCGGCATGACGGGTACGGCGGCAACGGAAGCTGTGGAATTCAGCAAAATCTACGACCTCGACGTCGTAGCTATCCCCACGAACAAACCTGTCGCCCGCAAGGACGAAGACGACGAGGTTTACCTGAACGAGTCCGACAAATGGAACGCCATCGTCAAGGAAGTGGACGAATGCCACAAAAAGGGACAGCCAGTGCTCATCGGTACGGTCTCGGTGGAAAAATCAGAGCATTTGTCCGCCATGCTGACGCGCCACGGCATCCGCCACGAGGTGCTGAACGCCAAAAACCATGCACGGGAAGCTATGATAATCGCCGAAGCGGGTGCAAAGGGAGCCGTCACCGTCGCTACGAACATGGCTGGCCGCGGTACGGACATCAAACTGGGCGGCAGTCCCGAGATGCGGGCTCGCAAGCGCGTGGGCACGGAAGCCACGCAGGAGCAGCTTGACGCCGCGCTCGCACAGGAAAAAGAGCAGTGGCTCAAAGACTACGAAGAGGTAAAGAGCCTTGGTGGTCTGTACGTCATCGGCTCCGAGCGGCACGAGTCCCGCCGCATAGACAACCAGCTGCGCGGACGTTCTGGACGACAGGGCGACCCGGGACGCAGCAAGTTCTACATCTCCATGGACGATGACCTGATGCGCCTTTTCGGCGGCGAGCGGATGAAGAAAATCATGACGCGCGTCGGCATGGAGCCGGGCGAGCCCATCAATCACCCTTGGCTCAACAAGTCCATCGAAAAAGCTCAGAAAAAAGTGGAAGAGCGCAACTTTGAAATCCGCAAGAACCTGCTCGACTATGACGATGTGCTGAACCAGCAGCGCTCTTTCATCTATCAGCAGCGTGACGAAATTCTCGAAGACGACAACCTCAGCGCCCGCGTCATGGAGACGGCAAAGGAAAAGGTGGAGACCATCTTTGCGGAATTTGAAGAGGAGCAGCGCCACAGCAAGGGCAGCAACAGTAAGAGCGCTCTTGTGGACAACATCAAGAACACCTTCGGCCACATCGTGGATTACGACAGGCTCACCCCAGAGGGCGTGACAGCCATACTCCAGAATGACATCACCCAGAAAGAAATGCTCGTCGGCAAGCCTAATTTCAATATGTTCATCCGCTATCAGTATATCCAGATGATAGACAAAAAATGGCTTGACCAGCTGGAATTCCTTGACGGGCTTCGGGAAGCGGTATACCTGCGCTCCTATGGCAGCAAGAACCCGCTCACCGAATACAAAATCGACGGCTTCAACGCATTCGACACCCTGCTCGACAACATACGGGATTCCGTAGCAAGCAGGATATTCAAAGTAAAAATCCAGATTCAGCCTATGGGCGCTATGCCCGCACGTCCCCAGCAGCAGGTGCACATGACGGCACAGCATGCCGAGGCAGAATCAGCGATTTCTTCACCGAATGCCCAGCAGCAGGCGCAGAATGCCTTCAATGCCAGAAATGCCCAGCAGGGCGCACAGAACTCTGCCATGAGCAGCGGCAGGCAGGGGCAGGGAGTGACGATTGTCCGTGCCCATCCCAAGGTGGGGCGCAATGACCCCTGCCCCTGTGGCAGCGGCAAGAAATACAAAAACTGCCACGGCAGGACATAAGCCTTAGCCTTCCTGACCGCGCACAATCAGCACGGACAGGTAACTCGCGGCGAGGATTTCTTCAGGAAGGGCAAGCAATGCCTTTCCTGAAAGAATCCGTTCGCCGGGAAGGGAGCAGCGCTGCACAAGCACGGCGCTTTCTATGAGCCCCGCACGGACAACGCTTTCCACACATTCTTTCAAATGCCTATTCATCTTCATAAAAATCTTTGTCCCCGGTTGGGCAAGCATGGCATCAATTTTGCCAGATTTATACGAGGCATCGCCGGGAATGATGCTGACGGGCGAATCCGCGTCCGCCACATCAAGGGCGCAGGCACAGGCAGCCGCAGAAAAGGCATTCACGCCTGCCACAGCGCGCACCTCGTAGCCCTTCGTTTTCAGCAGCTGCAAAAGCGTTCCCGCGCTTGAATAGAGCGACACATCCCCAACCGAAACAAAGGCGACATCCTTTCCCGCGTCCAGATAAGAGCTGCAGGTGCCCACAAGCTCCCCATAGCTGTCATACGGGGACAAAGATTGATGCGACATCTGAAAGCGGACGGGAACGAGGATTTTCCCGCCCACATCTATAGCCCGCCGCACGGTATCAAAGGCATGCGTACCGCCGCCGGTCTGGGGATAGGCGATAACGGGGCAGCGGAGCAATACGTCCAGCGCTTCCACAGTCAGCAGCTCTGGCTTACCCGGTCCCGTGCTTACGGCAAAGAAAACGCCACGATGCAGAGAATCATTGCTAATCATAATGCATTATAATATAGCACAGCAACAGCCAGTCTGATAAGCAGAAAAGCAAGCAGGCAGAGCACCGTGGCAACATACATCAAGCCGGTAGCGCGCGGAATGTCCTGAGCCTCAGGGGGACGGAGGGCATCTCCAAGCGTGGGTTTGTGTTCCAGTTTGCCGCCATAATAGGCATCGCCCGCCAGACGAATGCCGAGCGCGCCTGCGCAGGCGCTTTCAGTCTGGGCAGCATTAGGGCTTTCGTGCTTGTAGCGGTCCCGCCGGAATATGCGCCATGCGCTTCCCGCATCAAAACGCAGCAAAAAAGACGCCGCAAGCATGGCAAGAGCGGCAAGGCGCGCGGGGATAAAATTGGCAACATCATCGCTACGGGCCGCCGCCGTGCCGAAAAAGCGGTAGCGCTCATTTTTATAGGCAATCATGGAGTCCATCGTGTTCACCGCCTTATAAACCATGCCGAGTACCGGACCACCAAGCACAAGGTAAAACAGCGGGGCAATCACGCCATCCGTCGTGTTTTCGGCGACGGTTTCTACGGCGGCGCGTATCACTCCCGCTTCATCAAGCCTGTCCGTGTCCCGCCCGACAATCCTCGCCACGGCACGGCGGGCATCCGCAAGGCTTCCCGCTTTGAGACGATGATACACACGCATCGCTTCGTCGCGCAGATTTCGGGCGGCAAGGCACTGGGCGCACAGCAGCGTTTCCACAGCCAGAGCAGCAAGCGGATGCAGGAAGCGAAAGGCAAAAATCAAAAGCCAAGAACTCGCCGCAGTCGCAAAGACGATGAGGCATATCAAAAGCGCGCCTTTCAGACGCTGCAGCAAAGGCGGCTCCTCGTTTTTCCGAAGCAATCTGTCAAAAAAAGCAATGCCGCTTCCCATAAAGCGGACGGGGTGAGGCAGTTTTTCAGGGTCTCCCACAAGGCAGTCAAGCAAAAAACCGAGGAACACCGCAATGATGACGTGAAAACGCGGCATTCAGCTCTCCAAAAATCCCCGCGCTGCGGCACAGAACACCCCTTGCGCCACAGTCAGCGCCAGCTCGCAGACGCACAGGAACCAGCCTGCGAGGTCCCCCGTAATGCCGCCAAACTTGCGCACAGACATCACTCTATAATAGAAGAAAACTATCAGGGCAAGAAGCACAAGGCAAAGTCCGCAGAGCGGCGAACAATAGAGCATAAACGCCACGCACACAGAAAGCTCCACACAGAGCAGCACAAGGACGCGCCGTCTGGCAGCCCCTTTCGCAAAGGTGTACAAAGAGCCAGTTTTTTTGGCACAGGGGAAGCAAAGCACCGCAATGGCGCTCAGAATGCGGGAAAGCACAAACCCCGCGCACCACGGCGCACAGCTCTCAAAGCGGATGAGGGAGGCTGAAGCGAGATACACAGCGCAATACAGAAGCAGGCTGATGACCGCAAAGGCACCGATATGGGGGTCCTTCAAAATTTCAAGCCGCTTTTCCAGCGGGCGGAAGGAAGACAGCGCATCGCTCGTGTCCATAAAGCCGTCCAGATGGATGCCTCCTGTCACCGCTATGGGAATAAGCAAAAGGGGCACCGTCCTCACCAAGTCGCCTGCCCCCCAGACACTGCTGTATTTCTCCCAGAGCCACAGCCAGCCAAAGAGGAGCGCAGCAAGCACTGCACCCACAAGGGGAAAAAAGCAGAGCGCATAGCGCATATCCTTTTCGCGCCACTCGCAATGGGGCACTGGAATGCGGGAGTACATGGAAAATGCAATGCACAGGGAACGCAGCATAAGCTTCCTAAAGCTGCTGTGCAAGACCGCAGAAAATGCGGGTCACACGGGCAAAGCGGGCAAGCTGCTGCAGGTAGCGTCCCGTTGCTTCGCGCCACGCCCGCTCAAAAGCATCCATGGGCACCACGCCGCAGGAAATATCATCGCAGACAAGTATGGTGTTAGGGGAGAATTCCTGCTGCAAATTCCTGCCCTGCTTCAAGCAAAAATAAACATAGTTTTCAAGGTGGGCAATGCAGCGGCGGGAAAGGTCAGCCTCCCCGTCCCTCGTGCAGACGGAGATTTCATCTTCCCGCAAGCAAAAGTGCTTTTTCACATAAGATAGCTTGCCCTGATACGCCCCGCCAATAATGAGTTCCACGGCCTTTTCCTCCTCGCGGCTTACCTGCAAGGACTGCCACAGTGCCCTGCCCTTGTGTATATAAACACGCCCCGCGCACAGCTCTGCAACGATGTCAGAAAGAGCGGCAAGGCGCTG
>CAKZZK010000085.1 GCA_937885235.1 uncultured Treponema sp.
CGGCGTGGCAGATGTGTAGGCGTTGAGGTCTGAGGATGGCAGACTGATATACGAGAGAATTTCCCCCGTCTTGGCGCTCGCCGCAATCAGCATCATGCTCTCTGCCTGAGTCGTTTCCATGGTCTTTTTGGCTATCTTTTCAAGCCGGTACTGGAGGTTGGCATCGATGGTGAGATAGACATTGTCTCCGTAGACGTCTTCCTTGGTTTCCGGCGTGAGCGGCGGGGAAAGCACTGCCTGCTGGGAATACTCAATGCCGCTCAGCCCAGAACCATCGTCACCCATATAGCCTATGAGCTGGCTTGCAAGATCATTTTCGGGGTAAATGCGCCCGGGGATTTTGTCAAAGCGGGAAAAAGCGGTGTAATTGTTTGCCGTGAGCACATCGGAGAGCTCGTGGTACTTGTCTTGGCTGAGTTTCTTCTTAAGATAGATAAAGCTGCTGCCCTTGTTCATGGTGATGCGGGTGACAATATCCTCAGGAGCCATATTGAGCACGGGAGCAACCACGCTGGCAAAGACCTGTGGGTTCTTTATCATGCCCGGTGTCACTCCGTAGTGATAGAAATTCGTCTGCACTGCCAGGGGCTTGCCGTTCCTGTCGACAATGGAGCCGCGTTCAACAACGGGCGGACGTGTGCTGAGTGTCTTTTTCGGACCGAAAGCCAGCTGGGCATAGTTCAGGTAGATGTATACACAGGCAAAAAAAATCAATATGCCGATAAAATAAATCCGCCACCTGTTAAAAAATCCATTTATTTGCATAGGGCTTTTCCTAGAATGTTGTAGACAGGGATGAATCCATAGCTCCGCGAGTCGATAGAACTCGCATAGTTATCTCCAATGGCAAGAATAGTGCCCTCGGGGACTGCCGCTATATTGTTAAAACTGTTGTACTGCTCTGAAGAAAGCGGGTAAGTATGGCCATTCACAATGAGAGTATAGCCTTTATCGCTTGAATAATCCAGTGGGGTAGAGGCAACTGCGGCACACCTCTTGATCACCAGCCTGTTATCATGCAGGTAGATGACAACGTCGCCTTCCTTCGGCTGTGCCCAAGAAAAAAAAAGGCTGTCGCTGAAAGGCTTTACCAGACCGTAAGCCAGCTTGCATACTATGACCGCCTTTCCGTCCGCAATGCTTGGTTCCATGGAACTGCCGCTTATGTGAAGTATATCGATGACAAAAAACTTGCAGATGATTCCTGCCAGCACGCCTGCCGCCACACAGAGCAGGAGAGATTTCGAACTTCTGTTTTTCATAGCCACGGTTTTCTATGGCTTTATATTCTAATATCGAAATTAATTTATGTCGATAGTTCTAATATGGAAGTTATCAGTTTTGCCGTTAAAAATTCAAGTGCAATAAGGGCTCCCCGGACTCTGTTTCGTCCCCGTTCTCACAGCTTTGACATTGGGGACTTTTTTGATGACCTTTCTGCTGAAATCAAAATTCAGGAGCAAAACCTCAGGCACTACGCTGTTTTTCTGATAGCTATTCCATTCTGCGTGGCGCTGTCTTTCGGCATCATAAGCCTGCTCAGGCATCATGAGGGCGCCGCCCCGATGGTGAATTTCGATAACTCCGGTATTGCCGAGGAAACATATATCGACAAGGCTATGTTTGATCTGGCAGTGAACACAGAGGTATTCTTCGATAACGAGGGCAACCTCGTCACAAGCGACGGCAAGAGCACCATGATGGATTCTGTAGATTTTGTCTTCAGAGAGCCCGTTTCCTTCCAAGAATACGTCGTAAAGCAGGGAGATACCATCAGCTCCATAAGCCAGAAATTCGGGTTATCCAATATTTCCACGCTCATCGCCATAAACCAGATTGACAACGTGCGCTACCTGCCCGCAGGCAAACGCTTGCAGATTCCCTCTATGGATGGGCTTATCCACACTGTCGCCGCAGGGGAAACGCTTGAGGGGTTAAGCGTAAAGTACCGCGTGACGGTGGAAGACCTCCTCGATGTGAACGATATGGATTCTGCCGTTCTAGCAGAGGGAAGCAAGCTTTTTGTTCCCGGCGCAAAGCTCGACAATAAGTCCCTGCAGAAAGCTATGGGCGAAGTCTTTGCCTGGCCTATCAACGCTTCATGGCGGCTTTCTTCCAACTTTGGTCCTCGCTCAGACCCCTTTACGGGAACTTCGTCCTACCACACGGGCATAGATATGGCATGTCCTCAGGGAACGGAGATAAAGGCTGCGATGAGCGGTACGGTGGCAGTGGCAGGATGGTCAAATGTCTTTGGTAACTACGTCATCATAAAGCATATAGATGGCTATCAGACGCTCTATGGCCACATGAGCAAGATATATGCCAAGAAGGGCAAGTTCGTATCGCAGGGAACGGTGATAGGGCTTGTCGGCAGTACCGGCTATTCCACGGGGCCCCACCTGCATTTCACCGTCTATAAAAACGGCAAGCTGGTGAACCCCCTGTCCGTCCTCAAGTAGCAGGCTATGAAGCAGCTGCTGAAAGCTGTATGGGTGGCAGCCTCTCTGTGTGCCGCAGGCCTCTGTTTTGCATCGGCTCCTGCTGTGTTCGGCGGGCTGAACATAAACAGCGCAGACGATGTGCTTTTCACTGTTTCCAAAGATTATCAAAGCCTCTATCTGAGCCATCTGGGTGCGACAAAGGCGGCAGGTACCCCGAAGCTCCTCAGCTGCTATCCAGCACAGTTGCTTGCCCTGAACGGCGGCAAAACCCTGTACATCCGCAATAATGAGGGCTCTGCGTGCTATGAGAGCTCCTCGGCGACAAAACCGCAGTCCCTCATCTGGACGGGAGCGGGCGGAGAACCATACCCCGCCGCGGCAAGCCCTGACGGCAAATGGCTGTGCTTTGCAGAGCGCGTGCAGTCTGCGTCGGGGCGGCTTGTGTTGCGGGAAGTGCGCAGCGGTAGGGATTTTGTTCTTGCAGAAAAACTGCCTTTTACGCCGGAGCTCATTCCCGCCAAGTGGTCCCCTGACAGCAAATTCCTGCTGTATGAAAAAGATGGCGTTGTCTATTTCGCCAATCCGGAATACATCATTAAAAATGATGGTTTCCCTGAAGAATACAGAAAGATAGGCGGTGGCAGCATTGCCAGCGTGCAGTGGACCCGCGCAAAAAGCATCGTCTATATTGACGGGGACGTTATCTACCGCATTCAGGAACATGAGCTGTATATACGCGGGCTTTATTCCTACTTCATCGGCAACGGTTCCGTCGTGGGGCGGCTGCTGTACCCCTTTAACCCCGCGACGGATGCCTTCTGGTGCAACGAGAAGGGTACCCAGCTTGTCATCAACACGGCAGACAAATTCGTTTCCAGCTGTGTTATAGAAGAAGATGCCTATGATTTTGTGAAGCCCCTCATACAGCTGCCGCTGAACAAGGTAGCTGGCATACCACTCGGCTGCCGCGTGTTCTGGCCCTATGGCTCAGCCCCGCTTCTGTGGGTGGATTATCTTCCATATAATAGCGGCAATAACGAGAAAGCAAGTGATGTCTACGTATTGTCCGGTACGGTGCCGCTTTTGCTTTCAGTAAAAGCCTCCGTTGCCCCCGCGCTGTCCCCTGACGGCAGGTATCTGGCACTTTCCGATGCGGAAAGTTTTTCTGTGTACAGGCTGGATGACTGGAAGTGCGTGGCATCCCTCAGTGGCGAAAAAACGCTGTCGGTGGCTTGGGCTGCCGCAAAGAGCCTGTACGTCGGCGGGGAGCAGACGGTGCGCTTTCTTGAGTTCGCGGATTCTCAGGCTTCCCCCGCACAGAAGGCAACTGTCCTTTTTCTTTCCTCTGTCTCTGCTACAGGATGGAATGCAGGCAGAATCCTTGCCCGCACATCAGATGCTTCCCCCGTCTATATCTATGATGCAACGCAGAATTGTTGGAGTCTCTATGAAAGAGGAACGCTGGACAGTCCCCGTCAGGCAAGCAAGAATTTCCGCGTCTTTCTGGGAGAGTCTGAAAACAGCAATTATGCAAACGCTATCTTTGTCCGCCCCCTTGGCAAAGAAGCATACACCTACCTTCTGAGCGAAGAGACAAGCCGCGCCGCTCCCGCCCTGCAAAAGCGCGCGCTCTGCTTTGATCTGCTGGACACAGCGGAGGGACTTGCCCCGGTGCTTGCCGCCCTGCAAAAGCACAATGTCAGCGCAACCTTCTTCATCAATGGGGAATTTATGCGCCGCTATCCAAAGGAAACAAAACTGCTTGCATCCTCCGGCCATATCTGTGCTTCGCTTTTCTCTGCCACCGTAGATTTGCTCTCTAGGGACTACCGGCTTGACAAGGAATTCATTCAGCGCGGCCTTGCCCGCAACGAAGACGAATTCTATACCCTCACAGGCAAGGAGCTTTCACTGCTCTGGCATACGCCTTACGGCAACAGCAACAGCTATATAGTAGCAGCGGGAAAAGGAAGCGGCTACACATACATAGATGAGGGGCTTGCCATCTCATTTACCATTGGGAAATCGGGAGAAAACATCGATGCAGTCATTTCCTCCCTGCTTGAAAGCGGCTGCGAGATAGTGCCTGTTCAGGATTTGCTCGCTCGATAGCTCTGGTACAACTGGATGATTTTGAAAACAAGTGCCCCCTTTGCCTTTGCCAGCCCCTCTGAGGCGGGAACATCCCTGTCCGCCACAAGGGGAACGGTGCGCAACACGGTATCGCCAAGGGTGTAGCTCAGGCTGCCATAGACAGAGCCACAGCTGACGGCGCCATAGAGGCAGTCGGGAATATCGGCAGACACATTCACTGATGCCGCCGCACCCGTCGGAGAGTCTCCCTCAATGAAGGGAACGGTAAAGCTTTCATCGTAAGCAGGAACCAGGCGGACAGCCCGTCCTTCCGCGCCCGCAATTCCCACAGTGAATTCATGCTCTTCATCAGTGCTTCGGGGATGATAATCCGCATAATTGGCAAAGGCATAGTGAAAAAGCGCGAGATTGTCTTCTACGCGATGCTTGTTGCCTTCCGCCGTAGAATGCCCCGGTCCGCGGAGCGTTACCGAAAGGAAGCGATTGCCGTTCTGTTCCGCAGTCACGCTGATATTGTAGCCGCTTTCGTCTATGTATCCTGTTTTAAGCCCGTCGCAGCCGGTGATTTTATCCAGCAGTTTGTTCGTGTTGTTTTGAACTATGGCTAGGCTGTCTCCCCGTGAGCGCTGGTTTTCGGGCAGGTTTTTCTCCATGGGATAGCGCAGTTTGGCTACAGAGTGGAAGTCTTTGAGCGCCCACGGGTATTTGCTGATATAGAGCCGCGCAAAGGTGGCTAATTCCCGCGCCGTGGTGACATTTTTCTCACTGTAGCCGCTTGATTCCACAAAATGCGTATGCTCAAGCCCCGCCTTTTTTACCGCGCTGTTCATCCGCGCAACAAAATCTTCCATATTACCGCATATATAATAGGCTGCCGCTATGGAAGCATCGTTGCCGCTGGCAATCGCAAGCCCGAGCAGAAGCTCACGAAGCGTCACATGCTGTCCCTTGCCCAGATACATACGGGAAGCATCGGAGGGCAGGTTTGCCGACCAGCTCTGGGGGGGCAGGGGCACTTCGTCATCCAGCGAGACTTCCCCGCGCTCCACAGCTTCAAAGATGACGTACATTTCCACTATTTTGGTGAGCGATGCAGGCGGTACAAGGGTATCGGCATTTTTCTCCCAGAGTATGCTTCCTGTCACACAGTCTATGAGGATGGCACTGCCCGCGCTCACGTTCAAGTTTTCGGCTGGCGCCTTGTATGGCAAGGGGGAAAGCGCAATGCTCGTTCGCTCTGGATAAAGGCTGTCGAGCACGGAATGCAGATGCCGCTCTTCGTCCTCAGTGCGCAGATCCAGAGGCGCAGGCTGTAATACCTGTTTGGCGTCATAAAGGCAGTATGCCGCAGAAAGCGAAAGGCAGATAAAGGCAAGCAGGAGAAGAAAAAGCAGTATGCGGCGGCGAGGGAAAGCTTCCCGTGCCATATTACATCCTTGCCGCTCGGTCTCTGAGCAGCATATCTGCCAAAGTGATGGCGGTCATCGCTTCCACCACGGGCACAACCCGCGGGCACAGGCAGACATCGTGCCTTCCCGCTATCTTGATTTCCGTTTCCTCGTTGCCAGTGGTGATGGTCTGCTGTGTGCTGAATATGCTTGGCACCGGCTTGACAGCCATGCGGAATACAATATCGTCTCCGCGGGAAATTCCGCCGAGTATGCCCCCCGCATGATTTGAAAGAAATGCAGGTTTCCCGTCCTGTATGCGCATGGCATCGTTGTTTTCGCTACCTGTAAGGGCTGCTGTGCCAAAGCCGCTGCCGAATTCAATGCCTTTCACGGCACCTATAGACAGCATGGCGTGTGCGAGCACAGCGTCAAGTTTGTCAAAGACTGGTTCTCCCAGTCCCGCAGCCACACCTGTCACCACGCATTCAATGATGCCTCCCGCAGAGTCTCCTTTTACCCGCAGCGCTTCTATGCGTGCCTGCATCTCTTTTGCGGCTTCGCTGTCAGCGGCACGCAAGGGATTGTTTTCCTTCTCCGCAGGATTGACGGTCTTGCAGGATATACCAGCCGCCTGCAGTGTGTATGCTGTTATGCTTATCCCTTTGGCAGCGAGAAAAAGTTTTGCTATTGCCCCTGCCGCCACCCGTGCACAGGTTTCCCGCCCGCTGGAGCGTCCTCCGCCGCGGTAATCGCGGATGCCGTATTTTTCATGATAGCTGAAATCCGCATGGCCGGGGCGGTAGCAGTCTTTGATGGCGCTGTAGTCCCCTGAATGCTGGTTTGTGTTGCGGATGACTATGGTAATAGGCGTTCCTGTCGTCTTGCCCTCGAACAAGCCGCTGAATATTTCCGCCTTGTCCGCTTCTTTCCGTGCGGTGACGGCGGCGTTGCCCGCTGCTCCCGGTCTGCGCCTGTCCAGCTCGTCTTGCAGGAACTTGGTGTCTATCTCCAGTCCCGCAGGACAGCCGTCTATCACGCAGCCCAAGCCTTCGCCGTGGCTCTCGCCAAAAGTCGTTACCCTGAACACTTCTCCAAATGTATTTCCTGCCATAGCGTCACATTGTACCCGCATTTCCCCCTCCTGTCAACGAACCTCGTATCTATTCAGCACTCCTAAAAAATGTAAATCTGTTTCGTTGGGAGTATTTCTATTTATAACAGTATTCTTAAAGCCCATGAGCTATTTATCTTTATTGCGAATTAGGTGCAATACTGTATTTTATGCTTTGACTGCGTAAAAGCTTGCCCAGAAAATGCGCCCTGCTAATTAAATGGAAGCCCCCCTTTACAGTTTTTGAATGGCTGCTACAGAAAGCAGCCGAGTCTGACATCGTGACTCGCCCGTGTCAGACTTTGTGACTCGACGAGTCTGGGTCCGCGACTCGGAGAGTCCGAGTTTATGACACGTCGAGTCTGAGTTTGTGACACGCCATAAGAATCCGTGCATCCTCCACGGTTGCCCTGCGCGGGAAAATGTGCTATGATAGTGTAACGAGGATATAATGGCAGATTTAGACCTAGATACAAACAAAACCTTTGCGGCGGCGGTGGAGCGCAGCAAGAAGCTTGAAGAAGATATCGTTAAAAATCCAAAAAAATATCGCGTGCTCACGGGGGACAGACCCACGGGGCGCTTGCACATCGGGCACTACTTTGGCTCGCTCAAAAATCGCGTGAAGCTTTCAAAGCTGGGCATCCCCACGATGATACTCATCGCAGACTATCAGGTGCTGACAGACCACGATGCGTACAGCGAAATCAGCCAGAACACAAAGCAGCTGGTGATTGACTACCTTGCCTGCGGCATAGAGCCGGGGGAAAACACCATCATCTATCCGCACAGCTACGTGCCGGAGTGCAACCAGCTTATGCTTCCCTTCCTCACGCTCGTGACAAGCGCAGAGCTGGAACGCAATCCCACAGTCAAAGAGGAAATTCAGAGCGCGCTTGAAAACGGCAAGGTCAAGACAATCAACGCGGGAATGCTCACTTATCCCGTGCATCAGGCATGTGACATCCTTTTCTGCAAGGGAAACGTGGTGCCGGTAGGCAAGGACCAGCTGCCGCACATTGAGCTTACGCGCACGATTGCCCGCAAGTTCAATGAGAAATACTGCAAGGACAGGGAACCCGTCTTCCCCCTGCCGGATGCCCTGCTTTCAAAGACGCCGAGCATACTGGGACTTGACGGCAGCCAGAAGATGAGCAAGAGCCGCGGCAATGCCATCATGCTCAGCGCAAGCGAAGACGAAACGGCAAAGCTCATCAAAAAGGCAAAGACAGACGGCGAGCGTTACATCAGCTATGACCCCGTGAAGCGTCCCGAGGTGGCAAACCTGCTCATGCTTATTTCCCTGTGCACGGGTGAGGAGCCGGAAGCCGTGGCTGCACGCATCGGTGACGGCGGCGGCGGTATGCTTAAAAAGATGCTCACCGAGGCATTGAACGAGGAATTGCGTCCCGTCCGTGCCCGCCGTGCGGAGCTTGAAAAGGATATGGATTACATCCGCAGCGTGCTGCGCGACGGGGCAGAACGCGCGCGCGCGCTTGCCGTCAAAACCTTGGACGAAGTGCGTTCTGCAATGAATATGGTCATCTAGGACGGGCAGAGATGAAACGAACGAGATTGCTGTGCCTTTCCCTGCTGTATCTTGCTTGCTGTGCTTTGACACAGGTTTTTGCCCAAGGCTCTTTTTTCGACAACTATGTTTATCAGACTTGGAGTGCGTTCGGCGGTTTGACGGGGACGACGGCGACGGACATCATCCAGACCAAGGACGGCTATATCAATGTGGGCACCTATGAGGGACTGGTCCGCTTTGACGGTGTTGAGTTCAGGACTATCAAGCGGAACAGGGAGAATAATTTTAATTTCATTTCAGTACGTGCGATTCTGGAAGACTCGCGGGGCAACCTTTGGCTTGGTTCTTACGATGAGGGCGTGCAGAAAATCTCCGAGCAGGGGAACAAGATCTATACGACGCAGAACGGCCTGCCCAACAATTCCATCCGCGCCATTGCGGAAGACAAAAACGGCAATGTCTGGATAGGAACGGCGGCGGGCGTGGTTTACCTGACCCCCGACGGCAAGCTTATGACGCCGCAGTTTGAAGCGGGTACTGTCTCCAAGGGCATCATCGCGACCCACCTCTACTGCGATACGGCGGGGCGCGTCTGGCTTACCACGGCAAACGAGAGGGGGCTTTTCCTCTTTTCGGACGGGCTTTTCCGTACCCGACCGGAACTGGAGCCTTTCGGCACCTATTTTGTTACCGCCATCGCGCAGGACCTTTCCGGCGCATTCTGGATAGGCTTGGACAACGAGGGCTTGATACGGGTAAGCAATGGGCAGGTGACGAAGCTTAGGACTGGCACCGTGCTCGACACGGTTGCCACAAATGCCATATATATAGAAGAAAACGGCACCATCTGGTTCGGCACGGAAAAGGGACTTGCCGTCTACAGCGGAGGGGCTTTCTCTGAGTACACGGGAAGCAATCTGGCAAAGGCGCACATCAACAAGATTATCTCTGACAGGGAAGACAATATCTGGCTGGCGACGGATCGCAACGGTATTGGCAAGATGACGCACGGCAAGTTCAAGGTGACGAAGTTTGGGGCGACCGCAAACGCTATCACCGAAGATGCCGAAGGGCGCATCTGGGTGGGTGCTGACGGCGGCGTCCGCTGTTATGAAAACGAGCGCGAGGTACAGAACAAGCTGACCGAATACACCAAGGGCTTGCGGGTGCGCCACGTGGGGACGGCGGCAAACGGCGACATACTTGTCAGCTGCTACACAAAGCCCGCACAGCTGCGCTACATAAAGGCTACAGATTCTGTCGTGAGCTGGTCAACGGACGAGGGGCTTGCGGGAAACAAGGTGCGCGTCGCTATTGAGAGCGCTCCGAGGGAGCTTTACGTTGGAACCACGACGGGGCTGAGCATCATCCATGCGGACGGCTCAATGCGTACCTTCAAACAGCCGGAAGGGCTTGAAAATGAATACGTCATGTGTCTCTTCCAAGATGCGGGGGGCGTTATCTGGATAGGGACGGATGGCGGCGGCATCTACCTGATGAAGGACGAGGCGATTGTTTCCCATATCACGACTGAAGAAGGACTTGCGGGAAATGTCATCTTCAAGATATGGCAGGACAAGGATGGGGGCTACTGGATTTGCTCCGGCGGCGGCATCACGCGCTGTTCTGGCTTTGACGCAAAGACCCTGCTGCCCACGGACTTTCAGAATATCAATTCAGAGCAGGGCATAGGTACTGACTCTGTGTTCCAAGTCATCATCGATGGCTCAAAGACTGTCTGGATGACAAGTAACCACGGAATAGCTTCGGCATCGCTCGATGAGATGCTGGCGAGCGCTTCCGGTGCTACGGTAAAGACTCAGTTCTACAACCGCAATGATGGCCTTGATTCCGACGGACCGACGTCTACTTCTCAGTCCATCTGTGACCGCCACGGCAGGCTGTGGTTCGCTATGGTGGACGGCATCGCCATGTATGACCCCGTCAAGGTGATGAAAAATCCCATCATGCCGCTCGTGCATATAGAGACTGTTACCATTGACAACACCTCCTATGCGAATGCGTCCAACACCATCGTGCTCAAGCCGGGGACAAAGCGTGTTGAAATAAAGGTGACGGGCATCAGCTTTGATGCGCCGGAGCGCATTCAGTTTACGCACCGGCTCACCAACTTTGAAGATGAGTTCAGCCCGCCGACTGCCCAGCGGCTTATTTCGTATACAAACCTCAGCCCGGGCAGGCATACCTTCCTGATAAACGCCATAAACGGCGACGGGCTCATATCCGAGCAGGCGGAAGCCATGCTCTTTGTGCAGAAGCCGTACTTCTACCAGATGCCCCTGTTCTGGGTTTTTGCCGTGCTGACGCTGTTCGGCATCCTTATAGGCATCTTCTACCACAAGCAACGGAATATCTGGCGTGAAAAAGTGCGTCTGGAAAAGATGGTAAAAGAGCGGACGGCAGAGCTTGCAGCGGAGAAGGATAAGTCCGACCTCTTGCTGCGTTCCATATTGCCTGACAAGATTGCTGACGAGCTCAAAGACGGCATACACAGCATCGGTGAAAATTTTGATGATGTCACGCTTCTGTTTTCGGATATCGTGGGCTTTACCAAGGTTTCAAGCGGGCATACTGCTGAAGAAATTGTCGATGCCCTCAACGAGCTCTTTACCCGCTTTGACGAGCGAGCCAAGCGTTCAGGTGTGGAAAAAATCAAGACGATTGGCGATGCGTATATGGCTGCCTGCGGCATTCCCACTGAAAACAAAGAGCACGCAAGGGTGATGGTGGAGTTTGCCAAGGGCATGTACGAGGATTTGGCGGACTACAACCGCACGGCACGGATTAAGTTCAATATCAGGATTGGCTTGAACTGCGGACCGGTGACTGCGGGCGTTATCGGCAAGACGAAGTTTATCTATGATGTGTGGGGCAACACCGTCAACGTTGCCAGCCGCATGGAAACGGCATGTTCTCCCGGGCATATCCGCGTCACAGAGGCGGTGAAAGACCATCTTTCGGATAGCGGCATCAAGTTTACTGAGCCGATGGAATGCGATATCAAGGGCAAGGGCATGATGACGACCTATGAGGTATTATGAGCACAATTAGTGCTTTGCGCAAAGCTAGGAGGATTATTGATGAAGAGATTTGTACTTGGCACGCTGGGAATATTTGTCCTTACGCTTGCTGCTTGTTCTGGCAAGAAGCAAGATGAAAATACCGTGAAAGTAGGCATTCTGCATTCACTGACGGGGACGATGGCGATAAGCGAGCTGCCCGTGCGGGATTCCGAGATGCTCGCCATCAAGGAAATCAACGCGGCGGGCGGCGTGCTGGGCAAGAAGATTACGGTTATCGAAGAAGACGGGGAAAGCAGTCCGAAGGTCTTTGCGGAAAAGGCGCGCAAGCTTTTGCAGGACGACAAGGTGGTGAGCGTCTTTGGCTGCTGGACCTCTGATTCGCGCAAAGCTGTCAAGCCAATTTTTGAAGAGCTTTACGGGCTTCTGTGGTATCCCGTGCAGTATGAGGGCATGGAGGCAAGCCCGAACATCATGTATATGGGTGCTTCGCCAAATCAGCAGGTGGTTCCCGCCATAGATTACTGCGCGGAGCATATCGGCAAGCGTATGTTCCTTGTCGGGAGCGATTACATCTTTCCCCGCACGGCGAACAAGATCATCAAGGCTCAGCTGGTGGAACTGGAGGCGGAGTGCGTCGGCGAGAAGTACACGCCGCTTGGGCACAGCGACTATTCAGCCATAATCGCAAAGATAAAGGAGGCTGCGCCTGATGTCATCCTGAATACGCTGAACGGTGATTCGAATGTGGCGTTTTTCAGGCAGCTTTCGGATGCGGGGCTGCGCGCCAGTGAAATTCCCGTGATGAGTTTTTCGATTGCGGAAGAAGAAGTCGAAAAAATCGGCGTGGAGAATTTGGAAGGTCATCTGGTGGCGTGGAATTATTACGAAACCACGGAGACGGAGCGCAACGAGCAGTTTGTCTCCGATTATAAGCAGGCGTATGGCGAGGACCGCGTG
>CAKZZK010000086.1 GCA_937885235.1 uncultured Treponema sp.
CCTCCGCCTGCTCCAGCGTGTGCGAGACGAAACGCACCGCTTTGCCACGAGCCGCAACCAAGAGCTGCGCACCAAGGAAAACACGGTCTCACCGTTCATCAAGCTGCCCGGCGTGGGCAAGGAGCGGGACAAGCTGCTGATGAAAAAATACGGTTCTCTCAAAGCGCTCGCCGCCGCCCCAGAAGCAGAGCTGGCGCAGCTCCTCCACATCCGCTCCGACGCAGCCACCAAGCTGCTGATGGCGGCAAAAGTGGCTCAGGAAAAGCAGGAGGAGCGCAAGGAAGAGCAACGGCAGTCCCTCGATCTGGCTGGCACGACTTGGCAGAAGGCAGCGCACTACAAGATGGTGGCAGACCTCGCGGATTTAGCGGGGGACGACGATGATGACGGCACGCTCATGGTGGCGGCGCCGGAGGGAGATAGCAGATAAAGCGAAACATCTGCTACGCCATCATGGCGGCATACTTGGCTCGCTCGCCCTGCTCTATACCGAGTACATCCATCGCCTGCGTCCGAGTCATACCTGTGTTTGCAAAGAGACTTCCTTTTTCCTCTGCCATACGGTTTGTCTCCTTACCTAGAGTATTACGGGGCAGAATTATGGTAAGATGATATATTGCCTAAGTCGTTATAAAGTTGTCTGAATGTGTTATCTACATTTTTTCTGACTATCTCTTCATATTTTCTTAAAAGAAGCCATACCGATGGCATTTTGTCTGTCGCTTCTTTCCTTTCCACGTCTACAGGAACAAAGAAAAGGTAAAACTCCGTATTGAGCGCGGCAGCTATTTTTTCCAAGGTTGTATCACTAATCCACGTCTTGCCACATTCAATATTTGCAATATAGGTGTTGGACAAGTCAGTGTATTCCGCAAGCTGAGCCTGAGTCATATTCTGTTCCTTTCTAATGCGCCTGATATTCTGGGAAACGATGTTCCGCACACCTATATATTCCATCATATCATAATACTATGATAAAACTTTATATTGACGACAAACCTATATCATAGTATTATATATGATGATGTCATAATTTATTTCGCGTATTATCATAGCGAAATGTAGCACAGGAGGATTTTTATGAAGAAGATGAAATTTGTATTAAAAATAGCAAGCGTACTTGCCATAATAACATTTGCATTCGCAGCCTGCTCAAACGAAAGCAGTGATGACAGCGGAAATAGCGCCTCTGGTAACAATAATAACACCAGCAGTAGCATGGGTGGCTCTGGATGGTATAAATCCGTCCGTGTGGAAGAACTTGACGGCAGCATAGATGAATATTCAACACAATACCATGTACAGAACATTTTTGGAAATTATATGCAAGTCAGCGGGTTCTCTGTCGGAGCAGAATTGACCTACGCACGGTATGACAACGGCAGTCTCACGGGAACAGCGACTGGGAAAATCACAAACATTGATGAATATAATGAGCAATACAGTAAAGTGACAATGTATTGGGATGATAGTGATTTAAAGGAAGGCGGGGAATCATGGGTGCTTTATTCTGCTGATAAAAACGAAATAAAAACACCTTTACATAGAACAGAATCTGATGGTACCGTTATATTCCCTTGTAGCTGGACTGTATACACACCTTATACAGGTACAATTCCTGCCCCTGTGCAATAACATGGTTATGATCTCAAACTCGACGAGTCACCAACTCAGACTCGTCGAGTCATAAACCCAGACCCGTCGAGTCACAAACTCAGACCCGTCGAGTCATGAACTCAGACCCGTCCGTGTCGCGAATCAGAACTTGTACTCATACATACAAACTCAATTCGGATTCTTTCAAGAATATCATCCAAATTCATTTTCCGCACAAAGACAATTGTGAAATGACGAAAATTGATGTGCTGCTAAAAAATATCGTAACTATTCAGCACTAAAAAAACAAAAAAATGTCATTACCCACTGTTTGAAAAAATTCAAATGTGATAGAATTACTAGCGGTGGGAAGATGACAGATTCAGAAATTATAGAGATGCTGGAACAGCAGAATGACTTTATAAGCGCCTGTCGAAATAATATGTAGGATTATTTGAACAGAATGGTCTATAGAGCTGCATAATGACGAATATTTTAGATTATATAGCATGGCGCGGCGACCTCGAATTCAGAGAATGTCCTTTGAATGAGGTGGACGCGCTCATCCTTTGCCAGCTGAGCTATATTGATTTCTCTGGCATTGTTGCCGATACGCTTTCATCGGAGAGCCTTAGTTTGGGGAAAATAGCTGAATTGTTCCGCCATTCTCCTGATTTTAAGGAGCGCAGCGATATGGGGCTGCTGATTAATGCGCAAACCATTGATTTGTTGCAGAGGGCAGGAGAATCGTTGCGCTTTGGAAGTCTGACGGTGGGAGCCTATATCAATAAAATAGATTGCGAGACAGAGGAACAGTTTTCTGCAATATGCTTTTCACATGGAAATGAATGGACTTTCCTTGCTTTCCGGGGTACCGATGATACGCTTGTAGGGTGGAAGGAAGATTTTAATCTTGGTTACATGGATTCTGTACCGGCACAAACGGATGCCCTGTGCTATCTTGAAAGTATAGCTGATGCTCTTCCTGAAAATCAGATTTTTTTGGGAGGACATTCAAAAGGCGGCAATCTTGCTCTGTATGCAGCGGCTCACGCGAATACAGACATTCAGAAACGCTTGCTTACTGTTTTTAGCAATGACGGACCGGGCTTTCGTGATGATTTCTTTTCATCAGATGGCTATCTTGCCATCAAGGACAGAGTTTGTTGCTTTGTTCCCCGTCTTTCTATTGTCGGTATGCTCTTTGAGCGAGAAGATGGTTACACGGTAGTAGACAGCACTGAGAAGAACATGTTTATGCAGCACGATCCCTTTAATTGGCATGTTCTGGGAAAGCATTTTGTGACCTGTAAGTCCCGAGGTGATGAAAGCAAATTTGTGGACAGGACGGTGAACAAATGGATTAAAGAGCTGACGCCAATAGAGCGGGAGCAATTCATTGAAACCATATTCGGTATTCTGCAAGATACAGAAGCAAAGACAAATTCTGAGCTTTCCGCTAATTGGTTTGAGAATATACTGAAAATGTTGAAATCAACACAGAAACTTAGCGCGAAAGCTCGGAATGCCGCCATTTCAGTCGTACAGCAATTATTTAAGATAATGATGGACGATTGGATGTCCGGCGGGGGGAAGGATAAAGCCGATTAAAGCATTTAGAGCAGGGGGTTTGCAATACTCGTTCATTATCTGTATAATAGAAGAGTTTTAAGGAGAATCCCTGATGGAAAGTTCCATTTCAAAAAAAGATTTAGATGAATGCAACCTGTATATACAGGCGTGCCGCGAGGAGGTGGCACGGCGTGTGGTGGGGCAGAGGGAAGTGGTTGACGGCATCCTGATGGCGCTTATTGCCGGAGGGCACGTGCTTCTTGAAGGGGTGCCGGGGCTTGCAAAAACACTCGCGGTCCGTACCTTTGCCGAACTCTCAGGCCTTGAATTCAAGCGCATACAATTTACGCCCGACCTTCTGCCTGCTGATGTGACGGGAACGCTTGTCTATGAACAAAATTCGGGCAAGTTCCTTATACACCGCGGTCCTGTCTTTGCAAACATGGTGCTTGCGGATGAAATCAACCGTGCGCCTGCAAAGGTGCAGTCTGCATTGCTTGAAGCCATGGCTGAACATCAGGTGACTATCGGTGAAAACAGCTTCAAGCTTGCAGAGCCCTTCTTTGTGCTTGCTACCCAGAACCCCATAGAGCAGGAGGGCACTTACAATTTGCCGGAGGCAGAGCTTGACCGTTTCCTGCTCAAGCTGCTTGTCCCTTATCCCACACCAGAGGAAGAAATAGCCATTGTGCGTTCGAACGGACGGGCGCGGCAGGTCCCCGTGCGCAAAATATTTTCCCCCGCCGCGCTTCAGAAATGCCGGACGGTAGTGGATGCTGTCGCTGCCGATGAAAAAATCCTCAGCTATATTGTGTCAATCGTAGGGGTAACTCGTCCTGCTCATGGTGACTCGGTGGGCAGAAATGACATCGCACGCTACATTTCTTTTGGGGCCTCTCCCCGTGCCGGCATTGCCTTGCTCCAGTGCGCGAAAGTCGCGGCGCTCTTTGCCGGACGCAGTTTTGTGTTGCCGGAGGATGTACAGTCCGTCTGTAAGCCCGTGCTGAGGCACCGCCTTGTGCTTAACTACGAGGCTTCTGCCGATTCTGTGACAGCTGATGAGCTGATTTCAAAGATAGTCGAGCTCATGCCGGTGCCGTAATGGCGATGGAAGACGACAAGAAACGGGAGCTTGGCTCCCTCGCAAGAAAAGCTTCCCTGCTGCATGTAAGTGCACTTTCCCTTGCTGAAGGAATGCGTTACGGCGCGTTCCGCTCACTGTACCGCGGGCAGGGCATGGAGTTTAGTGGCGTGCGTGAATATCTGCGCGGCGATGATATCCGTGCCATAGACTGGAATGTGACCGCACGTATGGGACGCCCGTATGTGAAAGTATTTGAAGAAGAGAGGGAGCTGGATGTTTTTCTTGTACTTGATACATCGCTTTCCATGATTGCCGGCTCTGGTCGGCAGACGAGGCTTGAGAAAGCGATGGACTGTGCTTCTCTTCTCACGCTTGCATCGGTGCAGAACAATAGCTCTGTAGGGGCGGTGCTTTTTGACGGCAAAATTCATTTTTCCTGTTCACCAGCCGAGGGGAAAGAGCATGCGCTGCTTTTGCTTTCTCATTTTGAAAAGAAGTACGAAGCCCACGAGCCAGGTTCCGTGCTTGACAATGCCTTGCTGGGTGCCGGCAGGCTGCTGAAAAGACGAAGCCTTGTGATGGTGTTCTCGGACTTCCGCACTGCGGGCTTTTATGCCGCGCTAGGACACCTCTGCCAGAAACACGATGTTGTAGCGGCACGGATAAGCGACCCGATTGACGAAAACTTGCCTTCCGTGGGCGCAGTTCCATTTGCCGATATTGAAAGCGGCTATCATTGTGTGTTGCCTACTTCGTCCCCCGCTTTCCGGCGGGCATGGGTGCGCGCGCACTATCAGCGTATTGAAATCTGGCAACGGGAGTGTCTGCGTCATGGCGCCATTCCCCTTCTTTTGAGCACAGAAAAAGATTCCTTCCTTGAACTTTCGCGCTTCTTTGCCGCACGGGAGCAGCGATGAACAGACGTTTATTGTGCATCCTAGCGGGAATATTGCTGTGGGCAGAGGCAATGATGGCGCAGCAGGTCTTGATTCCCAAGGAAATTTACGTGGGGGATCGGGCGCAGTTGCGCTATATGTTCCAAAGCTCCATAGATTTTTTCAGTTTTTCTCACGAGAAAAGCGACAGCACGCTTTCTTTTGATATAAACTCCCCCGTATTCCTCGCGCAGGCGGATAGGTGCAGCGTGCAGGAAGCCGTCCTGCAACGGGTGGGCATTACCTATACATTGCTCATCACCTTTATCCCTTGGAAGCCGGGGGAGATTGATTTTGCTCCTTTTAATGTAAGCGAGCTGTGCGGGGGCGGTGAGGATGCTCCTGCCTATGAACTGGATCTTTCCCCCGTACTTGTCAGCTCTCTGGTAGAAAAAACAGGCGTCAATTCCCTGCGGGCACCTCTGGCTCCCTTCCTGCTTCCGGGGACGAACTATGTGTTGTGGTCCCTCATCATAGCAGCCATTCTGTTTTTGTGTCTGATGGGCTTTATCATCGCTCGTTTTCCTTCTATTATGATATTCATCATGGCAATTCGGGAGCGCATCGGCTATTACCGCAATGCTTCCCGAACAAAGAAATCCCTCTCCCAGCTTGGCAAGACGGACTGCACGGACGCGCAGTTTGCACAAGACTGGCAGCGGATTATGCGCTCTTATCTGGAATATCGCTTTCACACTGCGTTTGCCTCGGTGACAGGGCATCGTATCATAGAGGTTATCTGCCTTGCAACGGGGAATATGCTTGATGTGGAACAGGAAAATGCGGTGATGTCCTTGCAATCACTCTTTATGCGCACCGACTACATACGCTATGCCGCGAATTCCATAGATTCCCGTCGTCTGCCTGCTTCTGAGCATGAAGCGCAGTTTTTGCAGGGGGAGCGGCAGGACATTATCGGGCTGTCCTGCGAGAATATCGCTGCCTTTGAGATGCAGAACAAGGAGGTGAAAAATCTTGGTCGAATTTGAAAATCCATGGGCTTTTTCCTTTTTGCTGCTTATTCCCGTGCTGTATTTCCTCCGCTATTTGAAACTTTTCAAGGGCGTTACCTTCCCCCTTGTGCTTGGTGACTGGAATGGCGAATACTTTGAGTGGCAGCGGGATATCAGGCGCTTTTTTCGCTTTCTGATGCATCTTTTCGGTGTCTGCGCGTTCATCTGCGTGGTTATTGCCTATGCAAACCCTGTGGTGCGGCATCAGAAAAAGATATATTCCTCGCGTGGGGCGGACATCATATTCGTGGTGGACATAAGCCCCTCCATGGCTGCCCGTGACATTGCGGGAATGTCCCGGCTTGAAGCGGCGAAGCTTGCCATCCATACGCTTGCAAGTGAAAACGAGGGCGATTCCCTCGGTCTTGTGGCAATGGCAAGGGAATCTGCCCTCGTGGTGCCGCCGACAATGGACAGAAGCAGCTTTTTTAACAGAATCGACGGCCTGCTTATCGGCGAGCTAGGGGATGGAACGGCGATAGGAACCGGTCTGAGCTGTGCCGTGTTCCATCTGGAAGGCTCTCGTGCTCCGCGAAAGTCGATAGTGCTTATCACAGACGGGGAGAACAACGCTGGGGATATCAATCCCTATACAGCCGCTCGCCTTGTGGAGGACAAACATATCTCCCTCTATGTGCTTGGCATTGGAACGCAAGGGCTTGTACCGTTGGAATATGCAGACCCGGTGACAGGTCATGTGTATTCAGGCACCCTGCAGTCGGAATACGACGGGCAGGCGCTTTCAAAGATTGCGGCGGTAGCGGGGGGTAATTTCTTTAATATCGAGACGCTCAATGCACTGTC
>CAKZZK010000087.1 GCA_937885235.1 uncultured Treponema sp.
GTCACCATACAGC
Organism: uncultured Treponema sp.; assembly: GCA_937885235.1. Lineage (GTDB taxonomy): Bacteria > Spirochaetota > Spirochaetia > Treponematales > Treponemataceae > Treponema_D. The sequence continues at coordinate 14 of CAKZZK010000087.1, forward strand.
GCGGCTATGTTTTCCGCAAAAGTCATAAAAGCCGCCGCCGCGGAAGCAACCACAGGGGAGGCGATGGCGCTCACCCCGTTACGGGCGGCGGGGGAACGGAGGGTGTCCGCAATGCTCGGCGTTTCCTTGATAAGGAAGACAAGCTTTCCCGGCAGGGCTGCGCTGTACTTCCGCTCAAAGCGGACGAGCAGCTCCATCACAAGGCACTGGTAGGGCAAGACAAGCTCATCACAGCCGCGGATGCATTCCTCCCCGCTCATCTGCTTTTCCTGCTGGGCAAAGAGTTCCTCATCAAAATACAGCACAGCCTCGTCAATCTTGCCAAAAATGGATTCCGTCTCCAGAATGACGGTGCGGGAGGAAATGGGGGATGACTTGCTCCACTCCACAAAGGACATACCCGAAGGCGCTTCCCCGCCTATATGCTGGAGTCCGGACAAATCAAGCGCGGTTTCGGCAGTGTCTTCGTCCGTATCAGGACAGGTGATGGCTACATTTCTCCCCGCCATGGCAATTCCGTCGGCAAATTTGCTGCCGGCGGGCACCTCCTTGCCGGCAATGAGGACTGTCTTTACCATACTGTGAGTATAGCATTTCTGTGTACACTTTGCAAAGAACTTGATATACTTAGTACCCATGAAAGTTTGGTTAAAATATATACTGGGGATTGCGCTAGGCGTGGCCTTTGCCATCATCTTGCCGCCGCAGAGCGAGCAGGCGCGGGCAGCTTTGGATTTTGTGACGGACCTCGTCATCCGTTTCGGCAGATATGCGCTCGTTCCCATGCTCTTCTTTTCCATTGCGACAGCCTGCTTTAAGCTGCGGGACGAAAAGCTCATGCTCAAGACTGGGCTGTGGACCTTTGCCCTCATCATACTCTCCTCGCTCTTCCTCGTGGCGCTCGGTCTGGGGGCGGCGCTCCTGTTCTGCAAGCAGCAGATTCCCATGGGCATAGAACAGACGAACGACATTCCCACGCTGGACGTACCTGCCCTGCTCGTCAAGCTTTTTCCCTATTCGGGATTTTCTTCCCTGCTCAATGACAGCTACCTGCTCCCCTGCTTTGTCTTTGCGGGCTTTATAGGTGCGGGGGCAGCGGACGATCAGGCAGCTTCCCGCAACGCCATGGCGCTCTTTACCTCCCTCGGCAAGGTCTGCTACAACGTGATGAGCTTCTTCACGGAAATTCTTTCCGTAGGCATGATTGCCATCGTGTGCCGGTGGACGCTTGTCTTTATTGCCCTGCACAGGCTGGGGACATACGCGGAGCTTTTCCGCCTGCTCGCAATACTGCTGGCTATCGTGGGAGTGGTGGTCTACCCCCTCATCCTCCGCATTCTCTGCCATGAGCACCATCCCTTCCGCGTGCTGTACGCAAGCATAGCGCCCTTCTGCATTGCGTTTTTCAGCGCGGACTCGAATCTGGTGCTGCCGCTCGCTACACGGCACGGCAAAGAAAGCCTCGGCATCCGGCACCGCGTGAACGCCGTCACTTACCCTCTCTTTTCGATTTTCGCACGGGGCGGGGCGGCGCTCGTTGTCTGCGTGTGCTTCATCGCCATCCTGCGCTCTTATTCGCTGCTCAAGATAGAGCGGGAGACCATCATGTGGATTGGCACCAGCGCCTTCCTGCTGTCTTTCCTGCTCGGCGAGCACCCGACGGAAGGTCCCTTCCTTGCGCTCACCATCATGTGTATGAACTACGGTAACGGCTTTGAAGCGGGATTTCTTTTGCTGCGGGACGCGGCGCCGATTCTCTGCTCGTTTGCGGCGGCGTTTGATGTCCTCACGGCGATGACGGGGAGCTACATTGTGGGGCTGAAGACGCATACGGTCAAGCGGCAGGAAATCGCTAAATTTATTTAAACCGTTATGGCAGATATTCGGGGCGAATATTTTTCAATGCGGAAAAGAAGCGTTTTTT
>CAKZZK010000088.1 GCA_937885235.1 uncultured Treponema sp.
ATATATAGCGTACTTTCAGCGTTTTACAATGCATGTAGGTACTGAATAGTTACGATATATTAAGGAAATAAAATGAAGTCCTATTTTGATTTGAAAGGTCAGGTTGCCGTTGTTACCGGATGTTCCACTGGATTGGGTGTGCAGATGGCAAAGGCGCTTGCCAATCAGGGGGCGAACATCGTTGCCGTTGCGCGCCGTGTAGAGAAAATTGAATCCGTTGCCAAAGAGATAAAAGATGCGTATGGGGTGGAAGCCTTGCCCCTGCGCTGTGATATTACGGACACCGAAGCTGTCGCCGCCATGGTAAAGGCAGTGATGGAGAAATTCGGACGGATCGATATCCTCGTAAACAATGCGGGGACAGGCGCCGTAGCTCCTGCGGAAGACATCACCGATGAACAGTTCAACAACGAAGTTAATGCGGATTTGTTTGGTACCTTCCGCGTGGCTCGCGCTGTTGCCAAGCAGGCAATGATTCCCGCAAAATATGGAAGGATTATCAACATTGCTTCTATGTACGGTCTTGTCGGAAATAAAGTTGCGCCTTGCTCTCCGTATCATGCGGCAAAGGGTGGTGTCGTGAACCTTACCCGCGGTCTGGCAGCTGAATGGGGCAAGCACAATATCACCGTGAATGCCATTTGCCCGGGCTACTTCTATTCTCCACTGACCAAAGAAACCTTGGACAGCGACTTTTTCCAGCAGAATGCACGGACGATGATTCCGCTCAGCCGTTACGGCAACGAGGGCGAGCTTGACAGCGCCGCTATCTTCCTTGCAAGCCCTGCTTCAAGCTATGTGACGGGCGTTATCCTCCCTGTTGACGGCGGCTACACGGCAATGTAGGGCATCCCTTCAGGGACGTGTAGGGATCCCCTTCAAGCCCTGAATGCATCTCAGCTGGTCTGACAAATCCTTGAAAATGACTACCTCCCCCAATCCCGCCGCTTGAAAGAGGCGGGCACTTTTTTCTGCATTGTATTCTCCTGCCTCCACGATAAGCACGCCTTGTGCCCGAAGATGCGGTAAAGCCTGTGGTACAAGCTTTCTCATAATGCCAAGCCCGTCATTGCTTGAGGCGACATCGCCATTGAGCGCCAGAGCTGGTTCGCCGCGCCCATCCTTCAGCAGTTCCACTGTCTGCTCGGCGGGAATATAGGGGGGATTTGCAATGATTATGTCGAAAGAGCCGCTGATATTATCGAAAAGGTCGCTCTGTATGAATGCCGTGTTTTGCAAAGCCTGCGGAGCAAGAAGCCTCTCCGCATTGCGACGTGCCACTGCCAGAGCTTTGCCGCTGATGTCTGCCATGGTGAGGGTGGGCGAGGGCAAAACAGTGTCGCAGCTTTTCAGCACGGAAAGTCCCGCACAGCCGCTCCCCGTACACATATCGCAGATGGCGAGGGGAGGGTAAAAGCCGTCTTGCTCAACCCGCTGTTTTATAAATACCAGCGCTTTTTCAACAAGCAGCTCTGTGTCTGGCTTGGGGACGAGGACGTCCTGCGTCACAAGGAAGTCATAGCCAAAAAATTCCTTGTGCCCTGTAATGTAGGCGATGGAAAGCCCCGTCTGCCGCCGCTCAACGCAGGAAGCGAGAGTCTCTTCCTGCTCTGCCGACAGTGACTGGTTCCGCTGAAAAAGCAGGTGCGTGCGGTCAAAGCCCGTCACATGCATGAGCAGGACTTCCGCATCAAGCCCGGGGCTGGAACTCGTTGCGGAAAGTGCCTCCTTAGCGCGATTTTTTGCTTCCCTGATAGTCATCTTGCTTTGTATGCAAGCTGCTTGGCAGGACTTCCCCACAGATACTGCGTTTCTGTGGAACGCTGTATCTGCTGTGTGTCATCGACAAAGTCCCCTGGAGTCCCTGCCTCGTTATCTTCGTCAGGTTCGTAGACTTCACTGCCATAGGTTTCCCGATACTCGCTGAATTCCTTGTGTCCGTTTGCAGACTGGCAGCCAGCCAAAAAGAGGAGTGCCAGAGCGGAAAGCAAAAGCAGAAGCTTCTTCATATTTTGTCTCCCTAGCTCGCCGCTCCCAGTTCGCTCACGTCCCGCAGCTGCTCTTCCTTGGCATAGACGTTGAGAGCGTCGAGCATATCATCCATGTTGCCCATCATAAAGTTGGGCAGGTTGTGCACGGAGAGATTGATGCGGTGGTCGGTAATCCTGTCCTGCGGGAAGTTATACGTGCGGATTTTTTCACTGCGGGCACCTGAACCTACCATGCTCTTGCGCGCATCGGCACGTTCTGCCTGCTTCTTGCTTTCTTCCAAGTCAAAAAGCCTTGCGCGCAGTATTTGGAATGCCTTTGCCTTGTTCTTGTGCTGGGATTTTTCATCTTGCTGTATGACCACAATGCCCGTAGGAATGTGGGTGAGCCGCACCGCAGAGTCCGTGGTGTTCACGCACTGGCCGCCGGGTCCGCCCGCCCGCATTACATCAATGCGCACATCCTCCGGCTTGATGTCTATTTCGGTTTCGTCAGCCTCAGGCAGGACGGCAACGGTGGCGGTAGAGGTCTGGAGCCGCCCCTGTGCTTCCGTCTGGGGAACACGCTGTACGCGGTGCACGCCGCTTTCCCAGCGCAGGGTGCCGTACACGAATTTGCCGCTGATGGAGGTGACAATCTTGTTGAAGCCGCCGACCTCTGTTTCCTGGGCTTCCATGGTCTCTGTCTTCCAGCCCTTGCGCTCGGCAAGGTGCGTATACATCTCCCAGAGGTCGCGCACAAAGAGAGATGCCTCGTCGCCGCCGGCGGCACTGCGGATTTCAAGGATGATGTTCTTCTCGTCTAAAGGGTCAGGGGGAATGAGCTTGAGCTTTATCTGCTCTTCCATCTGGGGCTGTTTTTCTTCAAGCTCCTTGAGTTCTTCCCTTGCCATCTCTTTGAGGTCGTGGTCATCCTCGGCGGTGATAAGCTCCTTGGCATCCTCTATGCCTTTAAGGATTTTTTTGTACTCGCCGTACAGTTCCATCAGGGTGGAAAGATACTGGTGTTCGCGCATGACCTCTTTATATTTCGACTGGTCTTTCACCAGATTCGGGTCCGCGACCATGCCCTCTACTTCCGTAAAGCGCTGAGACAGGTCATCTAGCTTTTTCATCAAGTCCATAGCTTCATCATACAGGTTTTTCATAGGATATGCAATGAGAAAGCCACCGTGTTTGGGAGCGTTGTCATAGAGCCTGGCATATTGAAAGTTGACAAATCACTTTTTCGCGATATATAATGAGCTTTAGAGGCTGCGACTGAACTTGAGGGTAGTTTTTGAAATAGCCTCACTGGGATAGCTTAGGTGCTCCACACTGGGGTGCAGGAGGAAAAATGCGATTAGATGGATTTGGATTATTTGTTGAAGATATGCCGAAAATGATTCGGTTTTATAGAGATGTGCTCGGGTTTGAAATTAAAGAGTCAGAAGATTCAGGGAATGTATACTTGATAAAAGACGACACTTTATTTATGCTTTATGGCAGAAATAATTTCGAAAAAATGACTAATAGGAAATATGAGTATGTGAAAGGTTTGAATGGGCATGGAGAAATAGCATTATATGTCGATACATTTGATGAAGTCGATGGAAAATATAAGGAATTGATTTCTAATGGTGCTACTGCCGTATTGGAACCGACTACTGAACCTTGGGGGCAAAAAACTTGCTATATAGCAGATCCTGAGGGAAACTTAATTGAAATAGGTTCTTGGAATAAACCATTCCGCTCTTGGTCTGACAAAGATATGTAGTATCATATAAAAATACATAATATCGAAGAGTATTTTAAAGGAAACTTTATAAGAAAAACGAAAGCACAGAAAAAACGATATTAAAAACGCAGGATTGTGTATTGTCACAGCTTATGTATTTCGTGATATAATGGAGCCATGATTCAGAGAAGCTATGACCCCGCGACTGAGGCGGAATTTGCATGGGCGCTTTCCCAGCTTAAAGACCAGCGCTTTTATGCGGAAGGCAGGGCAGTGCTTATGCAGGTGTATTTTTCGCGCTTTTCGATGGAGGAGGCACAGCGCGTCATCGATTTCCTGCACGCCGAACTTCCGCGCGTCAAAATCATCGGTATGTCCCTCTACGGTGACTTGTCCGTGCAGATAAACACCTCGAAATTTATCCGTATGAACGTCTGCCAGTTTGCCGAAAGCGAGGTGGAAGTCTTTGAATACAGTGCGTCAGCTGCGGATTATACCGAAGCGGAGATTTCCGCAGACTTCCGCACCAAGCTCTCTGCAATCCCCGATGCAAAGGGCGTGCTCGTCCTTGCAAGCGGCAACACTTTTAAGATTTCGCGCTTTATGGAAGATATTTCCGAGGGCTTTGAGCATATCCCCTTTTTTGGCGCGGTCGCAAATATAAACACCGTGGACATCCTTACGGGCAGCCCCTATGTCTTTGCCGAGCACACGCTTGCCAAAGGGGTGGTCTTTGCTGTCTATTCCGGGAAGAATCTCTACATCCACACGGACTACGTTTTCGGTTGGAAACCCATCGGAAAGCCGCTTGCTGTGGAAACGGGGGAACCGGGAGCAATCGGCGACACGCTTGTGACGAAGATTGACGGCATTCCCGCCACCGACATCTACCACCGCTACCTGCAGGTGGAAGCTGACCGCCATTTTGTTGCCAATATCTGCGAATTCCCGCTGGCTGTGGAGCGGGATGGCTTTACGATTGCGCGTATTCCCTGTGCGTTCAATTCGCGGGGCGAAGTGAGCCTGATGGGAGACCTCAAGACCGGTGAAATGGTGCGCTTTTCCTATGGCAAGACCGATGATATCCTCCGCGCTACATGGAATGTGAGTGCCGATATGGCGGCGTTCCTGCCGCAGGGGGTGTTCCTCTACGTGTGCGCAAACCGTGCTATCTTTATGAAGGCGCGGGCACGGGAGGAAATCGACAATTTTGGAAAAATTACGCCGGGCTTGCTCTTCTGTCATGGCTTTAGCGAGCTGTACCGTTACGGCGGCAAGGGAGGTGTGTTCAACAGCACGCTTGTCGCCGTGGGAATGCGCGAAGGGGGAAAGTCTGTAGTGTCGCAGGGGCGCAGGCTTGTTCCCAAGGGGCTTGTCTCTTTCAATACTGCGGAAGGGAATGCGGCTGCCCCTGCTGTCCGTCTTGACCGTAATGAGCAAGAAGATGTTGCGGCTACAGAAAGGCGGGAAGCGAATGGGGAACTCTATTCTATGTTCGAGCGTCCTCTCGGAAAGACTATTCCGCTTGCAGACCGCCTCGTCACTTTCCTTGAAGCGACTACTGCCGACCTCAAAAAAGCCACTGAAGCAGCAAATGCCGCAAACGAGGCAAAAAGCGCTTTCCTGAGCAGCATGAGCCATGAAATCCGCACGCCTATCAACGCCGTGCTTGGGCTTGACGAGATGATTTTGCGGGAATCAGGAGAGGATGGCATCAGGGGCTATGCGCGGGACATTCAGTCGAGCGGGCGTTCCCTCCTTTCCATCATAAACGATATCCTCGATTTTTCTAAAATCGAAGCGGGCAAGATGGCCATCATCAATGCGGACTATGACCTGCGCGCGCTGATTACGGACCTTGCCAATATGGTGGAAGCCCGTGCGCTGGGCAATGGTTTGGATTTCATGGTGAACGTGGACGAAAAAATGCCCCATCTGCTCTATGGCGATGAAACGAGGATAAAGCAGTGCGTGCTCAACATACTCAGCAATGCCGTCAAATACACGCGGAAGGGCTCTGTGACGCTTGATGTAGGCTATGCGGAAAAGGATTCCTCTCATATCATGCTCAGCTTCCGCGTGACTGATACGGGGATAGGCATCAAGGACGAGGATATGCCGAGGCTCTTCAAGCCCTTTGAGCGCATTGAGGAAAGCCGCAACCGTTCAATCGAAGGGACGGGGCTTGGCATGAGCATTGTGAACGGGCTGCTTAAGGGCATGGGTACCAAACTTGAGGTTGAAAGCGTTTACGGCAAGGGTAGCGTGTTTAGCTTTACGCTTGAGCAAGAGCTTCGGGACCGCGAGCCGATAGGTTCCCGTGAGGAAGCCCAGAAAGCGCTTATCCGCGAAGCGTCAAGTTACACGGAGAGCTTTCAGGCTCCTGAGGGGCGCATCCTTGTGGTTGATGATACGCCCATGAATCTTGCCGTCATCAAGGGGCTTTTGAAGATGACAAGGCTCCGCATTGATACTGCCCCGGATGCCGATTCGGGGCTTGAGCTTGCCGGACAAAACAGCTACCACATTCTCTTCATAGACCACCTGATGCCCAAGACTGACGGCATAGAGATGCTTGCCCGGCTCCGTGCCGATGTTTCCTGCAAGAATCAAAATACGCCCGCTGTTGCCCTCACTGCAAACGCGGTGAACGGCGCGAAGGAGATGTACCTTGCCGCGGGCTTTGATGACTATCTGTCTAAACCCATCGATTCACAAAAGCTTGAAGCGATGATTGCGCACTATCTGCCTGAAAAGCTTGTCCTCCGCAAGGGGAATGCTGGCTTTGAAGAGCGGGGCACTTTGCATGGACAAAATGCCGCTGTCTCGCAAAACGGGCTGGGGGAGGCGGGTGAGATTTTTTCAAGCCTCTTTGCATTGGATCTTGCGGAGGCTTTGAAGAACTGTGGTTCTAAAGACACGTTTATGGAAGCGGTGCGCAATTTCTTTGAGGCGATTGAGGAAAAAGCGGCGCTTATCGAAGGCTATGCCGCCGCGGGGGACTGGAAGAACTATACGGTGCAGGTTCACGCGCTCAAAAGCAGTGCCCGTCTAATCGGTGCGCTTCCCCTTTCCGCTGCTGCAAGGGAGCTGGAAGATTTGGGGAATGCCGCGCAGAAAGCTACGGACGACGGGCAGGCTTCAAGCGGGGCTGCTGTGGAAATCGCCGCAAAGACTCCGCCCTTGCTTGCTGAATATCGCGCCTATCTGCAAAGGCTCGCTCCTTTCTGCGTAAAATCTGCCGTGGGGGTCTCCCAGTCGGCGGTACCGAAGCCGCTCATCTCGCAGTCACAGCTTGCAGACGCGCTCTCCGCATTGCGTCAGGCAGTCGCCGCCTTTGACTTTGACAGCGCGGATACCGTCATCGCAGAGATGGACGGCTATGCCATGCCGCCTGATTTTGCCCCGCTCTTTGCCAAAATCAGGCAGGCAGAGCGGAACGTGGATGCGCAGGCGGTGCTTGCGCTGCTTGATGCGGTAGTATATGATAGATACTATGGAAAGTGAAGCAATACAGCCGAAAAAACTATCGCCGGAACCATCGAAAGTCCTGTCGCCAGAGCTGCCGGAAGGCATTTCCTGTGATGAGCAGGGCACATACGAATGGTTCTACCGGCTGGATAAGTTGAAGCATCCCGTACAGCTTTATTCTCTCATCAAGGTGATGCTCTGCACCATCGTCATTGTTTCCCCGTTCGTATTCTTTGTGGCCTTGCTAAGCGGGAATATGGTTGTGGATGCCTTTAAATGTGCTGCCATCGCATTTGGAATCAGCGGACTTTTGCTCTTGCTAATCTGCGTTATCTGGCTTTTTCTCATGGCGTTTGTCTCTCGTTCTCTGATGAAACACGTGATGACTGCTGATAGCATCAAACCGCTTCGGCGGGATGATTTAAACAAGGCTGGTGAATTTGTCAACGATTTGCCTATTTATGTTGACCTTGAACACAGCCATGCCGCACGGGAAGGAACGCCTGTCTGGGGCGAAGGCTTTGCCACAAAATTTGCCGAGGTGCGTAAGCTTGTCGCCGTGCCGCGGCATGATCTTATTAAGGTGAAGGGCTTTCGGAATGTGTCAATATAGTTGTCGCCCATAGGAGGGGCAACTATGAAATATAC
>CAKZZK010000089.1 GCA_937885235.1 uncultured Treponema sp.
GCGGGAGACAACAGGTCAAATGCGCTTACGTGGAGCGGAACGAGTTCGGAAGGCAGTGTGAGCCAGTATGCCTGGTATAAGCTCGGTACTAAATTTGCCCGGGAGGTGAAGAAGAAGAAGCCTAATGCCAAGGGGCTGTATGATATGAGCGGGAATGTCCCTGAATGGTGCTGGGATGAGTATGATAAAAATCAATATGCGAATGATAAGGATGGTGTGACAGACCCCGAAGGTGCCGGTTCAGGGCGTGTCGTTCGCAACAGTAGCGGAGGGGCGGATTCTCCGAAGTCAGTCGCAGTTACGACACGTCGTTCCACCCAACCCTGGGTTGTTGGCTACGGAAGCTATGGTTCCACATGGTATGGCTTTGGTTTCCGCGTCGTCCGCACTGTGCAGTAGTCTGAAAACGCGGCTGCTTTTCTCTCTGCATCCCCTGCATACTGCCGTATGCGGGGGATTTTTTATGCTCCGAGGCAGCCCGCCGTTTGAAATCCCTACAGCTCGAAGCAGGGCATCCACACAGCTAGCTGTAGGGATCCCCTACAGCCCAGTGTTGGGCATCCCTACAGTTTAGTGAGACAGCGGTCTTTTTTATTTTCCCGTGGGAGCGCCGTCCTTGCTTTACGCCACCCCATTTATGCTTTCAATATATTGCTGAGGAGTTTGTGCAATCAACTTTGCATTTTTATAATCACGAATATTCCTCGTGATTATAAAATTTATCTGGTTATCCAACGCTGTAAAATACTGCAAAGCATCTTCAAAATCAGTAATTTCCGAATTTAATGCTAAATCAACTTGTTTTGCATTTACGGAAACTACATCAACAATAATCCTCAGCTTGCGCAAAGCCTCTTTCGCTTTTTCACCTCCCAAATGCTTACGAAGCAAGTAGTAAACATTTGCAAAAACCAAAGACGTTGTAACAAGTTCCAGCTTTTTTTCATCGCCCAATGTGAGGATTTTGGCAGAATAAAAATAAAAAGGCTCGCGGTGTTCAAGGACATCCAGAATTACATCTGAATCTAAAAATACCGTTTTACTCATATTTTTTTTCCAAATAGCTTGTGTAATCTTCTTTTTCATTTTCTTCTTCGGGAATAATGCCGCTCAATTCCTGAACAAGAGGTGATATATTTCTCTTGTCAGACTGAGAAGAAAGAAGATTCCTAAAAAAAGTCTCAACTATCTGTGAAATGCTTGAATTATTTTCATTGGCATAGCCTTTCATCGAAGCTATGATAGAACTATCCATACTTAAAGTCAGCTTTGCATCCATAGAAATTGCTCCTTTACGTATATGGTACTGTAATCTATACGTAAAGTCAAATAGCAGGCTATATGTAAAGAGCCGTCCTTGCAAAATTAAAAGTACCTTGCTACAAAATCTACAGGCGTAATGATTTCCAGATTTGAGCTTTGAAAATCATTGGGATTTCGTGTGATGATTGCATCAAAACCGTGCAGTTCTGCAACAGCATTCTGCTTTGTATCAATCAGCACGCGCATATTTTTCAAGCCGCTCCTCTCGATATTCTGCAAGCGATTTTTCCATTGCGCAACAAGCCCCCTTTCCGTTATTTCTGGTACAAGAAGCAAGCCACGCTGTGCCCGTCCGCCACGCCCTCTGGCTGCACAAACGCAGGCTGCCTGTCCTTGCAGCAATCCTTGCGATTGGGACAGCGGTCGTAGAAGTAACAGCCGGGACGCAGCTCCGTGGGCGAAGGAACATCGCCGTTCAGGATAATGCGCTGACGCTCGCGCTCCACCTTGGGGTCAGGAATGGGGGCCGCAGAAAGCAGCGCCTTTGTATACGGATGCAAGGGATTTTTGTACAGGTCAACGTAATCCCCCGTCTCCACAATCTTTCCCAGATACATCACCGCAATGCGGTCAGAGATATACTTGATGACGGCAAGGTCATGCGCGATGAAGAGATAGGAAAGCCCCATCTCCTTCTGAATGTCCTTGAAGAGATTGAGCACCTGCGCCTGAATGGATACATCGAGCGCGCTCACCGGCTCATCGGCAAGGATAAGGCGCGGCTTCAAGGCAAGGGCGCGGGCAATGCCAATGCGCTGCCTCTGCCCGCCGGAAAACTCATGGGGAAAGCGGTTCTTGAAGAACTTTGAAAGCCCCACCATCTCCATCAGCTCCTCCACACGGGAACCTATCTCCGCCTCGCTCATTTTGAGGATGCCCCGCTTCTTGTAGATGCGCATCGGCTCCGCTATGATTTCGGCAGTAGTCATACGCGGGTCAAGGGAAGAATAGGGGTCCTGGAACACGCACTGCATATCCTTGCGGGCGGCAAAGAGCTCCGAGTGCTTCATCTTGGTCAGGTCCTTGCCCTCAAGCAGCACCTTGCCGGACTCCTCCCTCTGCAGGACACCGACGGCTGCTGGCATCAGTTGCTCGACAACCCGCAGACCTACCTCGAGACCTCCTGCACAGCCATCTACTGCTACTGCCTTGCCCAC
>CAKZZK010000090.1 GCA_937885235.1 uncultured Treponema sp.
AGCAAAGAACCGCTTGGCGGCGTAGTGCAGGAGCTTCCATTTGCCCGAATACTCAAGCGAAGACCAGGATGTGACCGGCCACACGTCGTTGAGCTGCCAGTACGTAGCACCCATGCAGTGAGGCCGTAAGCTGCGCCAGTATGCCACGGCAGTCTTGACGGCGAGCGCCTGCTGCAGCTGGCTCAGATACACAAACTGCTCCGTAGTGGAAGGATAGCGGAAGTAGCGGGAGATATTCTCCAGTATGATGCTGTTGCCGCTTGGAGAACGCTGGTGATACTCCATGACGGGATCGGTCAGATTCGTATGCGTCTCGGGAGCAAATTCCCGTATTCCCTCCATAGAAGGAAAGCTTTCAAAACCGAACTCGCTTACAAAACGCGGCTTGATAGCGGTGTAGGCTTCCATGTCCTCGCGCCCGTGCCAGACGCTCCAGAAATGCATATCGCCTTCGCTGTCATTGTGCCAGTTGTCGCCAAAAGTTCCCGGTCCCGCGCAGGGAGAACTGGGCCACCAGGTCCGATTGGGATCGCAGCGGCGCACGGTCTTTTCCACTGCGCCGTGATTAAGCCTGTCGTAATCCACTATGTAACGGTCGCGGTTCTGCCTGCTCTCTTCATACCAGGTGAGCGCACCCAAGTTTTCGTTGTTTCCGCACCAGACGGCAAGGCTCGGGTGGCTTTGCAGGCGGCGCACATTGTCTTCAATCTCGCGCTCCACATCGGCTAAGAAGTCATCCGTCGCGGGGTAAAGCGAGCAGGCAAAGGCGCAATCCTGCCACACGATGATGCCCAGCAAATCACAGAGATGGTAGAAGCAGTCCGTCTCATAAAGGCCGCCTCCCCACGCCCTCACCGTGTTCATATTCGCCGCAACGCAGGCTTCCAGCAGATAGCGATAGCGCCCCTCAGTCCAACGGGAAGGCAGGGCATCGACGGGAATCCAATTTGCACCCTTGGCAAAGACAGGACGACCATTCAGCTCGTAATACAGACTACAGCCGTCCTCGTCTGGCTCAGCATGAAGGGAAAGCGTACGGAAAGCAATCTCCTTGACAGCAACACTGTCCGCCTCCTCTTCCGTTTTTGCATCCATGAACGTGAATGCCGAGATACGGAGCGTGTAAAGCTCATTTTCCTTTCTGCCTGCCTCTTTAAGCTCGTCAGCGGACTGCCAGAGGGCGGGATGCGGCACCTCAAAGTCCGCTCGGAACTCATTCTCTCCTGCCAAAAGCCTTTGCTTCCTGTTCTGGGAAAGCTGCAAGTCCTTTCCGCTCAGCTCAAGGGAAAAAAGCATATCACATGGCTCGATTGCCTCATAGCGGACGGTCACGGAAGCCTTCCATGTGCCGGAAAAATCCTGCTCGCACACCGGCACTGTGTCCACAAGGACGGCGCTTATCATTCCCCTGCGCACCGTTTCAATATGTATGTCCCCGTATATGCCGCTCACCATGAGGCAGGGTCCCCAATCCCAGCCCGCCTGACACTGCACCTTGCGCAAGAGGTTGCGGTGAGGAGAATAGACATCATACTTCGTATAGGGAACGGGATACGGCAAGGTCTTGCTGCGCTCTTCGGCACAGCGTTCCGGCGAGCGGATGAGGACGTGTACCGAGTTCTGCCCGTCTGCAAGCAGGTCCGTCACATCAAAACGCCAGCTGCGGAAGAAGTTGCTGCCGCTTCCGGCCTCCTTTCCATTGATAAAGACGGTGAACACGGTGTCCACCATCTCCATGCATAGGAATGCCCTTGTTCCTGGCTGCTTGCGGTAGGCAAAGTCACGGCAAAAAGACCAGTCCTCCCTGCCCACCCACTGCAGCTCTTTTTCATTGAAAGCGTAATACGGTTCCTTGACAAAGCCCGCGCTCACCAAGGCGGAAACATTATCCCCCGGGATGGACATTTCCACATCGCGGATCTCCCTGCGATTTCCTTCATTTGACAGATGCCATGTTCCCTGCAACGAACAGACAGCCATATAGTACCCCCTGCGGTCAAATCTTTTCCCTAATAATAGCACATCATCTGGCTAAGTCAAAATATTTTATTTTTTAGTAAATCTAAGTGGAAGAGGAAATCAATTATTTTTTGTTAATAAAAGATTTGTTAAAGATAAAACATTATCATCAG
>CAKZZK010000091.1 GCA_937885235.1 uncultured Treponema sp.
TTCTACTGGATTTCGAAAATTTTAAACAGCAGTCCTTAAGTTGATGATGTTAGGCTCCGCCCAGAAGGTGCATCGGCCTGCTGGCAAACTTATTCCAGAACCATACGGAAATCATATCCACAAAGCCTTTTATGGTCCGTTTCCAGTTATACTTGGTCACGCCTGATGTCCTTGCCCTGTGATGTACGACCACTTCCCCTACGGTAAATCCTTTGATCTTTAAAAGCGCCGGGATGAACCTGTGCTGCTCGCCATACAGGTTCATCCCTTCAAAGCACTCGCGCCTGTACACCTTCAAGGAACATCCGCTGTCATGGATTCCGTCCTTTACGATCAGATGGCGCAGGAAGTTTGCCCCCCGGCTCGTGAACCGCTTCATCAGCGTGTCCTTTCGGTTCTTACGCCATCCGGACACCACGTCCAGATTATGTTCCTCAAGGTATGCAATCATATTGGGAATGTCTGCAGGGTCGTTCTGCCGGTCGCCATCCATCGTCACGATATAGTCATACTGCGCGGCCTTGATCCCTGCATCCATTGCTGCCGTCTGACCAAAATTGCGCCGCATCTGTATCAGTTTTAATGGTCGCAGCTGCCTGCATATTCCTGCCGTCTTGTCTGTAGAGCCGTCGTCAACAAAGATAATTTCGTACTCATATCCGTTTGAACGGCATACGTCATTTATCTCCCTGTGAAGCTCGGAGACATTTCCCTCTTCATTATAGACGGGCACTACTACTGATACCTTATTCATAGAAAAAGCTACTCCTATTTTTTTTCAGGCTGCAGGCTGCACACATACGCGTGGGAGCAATGGTCCGCTCCCAAATCAAGCGTCTCATATCCGTGGTGCGCCAGATCGTCCAAGACCACGGTCATATCGCTTGATGAATGGCACCACAACATAAATTCAGCAGGATAATCAACCTGCTCATACTCATACAGTCCAAGATTCACAATATAGATTTTAGCTTCAGCGGGCACCAGATTAACACAATCATATAATTCATGTCTTGTCTCTACCCAACCTGCAACAGTTGTTGTGTACATAACAACATCAAGTGGCTGGTTGTTTCTGACATTGAAAATGAATCCGTGTTCGTCTTCATACATATACTCTATATTTCTGGTTTTGAAAGGTATAAGCGAATTGATAACAACGAATACAGTAAGCACCCGCACCAACGGTCGCTTTGTCTCCCTCAAAAAGGATTTCTTAAGGACGCGGTCTATGATGAACCATAAAATTATTGAAAACGAAGTAAAGCCAAAGCAGTAATATCTCCATGTACTGTAGCCACACATAGCGCAGAATATCGTATACATAACGGCAGCACCAAAAAGGATGCAAATAAACATTCCATCTGAAGAAACAGGCGGCTTCTTAAAGGAAATTATATAACCCGTAGCCTCTGCAAAACCTACAAGCAATATCAGCAACAATACAATTGAGCTTATGCGTACTCCCTGACCAAATTTTCGGGCAAACAGATATATCGCAACCCAGCAAACTAACGCGCAAACAGTAACACCCTTTATTTCCTGTATCCGTATATTTTTAATATCAAACGTAAGGAAGTTTTTTTCATGCTTTTCATTATTAAGAACAAGAACTATTGTGACTGCACCAATCAGCAAATAAATTATCCTGTAATTTCCAAAATAGTAAGTTTCAAAAAGTGTTTTTACCCATATCAGGTAATTTTTTACCGTTCCAAAAGACGCATTTGCAATATTGCGGCTGGCTTCTAATGCCGCACCTCCCGCATCATACTCAGTTTGATGCAGCAGGATACCTATAAAATCTGTCGACAGCGCAATATAGGCAACGCCCAATATGGACAGAACTATATTGGATATCAAGTGCCGCCATTTCTTTGTAAAGAAAGCCGCCACAAGAAAGCATCCCATAAATGCGCCAAAGAACAGCAGCGTCAGTTCAGAATTTTTATAAGCAAAATAAGCTGTAATATATGCCGCAAGTTCCGAAAGGATGATACCTTTCCATGCGGTCGCATTCCAGAGCTTATAAAGTGCATTCAGCATCATGAGCATCAGCATGATGACCATCATATAGAACCTTATGTATTCTGCCGCACTCAGCACATAAGAGGAGAATCCAAACATTGCAAGGGACAGGCAGCCTACTTTTTCATCAAATCCCATTTTTTTCATGAGGGAGATGAGTGATAGTTCCGCCAATACAAAAAACAGTATATTCAGGAAAAGTCCAGGTCTGGATGTCACACAATCATACCCGGCAATGGATTCCGCAATATTTAAAAGTCCGAAATAATTCCTCTTGACAATGAGTTTGTGCATCAGTTCAACCGGCGGCACGTTAGAAGCCTTCTCCTCGTCAGACAGAAGAAGGTACTTCTTGAAGGAGGCATTCTCAATCCATTCATTAAACTCATAATCAGGGCTGGTGCTTATGTACTGTGCTGTATCACCTTTCTCGGTAAAACTGCTCGCATAACCCATTGAATATAAATCATCTATGTAATAATTTGTCTTTATTTTTCCCCAATACAGTACTACAATAATCTGCAGCACCATGATGAAGGCATAAATCCATAATGCCCTAGGCTTCAATCTCATATCTTCCTTCTCAAAACTTAAAAGACAATCCTGCACCCGTGCTGCACGAAAGCATCTGCGGTGGAACAGATGGTATCACACTCACACCTCACTTACTAAAAAACCGTATCTACAGCAAAAAGATTCAAATCAGACCTATAAAGTCTATGATCAATTTTAAAAAGACGTTCTCTATATCTAATTGGAATTTCATTAATATCATCAGGGAACCCCTCTGGAATATATAGAAGAACTGACTTTGAATAATCTTTACTTCTTGCTAGATATGTATAGTCTCCCCAAAAATCTAAATCCAACTTTTCTCCTTTAAATTCTATACCACGATAAAATTTCTTTGTATTGAAGGCAGCCATATTTCTTGCCAATATTCTATCGTTATAAATATAAATTATAGGTTCATCATACGAATCAGAGATTTCCTGAATTTTCACCATCTGATTATAATCATTTTTTGTCTTCAAATATTTGAAATCAGACCTAACAGTTTCAAACATTGTAAAACTAATCATGCAAAAAATAATTGTTTTCTTTACTAAAAGATTATCATTTATAGATTGCAAGAAAAAGGGAATTAAACAAAACAGAAATAAGACTGGAAGAACCAGATATCTTATTTCAAAAAATTGTGCCCCATATTTTGAATTCGTGAAACTGTAAACAAAAATATTTACACTTAAAAGAAAAATAAACAGCAATGAATCAGTTTGCTTTTTTATGTTTTCAATAAAAACTTTGATTAAAATAAGAATTAAAAATAAAGCTATCGCTGTCCCCACTAAATAATAGACTCCTTTTTTCTCCATAATTCTTATATTTGCAAAATGGGGTAAACCAACAAGTAATTCAAAATACCCAAGCACTATTGACTGTAGATTACCAAAGAATCCCTCTAAAGAAATCATTTTCATATTAGAATCTATAACTCTGAAATGTAAGAAATGAGAATTAAAAAACTTTGCAAATAGGGTTGTTAAAATGGAAAGTAAAATATAAATATTATCTTTAGAAAAATATCCTTTTATAGTATTCTTGTAGAAAACTTCAAAAAAACTATAAAATAAAAGTGCAACTAAAACTGAGACCAAAATGTAATAGCCACTAGAAATTCCAGCTATAAACAAGCCCATCAATGATAAAACGTATAGAAATATATCTTGTTTGAAAGTTATTATATTTTCATTATTTGTTGATTTTTTGTAACTATTCAGCACCCCGAAAAAAACACAAAAGGG
>CAKZZK010000092.1 GCA_937885235.1 uncultured Treponema sp.
ATATACGACAAAGTCGCTTTCGAATTCTTGCGACAAATTCCCTTACGAATAATACCTGCAAAGGCTCCCCGCGGTTAAAACTTGACAAATCCATAGTCTCGCCTTATCATTTATAATATAGATGAAAACCGTGATAATGGCGGGCGGCAGAGGAACACGCATAGCTTCTGTAGCAAGCAACATCCCAAAACCTATGATAGCTCTCTGTGGGAAACCAATCCTCCAGTACCAGATTGAAAACCTTAAGGCGAGCGGTATCAGCGACATCATCATCGTTGTGGGCTATCTGGGGCATATCATTCAAGACTATTTTGGAGACGGTAGCCGTTTTGGCGTTCACATTTCCTATATTGTTGAAACTGAGGCTTTGGGAACGGCGGGTGCCCTTTTCCTGCTTGGCGATGAGCAGGAAGATATACTGCTCATTCTTGGTGACATTCTTTTTGATTTCGATTTTTCACGCTTTCTTGCTTTCTTTGAAAAGCAGCCCTCCCTTGCCGTGGTGGTAGCGCATCCCAGTGGCCATACCTTTGACAGTTCGATTGTCGTCATACAGTCTGACTTTCCCGCCTACGTAAGCGATCTGCCCGACGAGGGCTACCGCATCATTGCCTGGCTCAACCGTGAGGACAAGCGCCTTGACTGCAAAAATCTGGTGAACTGCGGTGTGCATATCCTTTCGGCTGCCCTGCTTAAGATGGCGAGGGAGCAGTTCCAGCCGCTCGATGCTTCCCGCCCCGCCATGGTCGATTTGGACCGCAACATTCTTAAGCCTTTCGTGGCGACAGGTCAGATTTACGCATACAAGACCTGCGAGTACCTCAAGGATGTGGGCACTCCGGGCCGTTACCACGAGGCGGAATACGATATACTCACGGGAAAGCTTGCTGCCCGCCGCATCGGGGTAAAAAAGAGGACTGTCTTTATCGATGAAAAGCTTGTGCTGGACATTGGTGGACGGCCTCAGCCGAACATCATCATGCCGCTCCTCGCCATCAACAAGGCGGGCTACATACTCCTGCAGCTTATCGACTCTTCTCCGCTGGACAAGGGAGAGTGCAGCTTTGCACAGATAGACAGGTATCAGCGCTGGGTAGCAATGGAACTGGGTGAGAAGGGTGCGTTTTTTGACGGGCTTTACTATTACACCAGCGTGGCGCAGGCTTTTAAGGATTTCAGCTGCGACGAAACTTTTTCTTTCGTCGTCTTGCGGGAAGACCGAGATTTACCGCAGGAACTGGCGGGGATGGAAAAGGTCATCCTGTCACCGACGTATAATCTACAAGATTTTGTAAGTGAAAAAATAATAGGTTTTTGAAAAATTTGTAAAAACGGGATTCCAAGGGGTAAAACAATCAACGTTGAGTGTTTTACCCCTTGTTTGTGCCTATTTTGCCGCGTCAAGCACTGCTTTGATTTCCGTGGAAATCTTCTGGCAGAGCTCGTCTGCTTCTTTCCTTGCGGTTGCCAAAGCCTCGTCAGTTGCAGAGGCTACAGGGACGACGCTGTTTACGTAGAACTTAATCTTCGGTTCAGTGCCGCTCGGGCGTGCGCTCACTATGGTGCCGCCTTCAAGGAAGAATTGGAGCACATTGCTCTTGGGCCAAGGCAATTTCTCCTTCTTGTCGGGATTTGCCAGATCAAATTGTACCTGCTGCAGCACGTCGCGGATGCAGAGCACTTTTTTACCGCCGAGCGTCTTGAGCCCTTCGGTGCGCAGCTTGCTCATAATGCCCTTCATGATGCCGGGACCGCTTACGCCGGGGAAATACTTGCTGATGGCAACATCCTGGAAATAACCGTGCTTCTTGTACAGGTCGTTCAGGTGCTCGAGCAGACTCTTGCCCTTGCTTGCCCAGTACAGCGTCATTTCCGCACACATGGCTGCCGCAGACACGCCATCCTTGTCGCGTACCTCTGTCTCCACAAGGTAGCCATAGCTTTCTTCAAGACCGAAGGCGTAATGCTCGTTTCCAGCTTTTTCCATTTGCCCTTCGTCAAAGGCAATCCACTTGAAGCCGGTAAGGCATTCTTTGACCTTCACGCCGTAATCCTTTGCCACTGCATCCACAAAGGGGCTGGTGACGATGGAACGGATGAGCACGGGGTTCTGGGGCATCTTGCCGAATTCTTTCTTTGAAAGCAGTACGTAGTCCGCGAGCAGGGCACCCATCTGGTTTCCTGTGACGAGCACATAGTTGCCGTCCTTGTCGGGGAATGCCGTGCCAAAGCGGTCCGCATCCGGGTCAGTGGCCATCACGACGTCAGCCTTTTCCTTTTCAGCAAGTGCTACCGCCATCTTGAGCGCGGGCGCTTCCTCTGGATTTGGCTTTTCCACCGTCGGGAAGTTGCCGTCGCCCTCGCGCTGTTCGGGAACGGTGATCACGTTGAGCCCTAAGTCTCCCAGCACTTTTTCCACGTGCATGGCGCCGGTGCCGTGCAGAGGGGTGTAGACTACCTTTACGGTGCTCGCCTTTTCCTTGATAAGCTCGGGCCGGTAGAGGTTTGCCTTTATCATCGCCTGGAATTTATCATCGATTTCCTTGTCGATGAGGACTATCTTGCCGCTCTTGATGGCTTCTTCGCGGTCGATGAGCTTTACTTCCTTAACCTTGTTCACTTCCTCGATGATGCCCACATCGTGGGGCTCCACCACCTGCGCACCGTCATCCCAGTATGCCTTGTAGCCGTTGTACTGCGGAGGATTGTGGCTCGCCGTTACGACAACGCCTGTCTTTGCTCCGAGCGTGCGGATGGCAAAGCTGAGCTCTGGCGTGGGACGCAGACCGGTGAAAAGGTATGCCTTTATGCCGTTTGCGGCAAAAACCCGTGCCGTAATGTCGCTGAACTTGTCGTGGTTGTGGCGGCTGTCATAGGCAATACAGGCACTCAGCGTGCCCGCCTTTGCCTCTGCGGGGAATGCCTTGATAAGGTAATTTGCCAGTCCCTGCGTGGCTTTTGAGATATTGAGCGTGTTCATGCGGTTCGTGCCGCCTCCCATCACTCCGCGCAGACCGCCCGTCCCGAATTCAAGGCTTTGATAGAAACGGTCTTCCAGTTCTGCCATATCCTTCTTGGCGACTAATTCTTCAACTTCCTTGCGGAATGCCTCATCCTTCTCCTCGGCAATGTACTGCTGCGCGCGCGCGAGGATTTCTTTTTCTTCCATAAATAAGTACCTCTCATTTAGCTTCTGGTCCCTCCAAGCGCGACAGCACTTGAAAGCGGACCTTGTGTAAAGCAATATGTAAATAGTATAACAGATATTCCCGCATTGCGCTAGTTTTTCTTGACCGCGGGGGAATTTTAGCTCTTATATTTATTCCATTCCCCTGCATTCTTTAAGCAGGTTGATTATGGGCAAATGCTGGGGACACGCGCTTTCGCACTGACCACATTCCACGCAGTTGCTTGCCCTGCCCTTCCCCTGCGTCGCAATGGCGTACTTCTGCTTGCCGCCGTCCCAGCTTTTGTTTTTGTCCTCGTCATTTTTGACAGCGAAGATTTCTGGAATGGGAATCTGCGCAGGGCAACCGTCAGTACAGTAGTGGCATGCCGTGCAGGGAATAGATTTGTCTTCGTTGAGCGCGGCTTGCACAGCGGCAATCACTTTCTGTTCATCCACCGAAAGTGGTTTGAAATCCTTCATATAAGAAAGATTGTCTTCCATTTGCGAAAGATTGCTCATGCCCGAAAGCACTGTGATGATGCCATCAAGACTTGCCACATAGCGAATTGCCCATGAAGCAAAGCTCGCATCAGGCTTTGCAGCGGTGAAGATATCCTTGACTTTCTGGATGGGATTCGCAAGGGAACCACCCTTGACAGGCTCCATGACAGTGATTGAAACGCCATGCCGCCGGGCAATCTCGTAACATTCGCGGCTTGCCACTCCCGGGTTCTCCCAGTCTGCATAATTTATCTGAAGCTGTATAAAATCGACATCTGGATGCTCCGTCAGAATCTCTTCGAGCAACGCGGGGTCGGCGTGGAACGAAAATCCATAGTACTTGATAAGCCCCTTCTTCTTCTGTTCTTTTACAAAATCCCAGATGTGGTATTCATCATATTTCCTATAGTTGGAACGCTGCAATGCATGGAGCAAGTAGAAATCAAAGTAGCCCGCGCCGGTGCGCTCAAGGCTCGTATAGAACTGCTGCTTCGCACTTTTTTCATCATGGCACATCATCCACGCATTGAGTTTTGTGCAGAGCGTGAATTTGTCGCGCGGATAGCGGTCCACAAGCGCAGCTTTCGTTGCCTTTTCAGAATCGCCGTTGTCGTATACATAGGCGGTATCAAAATAGGTTCCGCCTGCCGCAATGAATTTGTCTACCATTTTGCTTGTCTGCGGAATATCAATAGAGCCATCGGCATTCTTGGGAAGCCGCATCAAGCCAAAACCAAGTTTAAAAATCTCCTTACCGAAATAATCTGCCACAGTATACCTCACTTTTTCCAGTATATATGCACTTTTGCATTTTGTACAATTAAAATTTTGCAAGCTGGACGTAAGTCGTAGACAAAAAAAGGCTGCCCGCAATGGCAGCCCTTTTTTTGCGTTTATCGCTTTACGCTATCTTGTATATCCATCCCTCTGGTGCTTTTTCTGTGCCCAGCTGAATGCCGGTGAGCGTTTCGCGCAGCTTGCCAAGCACGGGACCGATGGTATCCATGCCGGACGGAATGTTGATGTCCTTGCCGTGGTCAACAATCTTGCCGATGGGCGAAATGACGGCGGCAGTACCGCAGAGACCGCATTCAACGAAGTCCCCCAGCTCATTTTTATGCACGGGGCGCTCTTCTACCGCTATGTGCAGATATTCCTGCGCCACGCGAATAAGCGAACGGCGGGTGATTGACGGCAGAATGCTGTGGCTCTTGGGCGTTACCAGTTTGCCATCCTTCGTCACAAAGAGGATATTCGCTCCGCCAGTTTCTTCTATATATGTATGGCTTGCAGGGTCAAGATACATATTTTCCGCAAAGCCCTGCCGGTGCGCATCCATGATGTTGTGCAGGCTCATCGCATAGTTCAAACCAGCCTTAATATCGCCAGTGCCATGCGGTGCCGCGCGGTCAAGGTCAGAAAGGCGGACGACAATCGGCTTTGCCCCGCCCTTGAAATAGGGACCGACGGGGGTGACGAGGATGCGGAACTGATATTCTTCCGCGGGCTTTACGCCTATGACGGAGCTGGAACCGAACATATACGGGCGGATGTAGAGCGTCGCGCCAGAGCCGTAAGGCGGCACGTAGTCGATGTTCGCCTTTACCGTATCGATAACCGCCTGAATCCAGCGCTCCTTCGGGAACACTGGCATTTCCAGCCTTTCGCAGGAATCCTTCATGCGGTCGGCGTTCAAATCCGGGCGGAAGGTGACTACGCTGCCATCCTTCGTAGTGTACGCTTTGAGACCTTCAAAACAGGTCTGGGCATATTGCAGTACGCCCGCGCACTCGGATATTTTGATCTCGTGGTCAGCGGTAAGGGTACCGGCATCCCACGCCCCGTTCTTGTAGTTAGACACGAAGCTTTTATCGGTCTTCACGTACGCAAAAGGCAAATTAGCCCAATCAAGATCTTTCTTTCCCATGATTCTGAACCTCTGATAACTAAACTGTATCACTATTGCCGCTTTTTATCAATAAGTTCACGCATTACATTATGTGATGGTTTCCTATCCATTGTACATACAAAAAAGGCGTGATATAATGAGCGCTATGGAAATACGGAAGCTGCCGATCGGCATACAGGATTTTGAAACAATCCGCACCGATGGATACATTTATGTGGACAAAACTGCATATATATACAGGCTTGTGACGTTGGGAAAGCCATACTTTCTGAGCCGTCCGCGCCGTTTCGGCAAGAGCCTCTTGATTACGACGCTCGAAGCCTATTTCCTCGGCAAAAAGGAGCTGTTCCACGGGCTTGAAATAGAAAAATATGAAACGGAATGGACAGCGTATCCTGTGTTGAAATTCAGCCTTGCAGGAGGCGAGTTTACAAAGGAGGACGGGCTTGCAAGCGCTCTCCGCAACTGGCTTTTGAACTTTGAGCAGAAATACGGTCTGCCGAGCGACGAACCGACGCTCCCCGTGCGCTTCCAGAACGCGCTCAAAAATGCCTATGAGAAGACGGGGCTGCGTGTTGTCGTGCTGGTAGACGAATACGACAATCCATTGCTGAAGGCATTCGCCACAGACTCCAAGCAGGAGCAGCGGAACCGAGAGCTGTATAAAGGTTTTTTCGCCATATTGAAGGACTGCGATACATACCTGCGCTTCGTTCTTTTCACAGGGGTAACGAAATTCAGCAAAGTGAGCATATTCAGCGACCTGAACCAGTTTCAGGACATCTCTATGCATCCGCAGTATGCCGAAATCTGCGGCATCACACAGGCAGAGCTTGAAGCGAATTTCTCTCCCGAAATCGATGCGATGGCAGAGGCACACAAAATGACGCGGGAAGACTGCCTTGCAAAGCTCAAGCAGCTCTACGATGGCTACCGCTTCTGCGACGGAAGTAAAAATATATACAATCCGTTCAGCATTATCAGCGCATTCAGCTCGTTGAAATTTGGTAAATACTGGTTTAGCACAGGTACCCCCACTTTCCTTGTGAAAAGGCTGAACGAAACAGGTTTCGACCCGAAACGCTTTTCCGATGGCAGTCTGTACACCACAGAGGACGCAATCAGCGACTATCGCCCCGACAATCCCGACATCGTGCCGCTTCTGTATCAGTCCGGCTACCTCACGCTCAAAGGCTATGACGAGCGGCGACAGCGCTTTACGCTGGGCTATCCGAATGACGAAGTAAAATACGGCTTTACGGCAAGCCTCGCCCCCGTGTACCTCAACAACACGAAGCACAGCACGGGTACAGATATCTTTGCGATTGACGATGCGCTCGAAGCAGGCGACACGGATACGTTGCGCGACCAGTTCACCGCGCTTTTTGCACACCTGCCATATACGTCCGGCGTTCCCGATGCAAAGAAAGATGCCATCATAGAGCAAAATTTCCAGAATGTCGTGTACCTTGTGTTCCTGCAGCTCGGTCAGTTCGTCCACGTGGAACAGCATTCGGCAAAAGGCAGGGCTGACTGCATTACAGAGACCGATGAGTACGTGTATATCTTCGAGTTCAAGCGTGACATCAGCGCGGACAATGCCTTGGCGCAGATAGACGCACAGGGCTACGCCAAGCCTTACGAGGCAGACACGCGGAAGCTCATCAAAATAGGCGTGTGTTTTTCAAGCGAAGAGAAAAACATCACTGAGTGGAAGATTGGTACTGTAGCAACATTAACACAGTAGCAGTACTTTTAATTATAAAAGACAACGTGGAGGTTCATAAAAAATGATTATTGTCTTAAAACATGGTGCAAATGAAGATGCCGTCAGCGGCTTTCTTGAAGATATCAAACAGAAGGGCTTTGGTGTACATATTTCCAAGGGCATAGACAAGACAATCGTGGGACTGCTTGGCGACACGTCTAAGATAGATCCCGAAGACTTGCTCGCAAGCGACGTGGTGGAAAGCGCGGAGCGCGTATCCGCACCATACAAGATGGCGAGCCGCTCCTTCCATCCGGAAAACACCGTGGTAGTGGTCGGCGGCGGGCAGGCGGGCGTAGTGCCCTGCTCCATCGGCGATGGCAAGACCGTACCGCTCATCGCCGGCCCCTGTTCCGTAGAAAACGAAACCCAGATTTTAGATGCGGCGCGCGCAGTCAAGGCTGCGGGAGCCAGAATCCTGCGCGGCGGCGCATACAAGCCCCGCACCTCTCCCTACAGCTTCCAAGGCCTCGGCGTCAAGGGGCTTGAACTGCTCGGCATGGCAAAGAAAGAGACAGGGCTGCCCATCTGCACCGAGCTGATGGCAATATCCGAACTGCATCACTTTGACAACGTGGACCTGATACAGATAGGCGCACGCAACTTCCAGAATTTTGACTTGCTCAAGGAACTCGGCAAGGCGAAGAAACCCGTGCTCTTGAAGCGCGGCTTGTCCGGCACCATAAACGAGCTGCTTATGTCCGCAGAGTATATCATGGCAAACGGCAACGAAAACGTCATCCTCTGCGAACGCGGCATACGCACCTATGACGGCTACACACGCAACTGCCTTGACCTGAGCGCAGTCCCCTACCTGCACAAGGTGAGCCATCTGCCCGTGGTCATAGACCCAAGCCACGCCTGCGGCATACGCTGGATGGTGCCCATCCTCTCACAGGCAGCAGTTGCCGCCGGTGCTGACGCACTGGAGATTGAAGTGCACTGCCATCCGGAAAAAGCCATGAGCGATGCCGCGCAGCAGCTTACGCCGCAGCAATTCACAGAGCTTGCCGACAAGCTCAACCGCTATGCGGCTGTGGAAGGAAAGACCATATAATATGAAGAAACTGAGCGATTTTACCTATGGCATCGTAGGACTGGGACTCATGGGCGGCTCGCTTGCAAAAGCAATCCGTGCCTCCGTGCTCGCCGTCCCATCTGCTATGGGAAGCATTTTGGGCTATGATGTCAATCAAGCCTCGTTGGAGATGGCAAAGCAGCAGCACGTTGTGGACGAAGTTTTCGCAACAGATACGGTGGATGCCATGCTCTCCCGCTGCGACTTTGTCTATATATGCCTCTACCCTCATGCCACCGTGGATTTCTTAAAAGCCCACAAAGCAGCATTCAAAACGGGTGCCATTGTGTCAGACATCAGCGGTGTCAAAGCCCTGCTCTTCACTAATATGGAAGCTATTATCCGCCCTGATGTAGACTTCATTCCGGGCCATCCGATGGCAGGAAATGAGCGGGAAGGCTATGCTTGTTCTTCAGGAGACATCTTCAAGAGGCATAACTACATTGTCATGCCCCTGCCGCAGACCAAGCCGGAGAACCTTGAACTTTTCAAGCAGCTTGTCACTCTGCTGGGGTTTACGCGCATCGTTGAAACGGATGCCCGCGTGCACGACCACAAGATTGCCTTTACGAGCCAGCTCTGCCATGTGATTGCATCTGCCCTCGTTGACAGCGCGGAGGACACGGAAGTAACGGCTTTCGGCGGCGGCAGCTTCGAAGATCTGACGCGCATAGCCATGATAAACGCACCGCTGTGGACGGAGCTTTTTCTTGCAAACAGGGAGGAACTGCTTTCGCATATCGATTGTTTTGAGCGCTCCCTTGCCCGCCTGAAAGAGGACATTGCCGGACAGGATGCCGCTGACCTTGAGGTTTATCTGGAAGCCGTGCGGAAAAAGCGCGTCGCTATGTCTAGGATTGACAGCCGCGCGTGATGGGGTTACAATTTTAACTACGGAGTTATACGTATGGACAAGGATTTTGAGATATTGGACAAGGTTGTGGGGCGTGTGCCTGATTTTCCCAAACCCGGCGTGCTGTTTTACGACATTACGGGCATACTGCGCCACCCCGATGCGTTCAAGTACAGCATCGACCGCATGGTGGACATATATAAGGACAAACAGATAGATGCCATCGCGGCAATAGAATCGCGCGGCTTTATCTTTGCAGCCCCCTTTGCCGAACGGCGGGGCATTCCGCTTATCCTGATACGCAAGAAGGGCAAGCTTCCGGGCAAGACCTTTACCTGCAAGTACAGCCTTGAGTATACCACTGCGGAAATCGAAGTGCATGTGGCAGACATACAGCCGGGGCAGAACATCCTGCTTGTCGATGACCTCATAGCCACGGGCGGTACCTTGTGCGCGGCGAAAAACCTCATAGAGCAGGGCGGCGCACACGTGACGGATGTCTTTGGCGTTATCGGCCTGCCCTTCCTCGGCTACGAGAAGGTGCTCGAACCCATCCACGCCACCACGCTCATCAATTACAACACGGAAAAAATGGGGTGAAAATACCATCTGTCAGTAGTATTTTCCATCCCGCAACATTTTATAAGCTTTATACGAGGTATAGAATATGGCAGCTTTTTTTATCTGTTCAAAGTGCAAGAAGATTATCGAGGTAATTCAGAAGTCGGCTTGCCCCACCATTTGCTGTGGTGCCGAAATGCAGGAGCTAAAGGCAAACACCAGCGACGGTGCGCTTGAAAAGCATGTTCCCGCAGTGACGGTGGAAGGCTCCCTGGTTTCAGTACAGGTTGGCTCTGTAGAGCATCCCATGGCGGATGATCACTGGATTCAGTGGATATGGCTTGAATCAAAGGAGGGCTTACAGCGCAAGGCTTTGAAGCCCGGAGACAAGCCCGTCGTTCGTTTTGCCCTCTCAGAGGGTGACAGCCCCATCGCTGTTTACGAGTACTGCAACAAGCACGGGCTGTGGAAAAAAGAATTAAATTAGTTTAAGAAATTACAAAGCATCACTGACAAGCATCTCGAAAAAGCCGGCACAGGTGTTTTTTGAGATGCCCTTTTATTTATAACTCGTTCACAGGCTTGTATTTTTTTGAATTCTTCTCTACACTTGTAGGCGAGATATATATGAAGAAATTATGTCGTTTTTGCATATCATGGGCATTAGTGGCGCTGGCTGGCTTTCTTGCAGCCTGTAGCTTTGGAGGAGACAGCGATGGAGATGGGGGGAGCAGCGATACATCTTACAGCATCACCACAACCCAAGCAACAAGACAACTGAACCTTACTGCAAGCGATTTCAGTACAAACGCAGGAGGCGGTATCATGACCTATGAAATTCCCGCCGATGTGTCAAGCGTAACAGTAAGCGGTGTCAATACAAACAAAAATATATACCTGACAAAAACAAACCCCACGGGCATCACGTTACCCGCAAACCTCACCCAGTCGGTTGCAACGGCAAGCGGCGTAACGCTCGGCAACGCAGAACAATATTCAACGAAAAATAACGGCGTCAACTGGACAGACATTCTGATTGGACTCATCGGCATACTCTTTGGCGGCAATGTCCATCACTTTGTACCGCCAGCGAATTTCAGCAGCACCGTGCAGATTCCCGGTGCACGGATGGCAAGGTTAGCGGGAAATCCTCCAGACAGATCAAACAGCCAATTACCGCTAAACGTAGGAATAACGAAAAAAAACCTCTATGTTGACAATGATGCGAATATTTCCACCTTTGTACAGAAACCCACAACGCTGCGAGCGGTAGGCACGTACTGCAATGTCTGGGTGGTGGACGACTATTACAGCAGCTCTTCTTCGTCAAACAGCCTCAACAAAGTAGACTCTAATATCTGTACAGAGTTTGCCAAGAAGTTCGATAGTTTTTATAAGACAATAACAGGCATTTTTGGCGACGAATCAGACCTGATTTACTATTACTATAATGGAAACAGCTTTAGCACCGCAGCCATGGAAAAACTGAGCGAGACAGGCACGTTCCAAGACAATGGGAAAAAGCGGAACAAGATAAATATCGTTATCTATGATATAGGCAATGACTCAACTTCTTCCAGCGGAGGCGGTGTTGTAGGTTATTTCTATGCCAAGGATTACTACCCCAACGGAACGGATATCAGGAACATCACAGGCAGCAGCTACGGTTCTGGTGATGAAAGAATATTAAACTACTCAAATGAAGGCAAATACTTCTATATAGATTCCTATTATGCCAATACAGAAACAACGATGACTTACTCTACCCTCGCCCACGAGTTCCAGCACATGATAAACTGGAATCAGAAGACCATGCTTCAGAATCTGGAACCAAGCGCGGCTTTTAACGAAATGCTCTCCATGCTCTGCGAGGATATAATGCAGAGTACGCTTAATTTAGATAATGACGATAGCCCCATAGCACGCCTGCCGATGTTTTCCAGATGTTATATGGACTGCGGGCTTGAATACCGCGAAGACTCGTCATATTACACAATACTCTCCTATGCGGACAACTACGCTTTCGGTGCATGGCTCGTGCGGAACTATGGTGGGCGCTCTCTCGTAAGCAAACTGTCACGTAACGCGGCCGTTGACACAGCTTCTATTGAAATGGCATCGGGAACATCCATGCAGGAGCTGCTTAAACTTTTTACCTTTGCCTGCATTGACAAAAACGTATCAAAGAGTTTTAATAACAACAGCGAGGCTTTTACTGCCATAGACCTGTGGAATTTAAAGAATGAGTTATCGAAAACGTATAATCAACTGGCATCGCGTACAAATTACTATAAATTCGACGGTCCTCAGCTCCTTGGCTATGATGCAAAATATGCACTGCGTCCCTACGGTATCAACCTGCTGAAGGTGGGAACATCGAACAGCAACAGCTTTACGCTCAACTTCGGGACAACGACGGTGGCTTCGGACGAACACGTATACCTCGTGATTGACTAAGATGTCCTTAATGCACGGCGTTGCCGTGCCGATTATAAGAAAAAGGAGATTATTATGAAAAGATATATCGCAGTATGCTTTCTTTTCCTCGCAGGACTCTGTGCCCCGCTCTTTGCAAACGGCACAGGGAAGATGTTTGTCGCGGGAGACTACATCAGGCTCTACTTTGGCAATGATGACCCGTTTAAAGACGGCACGGCAAATGCCGGACTTATCAACGAGCAAAGCGACTTTGACAATAACTCCATAGAAGGCACTCTGCTTGACATGGCGCCAACGGACACGGGGCATGTCCTCCTGCTCATCAAGGACAGGAACGGAACCGACTGGCGGGTAAAAATCACCAACAATACCCCCTACTATTACTTCTGGGCAGACGAGCAGCACGGCAACAACATAAACTGGACCTACCTCTGGGTAAAGGGTACGCTTTCCTGTGACGAGGGTGAGACAGACTTTGAAGACGACTACGTGCTCTACGCCACCAACGACGGCTATTACGAATCATACAAATACAACCCCTACGAGGGCTGAAATAAAAAATCCCGCCTCTGCATGGCAGCACAGGGCGGGATTTTTCATTGCTTAGGCTTTATTCGTTTAGCCCAGGATGGAGAAGCCAAGTTCCTTGATGTCCTTTGCAAAGGTGAGCACGGTATTCTTTGAGCCTTCCATGGGGGTGGTGCCCATGCCGGGAATCTTGGCGAGCACGCTGTTCGGCACGGTGATGATGTCGCACTTGCAGCGGTCAGCCTCTACAATGTTGAACAGCTCACGGGTAGATGCCCACAGGCTCATGGTACCCGGCTTTGAGCGGCAGATTTTTGCAGTCTTCTTCATCACGGGAATCGGGTCAGTACCAGCATCAGCCAGACGTCCTGCAAAGACGGACACGATATTCCGGCTGCCGGGCTTGAATGCATCCACAGTAGCGCGCACCTGCCCCACCGTAAAGATGGCAGTGACATTCAGCTGAATGCCCTGATCTGAAAGCTTTTTAATCAGCGGTACAGTCGAGGTGCCATTCGTGAGCATAATCGGAATCTTCACAAAGACATTCTTGCCGAGGGCGCTGATAACCTTTGCCTCTTTTTCCATCGTCTCAAAGTCATCACCGAAAACTTCAAAGCTCAGCGGCAGGTCAGGGATTGCTGCCACAACTTCCTTGGCAAAAGACACATAATCCTTCACGCCAGCCTTCTTCATCAAGCTTGGATTTGTGGTAAAGCCCGTCACGTAGCCTTTTTTATATTCCGCAATCATTGCATCTTTGTCTGCACCATCGGCATACACCGCAATCTTCAACCGTTTGAATGTCATCTCATTACCCTCATAAATCATTGATATATATCAATTCGATATACTATATACATTTTAGTTCATTTTGAGCACTTGTCAATAGCATTATTGAGCAAATTGTTATTTTGTTCTATAGTATAGGTCTGTTGCAGGCACCCTGCCTTTTGCGGGAGCCGTTATCATTCAATTTACAGGATTTATATATGAAACTGACTTGTGGCATTGTAGGACTGCCAAACGTTGGCAAATCAACTATTTTCAGCGCGCTTACCAAGACACCGGCGGCAGCGGAAAATTATCCCTTCTGTACCATTGACCCGAACATCGGCGTGGTGGACCTGCCGGACGAAAGGCTTGACTTTATGGCGAGCGTGTTCCAGCCCAAAAAGAAAATTCCAGCAAGCGTTGACTTTGTGGACATCGCAGGGCTCATCAAGGGCGCAAGCAAGGGAGACGGGCTCGGCAACCAATTTCTTGCAAACATCCGTGAAACAACGGTGATTGCCCATGTGGTGCGCTGTTTTGACAATCCTGACATCATGCACGTGCGCGACGGTTCCAAGGCAGATGTACCCGTTGACCCCGAAAGCGACATTCTTACCATCAACTATGAGCTGGCACAGGCAGACCTTGACACAATCACCAAGCGGCAGGAAAAAGTGACAAAGGCAATCCGTGCCATGGGCAAAGAAGAAGAAAAAAAATTCGCCCACTACACAAGCGCCATCACCAAAATCAAACCGCTCTTGCAGGATGGACGGAGCGCCCGCCTTGCAGAGCTTACGGACGATGAAAAGGCTGCCATTTACGACTTGCACCTACTCACCGTGAAGCCACAGCTTTTCGTATGCAACATTGACGAGGATAGCATTGCAAGCGGCACGAACAAATACGTGGAAACCGTCAAAAAGATTGCCACCGAAGAAAAATCAGAGGTCATCACCATCTGCGGGAAGTTTGAGGCAGACCTCGCAGACATCAGCGATGAAAACGACCGCAAGGAGTTCATGGAAAGCGTGGGGCTCAAGGAAAGCGGGCTAACGGTGCTCGCACGGCAGGTCTATCACCTGATGGGGCTGCGTACCTTCTTTACAGGTGGTGCAGACGAATGCCGCGCTTGGACAATCCACGCGGGGGACAAGGCACCTCAGGCGGCAGGCGTCATACACACAGACTTTGAAAAGGGTTTCATCAAAGCTGAGGCATACACGGTGGACGACCTGCGCGCCTATGGCTCCGAGGCAAAAATCAAAGAAGCTGGCAAGTACCGGCAGGAAGGCAAGGAATACGTCGTTCAGGACGGCGATGTCCTGTTCTTCAAGTTCAACGTGACAAAATAGCCATCAGGGGCGGCTCATCACCGCCCTTGCAAGCTGGTCCGCACAGGATGTACCCTTATTGCCGCAAAGATTGCCGAGCAGCTTGCTGTTTATCTCCTGCGCGCTCATGCCATCGCAGAGACGACCGATTGCCTTAAGGTTGCCGTTGCAGCCACCCTCAAAGCGAATATTGGTGATTTTATCACCATCGCGGGTAAAATGAATAAACTTGGCACAGGTGCCGGTTGTCTTGTATGTAATTTCTTCCATAGCAGTAGCTACTATACCCACTTTTTAGCGAAATGTCCATTCATAAGGCAACTAGGCTAGGCGGTAACACACTTCATGCATCTTTTACGAGGAAATCTCCAAAACC
>CAKZZK010000093.1 GCA_937885235.1 uncultured Treponema sp.
CCTTTCAGGCACCGTCAGCCTCCAATGCTGCTATGCGCCCGAGTTCCGCGCCACCTTCTCACAACCGAAC
This sequence comes from uncultured Treponema sp., assembly GCA_937885235.1. Taxonomy (GTDB): domain Bacteria; phylum Spirochaetota; class Spirochaetia; order Treponematales; family Treponemataceae; genus Treponema_D. Next base: position 71 of record CAKZZK010000093.1, read on the forward strand.
CTTTCTGTAGTTAAGAATTAAGAGTTAAGAGTTAAGAAAAAATGTCTCTTCTTCAGTCATCCTTGTCCTCCTTGCCCATATCCTCTCCTCGCCCGCAAGCCGTGTCGCTTGCAAAGCCATTTTTCTTAACTCTTAACTCTTAATTTTTAACTAAAAAAGATAGCATCATGGCAAATCTGAAAACTCTCGCCAAGGATACCGCCATCTACGGCCTTAGCAGCATTGTAGGCCGTTTCCTCAACTACCTGCTCGTTCCCCTATACACCTACAAGATCGCAGCGGCCAGCGGCGGCTACGGCGTCATCACGAACCTGTACGCCTACACCGCCCTGCTGCTGGTGATCCTGACCTACGGGATGGAGACGACCTTCTTCCGCTTCGCCAATCGGTATGATGGTAGCCGATATGCTGTAGATGCAGCACAAAAAAAACACGCTTATGGCAAAAAAAGTTTTCTGAAACCTTGTCATTTTCAATCCCCTTTACTATGATATTCGGTAGATGACCCCTATTTCCATATTATTTGAAAACAGCGAGCTTCTCTTAATAAACAAAGAAAGCGGCGTTTCGGTACAGGGCGGAGCAGGAATTTCTCATCCTTTGGACAAAGAACTAGCGGCACAGCTCGGATATCCCGTCTATCTGGTGCACCGTCTAGACAAAGACACGGCGGGCCTGCTGCTAGTGGCAAAATCTTCGTCAGCCGCAGCAAAATGGAGCACGCTGATTTCAAGCCACAGGGTAAAGAAAGAATACCTCGCCATCTGTCTTGGGGACATCCACGGCAAGGGCAGCCTTGTGGGCACGGTGGAAGCCCACGGACGCACACAGCAGGCGGAATTGCACTATATAATAGAAGGAAACTCACAGATTTCCCTGCCGGACAGCACGAACAAGCTTTCCCTGAGCCTTGTGCGGGTAACGCTCGGCACAGGGCGGATGCACCAGATACGCATACAGCTCGCCCAAGCAGGGGCGCCCATTGCGGCAGACGACCAGCACGGAGACTTCAAGCAAAACAAGCTGCTTCGCAAACTGGGCATAAAGAAGCTCCAGCTCGCGGCAGTCCGCCTTTGCCTCCCCATTGAGGGCGCAGACAGAAGCTTTGAAATCCCCCTGCCTGCGCACATGCAGGCGGTAGTGGATAAATATCTGGGAAGCAGTAGGCAGCAAGCATCTCAAAGCAAAACTGGCTCTATACTATAGAAAGAAAGTGCTGTATACTGGGCGGAAGGAGATGTCCATGAAGCGAACGATATTTTTTGTCCTCATTGCTTTGTTTTCTTGCCTTGCCATGCTGCTGCCTTCCTGCCAGTCCGATGCCTCTGGGGGTGGGAGCAGCGATGAAGATGAAGAGGACAACATCGCTATCTACAGCGAGGTAACAGGCGCCAATCCGCTGAAAGGCTTTGTCTGCTGGGAAGGCGGGTCAAGCAGCAATGTGCCGTGCAGCCTTGAATACATTCCTGTGGCCTTTGACAAGCTTTTGACCGCAGAAAATACCTGCGATTTCAGCTATCTTGAAACAAAGCTTGAAAACGCAAGGGAGCGGCAGCACCAGACCATACTCCGCGTCCTCATTGACGACACAGGGACGGCTACCTACCCTCATTCCTCTCCTCCGTGTCATGCTACACGTATTCTACGGGTTCTTATATCGGCAAATCTCCCGACTACAATAATGAACGGCTTTTAAATCAGATTGTCTTCTTTATAAAAGCGCTGGCGGCAAAGTATGACGGAGATCCGCGCATCGCCTGTATTGAAACAGGAATCATCGGCCACTGGGGAGAACACCATGTCTATTACTGTGAGTCAACACAGAAAATAGCGGATACCACGTGGCGGACCTTTTTCAAGACTTTTTCAGAAAGCTTCTCCAAAACACAGCTTGCCGTGCGCTCCCCCAGCCACCCAGGAGTCTCGGACTATGCAAAGCTTGGCTATTACAACGATATGCTGTACAGCGACAGCGACGATGCCTATTTCCGAAAGATGCTGAACACAAACAGCGTCCTGTGGGACCGTTGGAAGACGGCGATGATCACCGGCGAATTTGCCCCTGGCTTGCAAGCGGACTTTCTCTCTTCCTGCGGGACTGCAAGCGTGTTTTCCACATACCGCGAACGAATAACGGAATTTCATATTTCATCACTTCTGTGCAGCAAAGCTTTTTCCTCTGGCTACGACAAAGAGGCAGTTCAGAAAGCCTCCGATGCGATGGGCTATAACTTCAGAGTTTCTTCAATAAAGCTGTCCAATTCAGAAAACAAGCTAAATGTATCCCTCGTGATAAAAAATACAGGCATAGCACCATTCTATTACGCATGGCCTGTTCAACTCGCGCTCCTTGCAGATGGAAGCATTACCCAAAAGTATACAAGCTCATGGGATATCACCCAAGTGACAGCGGGCGGCGAAAAAGCATTCAACTTCTCTCAAGCGCTGCCAGAAAATATGGCAAGCGGAGACTGCACGGTGCTGCTCGGTGTTAAAAATCCTATGGAAAACGGCATTCCCCTAACCTTCGCAAACGAAGAGCAGGACAAAGATGCAGAAGGATGGCTTACTTTGGGAATATTATCTTTCTGAGAGCATAAAACGATTGAACTAAACGCACTGCTATGATACACTAGCTGTATGCGCGTTATATCTTTTAAACTACGGTTCATATTGTTTGTTGCTGCCTTTATCAGCGTGCTTCTTTTCCTTGTTTCCGCAATCTTTGCACATGCAAATATATCGTCCGCCATCACCATCTTTGGAGAGGCGGGCATGCCCATCGTGCAGTCCGCACAGAAAAGCATTGACGGGGCAAAGTTCGAGGCGCTCGTCCGCTCTCTCGATGAAAACGACCCCTACTACGAGGAAGCCCGGCTCAAGCTTCTTGACATCAGGGAGAAGAGTAACTGCCGCTTCCTCTACACCATGGCAGAAAAAAGCGGGAAAGACTACTATTATATCATTGACGGCAGCTGCGACCCGTCAGACACCGAAAACTTTTCCCCCCTTGCCAGTGTCGAAGACATTTCAAGCTACGGGAAAGCCCCCTTCGATGCAATGCAGCAGGGGACATACACTATTTCTAAACTGGAAAACCAAGAAGAATGGGGCTGGACCATAAGCATCTACGCCCCCATCTACAATAGGGGACGCGCGGTGGGCTTCGTCGGTTGTGACTTTGATGCCCGTCCGGTGGTAAAGCAGCTTAGCCAGAGCATTCTCCGCATCATAACAGTCGTCATCGTGCTCATCATCATAGCGGTATGCAGCATAGTGCTGTTTATGTCATCATTCTTCAAGCGCATAAGCGAGGTTTCGTCCGCCATGGAGCAAATTTCAAACGGCGAAGGCGACCTGACGCTCAAACTCGAGGTAAACAGCGAGGACGAAATCGGTAAACTTGCCGCAAGCAGCAATGCCGTAACCGAGCGCGTGCGCTCCATGGTGGACAGCCTGAAAGGTTCTATGGCAACGCTCACTGAATCAGGGCACGACATGGCAAACCAAACAACCGAAACAATCAACACCATCAATGAGGCAACGAAGGATATCAACGCCATCAACACGCAGGCACATCAGCAGGACGAAACCATGGGCAAGGTCTACGGTTCCGTCAAAAGCGTGGAAAGCGAGCTCAACAGCTTAAATGAAAAGCTTGACCTCCAGACACAGGCCATCAGCTCGTCAAGTGCGGCTATAGAGCAGTTCTCCGGCAACATTTCTTCTATAAATGAAAACGTCAACCGCATCACCCAACAGTTCAGTATGCTGGTAAACGTCACCCATGACGGCAGAAAACAGCAGGAATCGGTAAACGAACGCATAGAGACAATCGTCAAGGAATCTCACGAACTTACGGAGGCAAACGCCGCAATCAACAACATCGCCGAACAGACAAACCTGCTCGCCATGAATGCGGCAATCGAGGCAGCACATGCAGGCAACCTCGGTAAGGGTTTCGGTGTCGTTGCGGACGAAATACGCCACCTTGCGGAGACAAGCGCGCAGCAGTCAGCCGCCATCAAAGAGCTCATCAACAGCATAAACATCTCCATCAACTCCATCGTGGAAGCAAACGACCTATCCACAAAGTCTTTCGAAAACATCGGCCAACGGGTGGAAACAATAGACTCGTTTATGCAGCAGATAAAGACCGGCATGAACGAGCAGCAGCAGGGTACGGAGAACATTCTCGAAAAGATAAGCGTCATAAACAGCTCCACAAGCTCCATCAACGAAGCGAATGCCAGCATGAAGGAAGAGAGCGCCCGCCTCTTTGCAGGCATTGCCGAACTGCGCGACAAATCCTCCACCATTCTGCAGATGTCTGACATGGCAGCGGCAAGCCTGACGCAGCTCCAGAAGAGTGCAGAACAGACCGGCGAGACAAGCCACCAGAACCTCAAGGTGAGCGCAAGCATCACGGAACTGGTAAACAAGTTCCGCACCTAGGGCAATCCCCTCATTTTTAGTACTTGCGAGCCAGTTTCAAAAGTCGCTACAAGGGATAAACCCATTGGAAAACAGACGAAA
>CAKZZK010000094.1 GCA_937885235.1 uncultured Treponema sp.
CTGTACGATTTCAGACACCGTGCTGCCAATCTCGCGGAGCAGATCATCAGGTTCAGCGGCTTTGAACCCTACAAGGACATTGACATTACCTTCATCGGCTCCCGACGGGGAGAACGGCTTGAAGAACCGCTGTGGCTGGAAGAGGAAAATCCCCGCCCCACAGCGTATAAAAAAATCCTGCAGCTCACAAACATTCCCCCCTGCACATTCTCGCTGGATGAATTGCTTGAAGCGCTTGCCCCTATCTGCGTCTTTGATGCGGCGCGTCCTGATGCCTACCGCAATAAGGAGCTCCTGCTCTCCCTGCTGAGGCGGGCGGTTCCCTCTCTGGACGCATTTTATGCCGCGGAAGAGCTGTACGGCAAGCGGGTGGATATGGCAACTTCGGTAAAGGTGGTATTATAATATGGAAGAAAATAAAACAGGCAGCATAAAGGTTCCCTTCTTTACAGCCTCAATCGGCAAGGAAGAAGAAGATGCGGTGCTCAGGGTCTTGCACAGCGGCTGGCTTACGACGGGCAAAGAGGCGCTCGCTTTTGAAAAGGAATTCGCGGCAAAGGTAGGCTCTCCCTATGCCCTTGCCGTAAACAGCAACACGAGCGGCATGGTGCTGGCAATGGAGGCGTGCGGCGTAAAGGCTGGCAAGGCTGTCATCACAACGCCGTACACCTTTGTCTCCACGGCTGCCTGCGCGCGGCTGCTCGGCGCGGATGTATACTTTGCCGACATAGAAAAAGACAGCTACAGCATTGACCCTTCTGCTGTGGAGCGCATACTCGCGAGCGACAGGGGGAAGAATGTCGTTGCAATAGTGCCTGTGCACATCGGCGGAAACCTCTGCAATATGGAAGCCATCATGGCGCTTGCAAGAAAATACAAGGTGCGCGTCATTGAAGATGCGGCGCACTCCTTTCCCAGTCCTACCCGCCTTGGCTATGCGGGGACGATAGGGGACGCGGGGGTTTTTTCGTTCTATGTCACCAAGACAATCACCACGGCGGAAGGCGGCATGGTGGTGACGAAGGATGCCGCCCTCGCAAAGCGCATGGGTTCCATGAGGATGCACGGTATGGACAGAAGCACCTGGGACAGGTACACGTCCCCCAAGGCGTCATGGGAATACGACATCATCGCCCCCGGCTACAAATACAACCTGCCGGATTTGCTCGCGGCGCTCGGCCGTGCCCAGCTTGCAAAGGCTGATTTGTTCGACACAAAGCGCAAGGAGCATGTCAGGCGCTATAACGAGGCATTCAAGGATGTTGACTTTGTAAAGCTGCCGCCCACAGGGGAAGGAAACGCATGGCACCTCTACCTTATGCGTCTGGACTTGTCCAGGCTCCGCTGTGACAGGAATACTTTTGCAAAGGAGCTGCAGGCGAGGGGCGTGGGCATCAGCGTGCACTTCATTCCTATTTTTCATTTTACGTACTGGAACACGCTTTATAAAGGCTTTGATGCGGCACACTTTCCCAATGCGGAACAGCACTATCAGGAGACCATTTCCCTTCCCCTCTGGCCCGATATGGACAGCGGTATGATTGATTATGTCGTCAGCTGCGTAAAGGAACTGGGAGAAAAGTACCATGGCTAAGGAAAAGAGCAGGCTCTCCGTAAGGAATGATTTTTACAGCGACATCTCCTTAAAGAACATGCTCTATGCCATGATTGTGCGAAGCCCCGTGCCGCGGGGCATCATCACCTCCATCTTTCAGGGCGACCTGCCGGATGGCTATTTTCTCTTTACCGCGCGTGATGTCGTGGGGAACAACCTTATAGAAACACCCTTGGGCACCATCCCTATTTTCTGCGAGGGGGAAATCTCGTATCAGGGGGAGCCCATAGGAATACTTGTAGGACCGGACGAGGCGGAGCTGAAAGTCCTGCATTCCAAATTACAGATAAACTACGACTTGGAAGAAGACGATGAGGCTGTGGCTCAGCCTGTTCCTCCGAGCGAGCGGACGATGGAGCGGGGCCCCTGTTTTGAAGCTGATACCGAGGGCAAGGTATCAGGGCTTGCATCGATATGGAACACTGCGCCCATCGTTGAAGAACACAGCTGGAACTATGCGCTTTCTTCGCCATATAACAGCGAGCGGCAGGGGGCGGTGTGCAATTTTGACGGCGACACCCTCACTGTCTATGCCCCTGCGCCTTGGCTGAGCAGGCTGCGGAAGATGCTCACGGAAGCCACGCAGGTTGACGCGGAGCAGATCATCATCAACAAGACAAAGTCTTTTGACAGCACCACGACGAGCGTGTGGTATAATGCCTTCATTGCCTGTCAGGTGGCAACAGCCGCCATGCACACGAAATGCCCTGTCAAGCTCTGCTATTCCCGACAAGAACAGGAAGACTTCATAAACTGCATGAGGCCCATAGCCATCAGCCACAAGACGGCGGCGGACAGCGAGGGCAGGCTTCTGGCAATGGATGTGCGAATCAGCTTTGACGCAGGCACGCCGAATATCTTTGAAGGCGAAATCATGGAAAGGCTTGCCATTGCCGCCTGTGGCTGCTATAACGCGCAGAACATCAGCGTCACGGTGACTGCGGAGCACTCGCATATTCCGCCCCTCTCCCTTGACTTGCAGCTCATAGACTCTGCCGCTTTCTTTGCGGTGGAAAACCAGATAAACACGCTCTGCGAAAAGTGCCACCTTCTGCCCGGAGAAATCCGAAAGATAAACATGGCGGATAGTCAGGCTGAAAATGAGGAGGAGAAGCCCCTCGTTTTTCCTTCATTCTTTGCCATAGCAAAATCGCAGGAGACGATAGACGCGCTCCTCGCGCAGAGCGACTTCAACAGGAAATACGCCTCTTACCAGCTTGACGACACGGTGACGGGCAACAGCAGGAAAGAGGTGGTGGCATCTCCCTTCTTTGCACCGCTGCGGGGCATAGGGCTTGCCTGCGGACTGGAAGGGGCTTCTTATTACGGTTCCAGGCTCTACGGTACGGAGCCGTCTCTGGAAGTGACCTTGGAGCAAAGCGGCAACATTACCATACACTGCCTTCCCGTCTCGCGCAGCGTTGAAGAAGTATGGAACAAGCTTGCGGCGGAGATTTTGGGCATCACGCAGTCTTCGGTAAAAATCAACTCGAATTTTGACGCGGATAACGAGCCTGCCCTGCCGGAAGGTGTCTATGAAAACATAAGCATCATGACGGGCTTGCTGCAAAAATGCTGCGAGGCAATCAAACGGCGCAAGGAAAACACGGAGCTGCCCTTTACTGTCAAAAAGAAGCTTTCCGCTATGCAGAAGAAGAACTGGCAGGCGGAAAGCTTGACGGGCGAGCCTTTCTATACCATCTCTTTTGCTGCCGCCACGGTGGAACTGGAACTTGACCCCTGCACGTACCGCGAAAAGCTCTTGGGAATACACGTCATCATCAACGGGGGCAAGATACTCAACTCGGTGGCGGCAGAGGCAAACGTCAAGCTGGGCATACAGAAGGTGCTCTCATCCCTTGTGAAGGACGATATCGTTTCTTGTGAAAACATACACGTATCATTCCTCGCGTCTGATGAGCAGCCCATGCAGATAGGGGAGCTTGTGTACCAGATTTTGCCCGCCGCTTACACAGAGGCGCTGACCCAGGCGCTTGGCTGCACGGTCAGCGGCATTCCGCTCAAGACAGACAGCCTTTACACTATCATAGAGGAGGCAGCGCAGCATGGTAATTTCGTTCATACTGAACAATAAGGAAACTGTTTTTAATGCCGACCCCACAAAATCCCTGCTTTCTGTCCTGCGGCAGGAGCATCTCTTCAAGGCAAAATGCGGCTGCGAGGAGGGACACTGCGGCAACTGCATGGTGCTGCTTGACGGCAAGCCCGTGCCAAGCTGCATCATTCCCATCGGTATGATTCGCGGCTCCAGTGTCGTTACGCTGGAGTATTTCAAGGCAAACAATCCTGTTTACGGTGACATAATGACGGGCTTCAGGAAGGCGGGCATCTCCCTCTGCGGCTACTGCGACGCGGGAAAAATCTTTACCGCGTACAGCATCCTGCGGCTGCCGAAGAGGCCTGATGTAAGCTACATCCTCACGGCAATTCGCTACCTTGACTGCTGCTGCACAGACAAAAAGACGCTTGTCAATGGCATTCTGTACGGCATAGCCACAAAACACGCGCGGGAGGGCAAGAAGGAAAATGGAAAATAGCAGTCACACATTTTTTATCGCCAAAAATCTCTCAGACATATTTTCCAACATACGGAACAACAGCAGCCTGCAGATTTTGGGGGGCTGCACGAGGGTTTCGTCCTATGCGGAACGCTGCATGAGCATACGCGGCATTGAAGAGCTGCAAAAGATAGACAAGCGGGAGCGCTATATTTTTTTAGGTCCCGGGGTTACGCTTTCCGAGATTATGGACATAGGGCGGAACCACTTGCCTGAAGTCCTCTATGATGCCCTTGCGACAATCGGCACTCCTCAGGTGAGGAACCTTGCCACGCTTGGCGGCAACATCTGCGCGCCGGGGCAGCGGCTTACCCTCTGGGCACCCCTGCTCGCCCTTGATGCGCGGCTGGAATTCAAGAGCCAGAACGCGACAAAATACGTGGATTTTAACAAGTTCAACGGCGTACCGGAAAAGTTCATCCTCACAAAGATACGCATTCCCATTAAAGAATGGAACGTGTCCCTCTTCAAGCGGGTGGGACCTTCGGCAAAGATTAGTCCTCAGAGCGCAAGCTTTGTCTTTCTGGTTGATATCCAGAAAGACCAGATTGTAGATATCAGGATTGCATTCGCCGGCATCCCTGTGTTTCGTTCCCATGAGCTGGAAAATGATATGCTCAGTGCCCACCTGCCGCTCAGCAGCAAGCGAATCACTGAGCTGGTCGAAAAGGCGGCGAATATATTCACCAAGCTCAACGCGGGGGTAAGCGTGGAACTCCTGCTGCGGACCCAGTTCCTCAACCTTCTGCGCTATTCGCTGGAAAGCCTCACTGGGAACGGTCCCGTCACTTTATGAGCATGGCATCGCCATAGGAAAAGAAGTGATATTTTTCCCGCACGGCTTCGGCGTAGGCGTTCAGGATATGCTCGCGGGAGGCAAAGGCGCTCACAAGCATGATGAGCGTTGATTCAGGCGTGTGGAAATTGGTAAACATCTGGTCAACGACTTTGAACTTATAGCCGGGGTACATGAAGATATGTGTGCTGCCGGTGCCCGCCTGCACCGCGCCGCTTTCATCACAGGCGCTTTCAAGGGTGCGCACACTCGTTGTGCCCACGGCAAGCACGGGGCGTCCTTCTTTCTTTGCCTTGTTTATAGCAGCCGCTACGTCGGCGGGAACGGTGTACACTTCTTCGTGCATCTTGTGATTTTCAATCTCTTCTACCCGCACGGGCAGGAATGTTCCCAGTCCCACATGCAGGGTGAGCCATGCAAGCTCAATGCCCCTGTCTTTTAGACGGGCAATCATTTCCTCGGTAAAGTGCAGCCCCGCGGTGGGACAGGCGGCGCTGCCGGTTTCTTTCGCGTACACTGTCTGATAGCGCTCGCTGTCTATGTCCGTATCGCCGCGGCGGATGTAGGGGGGCAGGGGAATATGCCCGTTGCGTTCAAACCATTCTTCATCAAGGCGGAAGGGAAACTGTATTGAGCGGAACTCCGAGCCTGCGTCGGCAGGGCTGTCTATGATAGTGCCCTCGCTCCCGTCGGGAAAGCGGTAGACGTTGCCCGCCTTTACCTTTTTGGCTCCTTTCACCATGCAGTGCCATGCGCTGCCCTCTGGGTTCAGCTGGTTCAGAAACATAAATTCCTGCTCGCGTCCCGTCGTCGTCTTTATGCCATAGCAGCGGCTCCGGCGCACGCGGCTGTTGTTGAACACCATGAGCGTTCCATCGTCTATCAAGTCAGGCAGCTCTGCCATCTGGTGGTGCGACACTGCGCCGCTGTTCCTGCCCAAAAGCATGAGCCTGTCCTCGCCGCGCTTGTTTGCGGGCTTCTGAGCGATAAGCTCCTGCGGGAGGTCAAAATAAAAGTCGCTGGTCTTCATTACTTGATTCCGTCCTTGGGCTGAGCCCCACGTGCCTGTATGCTTTTTCCGTTACGATCCTGCCGCGCGGCGTGCGCTGCAAAAGGCCGCATTGGATTAAATATGGCTCGTAATAGTCTTCCAGCGTGTCCATAGACTCGCCTATTGAGATGGCGAGCGTGTCTGCCCCCACGGGACCGCCGGAAAAATTGTTCATAATGGAAAGCAATATCTCTCGGTCGTACTGTTCCAGACCGAGGGAGTCTATGCCGAGCCTTGCAAGCCCCTTTGCCACTATGTCTTCTGTGATGATGCCTTGCCCCTCTATCTGCGCGAAGTCTCGCATGCGGCGCAGAAGGCGGTTTGCCACGCGCGGCGTACCCCGAGAGCATGCCGCCATCAGCAGGGAGGCTTTCTTTTCCACGGAGACATTGAGTATGCGCGCTGAGCGCTCGACAATGTGCGCAAGCTCTTCGTTCGAGTAATAGTTGAAGCGCTGTATGATGCCGAAACGGCTGATGAGCGGCGAGCTGACCATGCCCGCTTTTGTGGTAGCGCCCACGAGCGTAAAGCGGGGGACGGGAATGCGCACCGTGCGTGCGGCGGCTCCTTGCCCGATTACCCAGTCAAGCTCGTAATCCTCCATCGCGGTGTAGAGCATCTCTTCTATAGTAGGCTTTAGGCGGTGTATTTCGTCTATGAAGAAGACGGTGCGGGGGCTGATGGTAGACAGTATGCCCGCAAGGTCCTTTGGCTTGTCCAGCGCGGGGGCATTTGTCACCTTGAACTCTGCACCCAGCTCGTTCGCCGTTATCTGGGCGAGGGTGGTTTTTCCCAAACCCGGCGGTCCGATGAGGAAGAGGTGGTCCAGCGCCTCCTTTCGTTCCCGCGCCGCATTGATGAATACCGAGAGATTTTCCTTTATGCTGCTCTGCCCGAGGAACTCAGACAGGCTTTTAGGGCGCAGGCTGCCGTCCTGTGCGTCATCTGCCACAGCGGCGTCAGCGCGGACTATGTGCGTCTCCGCTATTGCCTCTGCCGCCTGAGCGGAGAGCTGTCTTACCATGTTCAGCTCGTCTGCAAGTTCCTGCTCTGGGGACTTTTGCCGCGCGTACTTGCTTTTTGATACGACGCTCTTGTTCACTGCGCCAGCTCCACAAGGGCGCTGCGGAACAGCATGTCCTCCTGCCCTTTAGCGTCAAGGCTCGAAAAAGCGGGGGCTTTGGAGAGCGACTTTGCAAGCGTTGCGAGTGCCTGCTCGACAAGCTTCCTGTCATAGCCCATGCTGACAAGACCTGTCGCCACGTCCTGATACTGCGCGGGAAACGCAGCCCCCTCACTTTTCGCTGCGGGAGCAGGAGCGAAGGAAAGCTTTCCCTTGAGCTGGAGGAGCATTTTTGCGGCGGTCTTTTTTCCCACGCCGGGCACCTTCTGCAGGGCGGAGAGGTCTTCTTTATCCAGTATGGCGGAAAGCTCTGCGGGGCTTACGCTTCCCATGATTTTCAGCGCAGCTTTTGGTCCCACGCCGTCAACTTTGAGCAGTTCAAAGAAGAGGGAGCGGCTTTCGGCATCGGCAAAGCCGTAGAGCGCCATGGCTGCCTCTGTATGCTGCAGCCACGTGTACACCTTTGCCTTTTCGCCAATGGCGGGGAAGGTTCCGTCCGCGCTCTCGGGTACAGAGATTTCCCACTCAATGCCGTGAGTGTCCAGACAGAGCCTCTGGGATGATTTTTCCGTTACCGTTCCGGTCAGACTGTTAAACACAGCGTCACTGCCTTAGGCATTGCCGCCTTATTCAAAACATTCCAGCAGCACCAGAAAATTCTTCATGCTGTTTCCGATTTCAGGAAGCACCTTTCCCGCGGGCTCTTTCAGTGAGCGGTCAACTTCATCCCAGTTTTCTACGAGCACGTGGGATACGGTATTGTAATCATTGAGAAGCTCTTTGAATTTGACCAGAATGCTCTTCATCTGGCGGATGGCGAACTTTATCAGCTTGTTGAAGTCCACATTGATTTGGTCCACTTCCATGCGGAACTTTGCTACGCCGTCAGGTGTGGTGGCGCGTTCTGCCGCAGATTGCAGCTTGTAGCCACGGGCAAAATTTGCCCCTAGGTTCATATCCAGCTTTAAGATTTCGGATTCAATCTCTTCCAGAGAGTGGAATTCGGCGGACAGGCGCGACGTGTACTTGGTGTCGGCTGCGATTGCCCTCACGCCGAAGATGTCCGCGAAATAAGGAATCTCTGAGCGGAGGAAGGCTTCAAAGAAGCAGTGGTAGTAGTAGACCCGCTGCCAGTGGGTGTAGCGGATGTCTTCGCCGGGTGCGATGTCCGCAATCTGCATCGCCATATCCTTGTTGTAATTCTTCAAGGGCGCGGCAAGGTTGTCTCCAAAGACCTTTTTGACCTGCTGTGTGACAAGCTCGCTCTTCCGCTGTGCATAGAGGGTATCGAGCACCTCCTTGACGGACTGCTTCACCTCTTCTACGAAGGGAGTTACAATCTCTTTGCGGGATGTCGTTGCGGAGAAGCTGTAAGCCACATCATGGGTAAAGAGCCGTCCGAAATCAGCAAATGCCCCCTTTGCCTGAATGAGCATGAGGCGGTCAATAAGCTCGGTAAAAGCCTTTACCTCCACATTTTTGTAGCCCGGCAGCATCCCCAAGAAGGAGAAAGTATCGTTCCAGTCTTCAACAGTAAGCAGGTTTGCCGTGTTGCTCAGAAAGTCGGGGATGGTCTCGGTGAAATAGCCTTTTGCCATGGGATAGAACTTTACCTGGTCGGTAAAGACGTTTTCCTTCAGCTCCCCGCTGAAATTCCGCAGGATGACGTAATAATCGAGTATGCAGAACTGTTTGAGGATGAGCACCGTGTTGTACACTTCATTGATTCTGGCGGCAACGTCAAGCTCAAAGCTTTTTTCAAAGGCGCTGTATGTTTTGAGGACTTTCTCTTTGAGCGGGTCAAAATCCATTTTTTGGGCAACTTCCTCGATGTGTGAAGCTTCAAGGACCGTGTACATCTTTGTCTGCTGGTCGCTCATAAAATAGCGTATAAGGGCATCCGCATAGTAGGCATCGCTGTTGCGTGCCAAAAAGAATTCCCGCAAGGGTGCTATTGTCTTGTAGACATCGAAGAGCAATTCGGCAAAATCGACGAGCACTTTATCTTTGCTCACATTGTAAAACTTGCAGCCAGACTTAAAAAGCCGTTTTTGGATTAACTTCAAATCCCTTGAATTGTCATCAGCAGCCCGCCCCAGTAGAAAATCGACCAATTTGCTGAACAGACCCCTCTCCTTTCCATCACCATCGGTGACTGTACGCACGATGTTTTCTTCCATAAACTTGATTATGAAGCAATACAAGATTTATGTCAAACATATTTTGTGTGAATATGCGTGATTGCCCCCGCCAGTGCGTCTGCGGCATGGTCGGGCTTTGGCTCCTCCTTGAGCTTGAGCAGGAGCTTTACGTAGAGTTCCACGGTCTCCTTGTCCGCAGAGGCAGTGCCCGTCACAGCGGACTTTATCTGTCTGGGTGTGTAAAAAAAGAGGGGGATGGCGTACTGTGCGAGGCAGAGCGTGAGCACCCCCTTTGCCTCCGCCACCGCCATTGCGCTTGAGCTATTGCGTGAAAAATACAGCGTTTCCATCTCCGCCTCATCGGGGCGGAATTCGTCCAGAATGGCACAAAAGCGGTTATAGATGGCAAGCAGCCGCGTGCCGTGGTCTTCGTCTGCCGCTGTGTCAATCACCCCGTAGCTTACGAGTTTTGCTGTGCCCGCACGGCTGTCCACAATGCCGAAGCCCGTGTGCGCCAGTCCGGGATCGATTCCGATGATGCGCTTTTTTTCCTGCATGAGTCCTCCCGACTGCAAACAAAAAAGGCATCATGCCGGAACATGGTGCCTTCTCTTTTATAGCAATTTTCAGTATGCTTATTCGGCATCGGGATCGAAGCCGTCGGGGTATTCTACCGTGGAGTACACGTTCTGCACATCGTCGTTTTCCTCAAGCTTGTTGAGCAGTTTTGCAACTTTCTTTGCTGAGTCAACATCGACGGCGGTGTATGCCTGCGGCACCATGGACACCTCTGCTGAAAGCGACTCAAAGTTCTTTGCCTGCAGTGCTTCCAGAACCTTTTCAAAGGCTGAGGGGTCTGTCGTTACGGTGATGACGCCGTCTTCGTTCACGATGTCGTCTGCACCCGCTTCAAGACCGATTTCCATCACTTCGTCTTCGCTCACTTTCTCCGCATCGTATTCAATGACACCCTTGCGGTCAAACATACGGCTTACAGAACCGCTTGTTCCGAGGTTGCCGCCGTTTTTGTTGAAGATATTGCGCACATCGGCAGCGGCGCGGTTCTTGTTATCGGTAAGCACTTCCACGAGTACGGCAACACCGCCTGCTGCATAGCCTTCATAGACCAGCTCTTCGTAAGTTGCGGCTCCCAGTTCTCCAGTCCCCTTCTTGATGGCGCGTTCAATGTTGTCCTTGGGCATGGATGCAGCCTTTGCCTTGAGGATTGCGGTACGCAGGCGCGGGTTGGAATTCGGGTCTCCGCCGCCCATCTTTGCAGCTATTGATATTTCCTTAATAAATTTTGTAAACAATGCACCGCGCTTGGCATCAGCGATTCCCTTCGCGTGCTTAATGGTTGACCATTTGCTATGTCCTGACATGGGAACTCCTCTAAATTAAAACAGATTGTATTACGTACTTTATCAAAAACCACAGTATATGTCAACCTAGTGAGTTTAGACATTTCCGTTTGTTTCTTCAGTTGCTCAAATCCACCGGCATTTCCAGAAAGTCCGTTCCCATCATCGTGTCTGGGGCAATAGTGTACCAGTCCCATGTTGAAATATGGGACTCGCCGTTGCCATCGTCTATGCTTTCAAAGAGGTGGATTGTGGCAGTCCCGTCGGCATTCCACGTTAGCTCTGCTTCAGGCGCGCCGGAACGCTTCATTGCCCGCTGGATCAGAGTGTCCTCTTTCGATGCTTCATTTGAAAGCGTCCGCATCAGGCCGATGTTATCGACTTCGCCGGAGCTCCAAGTGAGCGTTCCAACGGCGTATTCCGCGTCTTTGTTCTTTGCGAGGTAGAAATCCGTCAGGTCAACATTGCCTATGTCCGCCACCGTATGCACGGAAGCTGTTTTGGCGTTCCATTTTCCCTTGCACGCCGTAGTTCCCTCCTCGTTTTCTATGCCTTCCACGGAGGGATTGATGACGCGCCACCAGTTCAGCAGGACGGTAAAAGCGTTTCCATCGGTCTGTATCTCGGCATTCAAGAGCCTTGCGTCTGTACCTGTGTATACATCGCCCTCTCCGCAGAGGAAGCATTTCCAGCCGCCGTTCAGCAGCAGGGGCATATCGGCAATGCGGACGGTGTCTTTGGGTGCTGCCTTTGATGCAGGACTCCCCGGGCGCGAATAGGCGCGTTCAATCAGCCAGCTAAAATCTGATTCCCGTGCATTTGCCTTTGTAGAAAGCGCACGGGCAATCTCGCGCTGCCTCGCTTCGTCCATACCTGCGCCGCTATCCTGTACGGCGGCAGCCGCGGCGGTCAAAGTTGCTGCCACGCTGTTGTTTTTGTCTGCCTTGACCTGTGTATTTTATAGTTTTTGTTGATTTTAAGAAATTAACTCCGGCTTTTCCGTCCAGTTCCACATCGATGAATGTGATGCGGTCTTCCGTCGTGCAGTTTGTTCCTGTGGATTTTATTCCATCCTCGCTGACAATGCCCACCGCTATGTCCGCATATTGCGAGCCTGCCGTGATGGAAAGGTACATCGCTACATCGTAGCGGATGGGGATTTTTCCGTGGGGTGGAAGGTCTCCGCTTTTGAATGCATAAGTTGCCTTCTGTTCCCCAGCGGGCAGTCCCACCGCTGCTGCAAGCGGCTTGTCAAAATCAATGGTGACGCTCTCGCCGTCGCCGTTAAAGCTCATTGTTCCGTGTTCAGAAGCAAAATAGCCCTTGTGCGGGGCTGGCGCAGGACTGTCTGGCTCGTAGGGATAATTATAGTCAATGTATTCTCCAAGCACGCCCGGCTTGGATTTCATACATCCGCTCAATGCTATGAGCAAGACGCTTGAAAGCGTTACGCTCAAAAGTACCTTACAACATTTTCTGTTCAGCTGCTTTCCTTCCATAATAATATATCTCCTTGTTGATACGCTTAAGAGAACGCTGATTAATTTAATTTCATGGAAGATATTAATCAACGTTTTCCTAGAAAATGATAACATAGAATATCGATGCAAACAAGACGGAATATTCCGAGCAGTATTTTACCTATTATTCGTAAGGGAATTTGTCGCAAGAATTCGAAAGCGACTTTGTCGTAT
>CAKZZK010000095.1 GCA_937885235.1 uncultured Treponema sp.
TTCCTGCTGTTTTTTTCTTTTTTATCTTGACAAAAGGCACAACATATCAGTTTTTATAGGGGTAAAATGTTTTCACTGCAAAGAAATCTGAAGTTTATCTCAATTAATCAGGATTATTTAAAATATCTTTATAAATTTTGCAGTGAAGTTTATTACAAGCCGACAGGTTATGAGACAAAGCCGTATATTGGGATTCTCGTACAAGAAAACGGTGTTGAGTACGTAATTCCTCTTTCTTCCGCAAAGGAAAAACATAAAACATGGAAAAATGTTGATATAGATCGTTTCCTTATTTTTGAAAACTGTTCAAAAGCGGAAAGCGGTTCAAAAGGCATCTATGTAGAAAATGCCGACGGTACTTTGAAACATATTCTTTCTGTGCTGGACTTAAAGAAGATGATTCCTATAAAACAAGGACTTTATTCAGAAGTAAATTTGAATTCTTCGGAAAATGACTCTGTTGCCGATAAAAAGTATAAAATTCTTTTGAATATTGAGTATTCTTTCTGCCTTAAGATAATGAACTCTCTAATTCAAAAGGCAAGTAGACTGTATGAAAAACAGATGAAAACTGGCAAAGTAATTCCTTTTTGCTGTGATTTTAAACTTCTTGAAGAGAAGTGCAAAGAATATGATTTTGTAAAAGAGAAATAATCTCCCCAAAGTTATCCTGTAACTTTTCCTCCCGCTCCTTTGTTTTGGAAGCGTATATGATGCGAAAAAAATGTATGGTGATTTCGGCAGTGCTTTGCTTTTTCCTGTGCGCTGCTGCCATTGCGAACGGGAGCGATGACATTGACAGCAATACCCTGAAGGTGACAATCACGGGGACGGTGCGGCTTGAGCGCTCACTGCCCGTCGTCACGGTGGGCAGCAAGACCTACACGCTTGTCGGCATCGTGATGCAGCCGCAGGGAAAGCGGCAGCACGATGGACAAAATGCCCCCGCGCTGGGACCCTTCGGCGGCGGCTCTGACGCGCCCCCCTTTGACCCTCCTCCCGGAAAGGCGGAAAAAATGCCCCTTCCTGTGACCAGCGATGAAATCCGCCTGCTCGTGGGCAAGCGGGCGTCTCTGACGGGCTTTTTGCCGGAAGCAAAGGACGGCGGGCTGTATTTCGTCGTGCTCTCATACGAAATTAAATAAATTTTCTTTCATTCCGATAACTAAAGGTAGTACGGCAGAAATTCTGCCGCTACTGCCTGCTCTGTTCTTGACTAAAAACACTATAGATAGTAGACTGAAAGCGGGTGGCACGCCATATATGGTGGCTGTGCGGGGCTTATTTTATATGAGAGGATGGCAAATCGGCATGAAGATTATAAAGCGCAGCGGAGCGGAAGTCGCGTTTGACCGCGGCAAGATTGTGGCAGCCATTGAAAAGGCGAATGCCCAGGTCTCTGAGAGCAAGAGGCTCTCTGAATCCCAGATCAACTCTATTGCGGACGACATAGAGATTGAATGCCACAAGGGTGGCTACACCCTCAACGTGGAAGACATTCAGGACCTCGTGGAAACAGGCATCATGCAGCATGGAGCTTATGAGGTGGCAAAGCTCTACATCACCTACCGTTACCGCCATGCGCTCATGCGCAAGGAGAATACCACCGACCAGCAGATACTCAGCCTCCTTGAGGAAAACAACGAGGAAGTAAAGCAGGAAAACTCAAACAAGAATCCCACCGTCGTCTCCGTGCAGCGCGATTACATGGCGGGAGAAGTGAGCAAGGATATAACCCGCCGCCTGCTCCTTGACCCGGATATCGCAAGGGCACATGACGAGGGCATCATCCATTTCCACGACGCGGACTACTTTGCCCAGCACATGCACAATTGCGACCTCGTAAACCTTGAGGATATGCTGCAGAACGGCACCGTCATCAGCGGCACCAAGATAGACCGCCCCCATTCCTTCTCCACAGCCTGCAACATTGCCACGCAGATCATAGCGCAGGTGGCAAGCTGCCAGTACGGCGGGCAGAGCATTTCGCTTGCGCACCTTGCCCCCTTCGTGGACGTGAGCCGCCAGAAGATAAAGAAGGAAATCCGCGAGACCGTGGAGGCAACAAAGCTGGAAATAAGCGATGCGCAGTTCAACTATATGGTGAACCAGCGTATAATGGAAGAGATAAAGCGCGGGGTGCAGACCATCCAATATCAGGTCATCACGCTGATGACCACCAACGGGCAGGCTCCCTTCGTGACGGTGTTCATGTATCTCAACGAGGCGCGCAACGAGCAGGAAAAGTCTGACCTTGCGCTCATCATTGAGGAAGTGCTCAAGCAGCGCTATCAGGGCGTAAAGAACGAGACGGGGGCATGGATTACGCCTGCCTTCCCCAAGCTCATCTACGTGCTTGAAGAGGACAACATAACGGAAGGCTCCCGCTACTACCACCTTACCGAGCTTGCCGCACGCTGTACGGCGCGGCGCATGGTTCCCGACTACATCAGCGAAAAGAAGATGCTGGAACTCAAGCGCGATGCGAACGGGGAGGGGCACTGCTATCCCTGCATGGGCTGCCGCTCTTTCCTGACGACTTATATAGACCCCCAGACCGGCAGGGCCAAGTTCTACGGCCGTTTTAATCAGGGGGTGGTGACGCTCAACCTTGTGGACGTGGCTTGTTCTTCCAACCGCGATATGGATGCGTTCTGGAAGCTGCTTGACGAGCGCCTTGAGCTTTGCCACCGTGCCTTGTGCATACGGCACGAGCGCCTGCTCGGCACAAAGTCCGATGTGGCTCCCATCCTCTGGCAGAACGGCGCGCTTGCACGGCTCGGCAAGGGGGAGACCATTGACCGCCTGCTGTATAACGGCTATTCCACCATATCCCTCGGCTATGCGGGGCTGTATGAATGCACCCGCTATATGACGGGCAAATCCCACACGGATGAGGACGGCAAGCCCTTTGCGCTCCGCGTCATGCATGCGCTCAATGATGCCTGCGCAAAGTGGAAGGCTGCGGAGCACATAGATTATTCCGTCTACGGAACGCCGATGGAGGGAACGACCTATAAGTTTGCCAAGTGCCTCAAAAAGCGCTTCGGCATCATCGAAGGGGTGACGGACAAGAACTACATCACCAACAGCTACCACGTGCATGTGTCCGAGCCCATCGATGCCTTTACCAAGCTGAGCTTTGAAGCTGAATTCCAGAGGCTTTCTCCCGGCGGCGCGGTGAGCTACGTGGAAGTGCCCAATCTTTCTTCCAATATCCCCGCAGTGATGGCACTGCTCAGGCATATCTATGACAACATCATGTATGCCGAGCTGAACACGAAGAGCGACTTCTGCCAGAAGTGCGGCTACACGGGAGAAATCCGCATTGTGGAGGATGCCGACAGTAAGCTTGTGTGGGAGTGCCCCAACTGCGGCAACCGCGAGCAGGCTTCCATGAATGTGGCGCGGCGCACCTGCGGCTACATCGGCACGCAGTACTGGAATCAGGGGCGCACGCAGGAAATCAAGGAGCGGGTGCTCCATCTGTAACAAAGCAGGGCGGCAGCCTGCACACCACCGCGGAGGAGTGTGCGGCTGCCGCCTTTTTTAAGGCGTTATTTTTTTCTACGGGTGACTTTTGTTTTTTGTGGGATTAAGTGTCGCGTTGATTGCGGTGACTGTCTCTGCAATCAGTTTTATGGCTTCTATTGACTCACGGTGAATCCTTTCCATGTGCAGCTCCCGTCTGGCATTATTTGAACTGCCAAAAAGAACAGCAGGTTTGGTGCGCCTGCCTCCATAAACATTTCCTCCTGTTATTTTTATTTGCCGCGAAACGAGCGAAGCGAGTTTCGCGGCAAAGGACTCTGTCAAGTCCTTTGCCCAGTGTACACTGGGCAAATTTTCGCGGACGCTGTGGAACATTGCATAAATTGCCGCGCCGTGTTAGACTTGTGGCATGGTAAATGCACGGAAACTCCCGATTGGCATACAGGACTTTGAAACAATCCGCACGGGCGGCTACGTCTACGTAGACAAGACGGAACTCATATATAACCTCGTGCAGGACGGAAAAACGTATTTTTTGAGCCGCCCGCGCAGGTTTGGCAAAAGCCTGCTTGTTTCCACGCTGGAGGCATATTTCCTCGGCAGAAAGGACTTGTTCGCAGGGCTTGCGATTGCGGACAAGGAAACAGAGTGGGCGGCGTACCCCGTGCTCAAATTCAGCCTTGCGGGAGGTGAGTTTACGCAGGAAGGCGGACTGCGAATGGCACTGCAAAGCTGCCTTTCCATCTTTGAAGAGACATACGGCTTGCCAAGCGATGAGCCGTCCCTGCCCGTTCGCTTTAAGAACGCCCTCAGAAATGCCAGGGAAAAGACAGGTCTCCGTGTTGCCGTGCTTGTGGACGAATACGACAATCCTTTGTTAAAAACGCTGGGAACACAGCCGGAGCAATACGCGGCTCAGGAACAGAGAAACCGCGAGCTGTACAAGGGCTTTTTTGCTGTGCTCAAGGATTGCGATGCATACACGCGCTTTGTGCTGTTCACGGGGGTAACGAAATTTTCCAAGATAAGCATATTCAGCGACCTGAACCAGCTGCAGGACATCTCGATGGATGAAGACTTTGCCGAAATCTGCGGCATCACGCAGAAAGAGCTGGAACGGGACTTTGTGCCTGAAATAGACGCGATGGCGGCGGAGAACGGCATGGCAAGGGAAGAATGCCTTGCAAAGCTAAAACAGCTGTACGACGGCTATCATTTTGCAAAAAAATCGGCGGACATCTACAATCCGTTCAGCCTGATTAACGCATTCAAAAAACGAGATTTTGGCAAGTACTGGTTCGGAACGGGAACGCCTAGCTTCCTTGTGAACCGTCTGAACAGTGTGGGCTTTAACCCGAAGCAGTTCAGCGACGGCAGCCTGCACACCACCGCGGAGGAAGTAAGCAACTACCGCCCTGAAAATCCCGACATAGTGCCGTTGCTCTACCAGTCCGGCTACCTGACCATAAAGGGCTATGAGGAGCGGCGCAGAAGGTATACGCTCGGCTATCCAAACGATGAAGTGAAATACGGCTTTACGGAAAGCCTCGCGCCGGTGTATCTGCACAACGCGCAGGGAAGGACGGGCGCGGACATCTTCGCCATTGATGACGCGATAGAGGCTGGAGATACGGATATATTGCGGGAACAGTTTACTGCGCTGTTCGCCCGTCTGCCATATATTTCAGCCCCTGACGCGGACAGGCTTTTGGAGCGTGACTTCCAGAACGTTGTCTATTTGACCTTTCTGCTGTTGGGGCAGTTCGTGCAGGTGGAACAGCACAGTGCGAAAGGGCGGGCTGATTGCATTGTGGAGACAGAATGCTATGTGTACATCTTCGAGTTCAAGCGTGATGGCAGTGCGGAGGATGCTCTTGCGCAGATAGAAATACAGGGCTATGCCGTACCCTACACTTCCGATATCCGTACACTTGTCAAAATTGGTGTGAACTTTGACAGCGCGGAGCGCACCATCACTGGATGGATGGTAGAGAAAGAAACTAAATAAATCAAGTACACGCCTTTCCACATCTTGGTCATGCAGGTTCCACGCAAGGTATTCGTTGATGAATGTCTGCTCGAACTTTTTTGCCTGTACCATGCTCGCAGTATAGCACGTCCGCCGTAAATGCGCTAGATGTGCAGTGGGAAAACAAAAATCAAGAAAAATCTGTATCTTTTTCGCGGCAGCGGTGTTATACTGGTAGGAGCAAAGCAATGGAGAACACGATGAAAGCAAAGCCCGTACTTGGCACTATTTGCCCCCCCCCCCCCGCGTGTGTCTGTAAGCGCGGCGTAAAGCATTTTTCTTCTATGAATAATAACTCGCAAAAATGGCACGGTCTGTCAGTCTGCTTGCCGCAGGACGGACTGTGCCTTTTTATATTCCAAATTCTATACAACAAGGAGACCACTTATGAAAAGAGCTAAGATGGTACGGACGGGCGTAATTGCCCTGGCAATGGTATGTGCGGGAGCTTTTGCGTCCGCACAGAGCGCGAAGCTCAAAAATGCGGTGCAGAACGACTTTGTTACCATTCCGGCGGGCAAGCTGGACTCGTACATGATTATGAAGACCGAAGTGCCGCAGTGGATGTACAAGGAAGTGATGGGGACTAATCCTTCCAAGTTCAAGGACAACAACAATCCT
Source organism: uncultured Treponema sp. (assembly GCA_937885235.1). GTDB lineage: Bacteria > Spirochaetota > Spirochaetia > Treponematales > Treponemataceae > Treponema_D. Next base: position 6,143 of record CAKZZK010000095.1, read on the forward strand.
GTAGAGAACATGCGCATTGACGAGGCTATTGTCTTCTGCAACAAGCTGAGCATGATGATGAACCTGACCCCGGTGTACACCATAAAAGGCTCCACAAACCCCGCACGATGGGGGGCTGTGCCTACAAGGGAGGATGCCGACTGGAAAGCCGTCAAGGTGGACTACTCCGCCAACGGCTTCCGCCTGCCGACAAATTTGGAGTGGACTTACGCGGCGAAAGAGGGAGCAAGGCCGTCGACGTACAAGTACAGCGGGAGCAATGATGCCGACCGTGTAGCTTGGTACGTCGGCAACAGCAAGGTCGGAAGGGACTATGTCCCTCATAACGTGGGTAAAAAGACACCCAACGCGCTCGGTCTTTATGACATGAGCGGGAATGTGGCGGAGTTTGCCCTGCTGCCCGACTATAGCCACAGTCTGGGAGAACCTTATACCTACCTTGGCGGTGCCTATAACGAGTATGAGGATGGTGTAGGCGGCGGCAGGCTCGAAAGCGGCGGATTTGTATCCTACGTCGGCAGGGGTGGATCGGGCGCAGGGACTGGCATCCGCCTTGTCCGCACCGTGACCGACAGCGGCGATGATGAGGACTTCGATGAGGATGACGGCTCGGCCTACGATTTTGTCTTTGAACTTGGCGACAGCATGAAGCTTTCGGGAACGTGGACAAGCTCAAATCCGGCAGTCATCGTCATCAGCAAGAAGGGCAAGGCTACCGCCGTCGGTGAGGGAACAGCCACGCTTACGTCAAGCGCGGGCAAGGTGGTAAAGATAAAGGTAGAAGATTAACGTGAAGCAAAAACAGCCGGCATTCCCCTACTCAAAAAGCCGGAAGCGCGCTATACTTTTACTTGATGAACTATGGCATGATAAAGCGCTTTGATGTGGCTGACGGGGAGGGGGTGCGCGTGTCGCTCTTCGTCTCCGGCTGCCGCAATCACTGCAAGGGCTGTTTCCAGAAGGAGACGTGGGATTTTTCCTACGGAAAGGCCTTTACCCCCGCTGTGGAGGAGGAATTGCTTGAAGCCCTCAAGCCCCCCTTCATTGCGGGGCTGACGGTGCTCGGCGGCGAGCCTTTTGAAGAGGAGAACCAGGCATGCCTCGCTCCTTTCCTCCGCAGGGTGCGGGAGGCTTTTCCCCAAAAGACAATCTGGTGCTACACGGGCTACCTGTATGAGCGGGACCTGCTTTCCCCTTCCGGCAGCAAGCACACCGTCGTGACGGAAGAAATGCTTTCCTGCATCGACGTGCTTGTTGACGGCCCCTACATCGAAGAGCAGCGAGACATCTCCCTCTCTTTCCGCGGCTCCCGCAACCAGCGCATTCTTTATCTTAAAAATACCGACTACTTGAAAAAAAACGGCTAAACCTCTACAATACTCTCTGTTATGAGTGACAAGCAGATTGAGGAATTTGTAGAGGAAGACGCGCTCGTTGCATTGCAGTCCCTGCTGACGGCGACGGATGAAGGAGATGTTTTCGCTTCCGTGGCGATTATAGCCAATGCGCTTGGCGTGGGCAGTGGATTCTCCAAAGTGTCCCCGCCGGAAGGCGAAGGTGAGCAACGGCTTATTGCCAGCTTCCACAAAAACCTTGTACTGCTGATTCAGAAAACCTGGGTGGAAAAATCCGACGAAGAGCTTAAGGCCCAGGTGCTGTACCACCTTGCGGAATTTACAAGGCTCATGAACAGCAAATCCTATCTTGAATCATATCCCCTCTTTTTCAGCATTGTGGACGATGTGGTCTACCTGATGTTTGGCGCACAGACGCGGGCAAAGGATTTTGAAGAATACGCGCTGCGTATCGACCCCGAGTTTGGTATTTTCTGGTGGTACGTAAAAAGTTTGCCGCGCAATGCCGCATGGTCAGAGGCAAAGACCCGCGTGACCACATTGCTCGGTATGTATTTCCTTGCCAATTACTAAAGGCGGCCAAAAATATGGACATAGAAGCTATCTGCGCGGATTTGCGGCGGGCTGCGAATGCCCTTGCGCTGCATACCGCGGCTCAAAAAAATCACGCGCTTTCCTGCGTGCTTGAATCAATCAAAGAAAACAAGGCTGGCATTCTGGAGGCTAACGCCGCCGACGTGCGCGCCGCACGGGAAAAGGGAATGCCTGAAGCGCTTGTGGAGCGGCTTGCCCTTGACGACAAGAAATTCCAGAGCATAGAAGAGAGCATCTCTGTGATAATCGCCCAGGGGGATCCAGTGGGCGAGGTCGTTTCCGGCTGGTCTACGCAGCGCGGGCTTTCCATACGGCAGCTGCGCGTGCCGCTGGGGGTGGTGGCCATCATCTATGAGTCCCGCCCCAACGTGACCGTCGATGCTTTCGCGCTTGCCTACAAGAGCGGCAACGCCATTTTGCTGCGCGGCTCTTCCTCCGCGCTGGAGTCCAACAAGGCGCTGACGGCGGCGATAAAGCAGGGCTTGCTCAAAGCGGGCGGCGACGGAGTGCGCACTGCCATTTACCTCTGCGAGGGCGGCGACCACACCGAGGTGAACCAGATACTGCTTGCCACGGGGCTCATAGACGTGGTGCTGCCGCGCGGTTCAGCCCGCCTTATCAACGCGGTGGTGGAAAATGCCCGTGTTCCCGTTATCCAGACAGGGGCCGGCGTATGCCACCTCTATGTGGACGAGGACGCCGACCTTGCGATGGCGGTAAAGCTGGTGCGCAATGCCAAGATGCAGCGCCCCGGTGCCTGCAATGCCATAGAGACGCTGCTTGTGAATAAGAAAGTGGGCGGCGAGTTCCTGCCCATGCTGATGCGGGAGCTGAAAGGCGACGTGCAGCTGCGGGCCGACGAAGTATGCTTCCCCCTCCTTGCCGTAGCTGCCGGCAAGCTGAACCTGCACGAGGACAAGCCAGACTGCCTCGTGAGGGCGCAGAAGGCTGACTTTGGCTACGAGTTCCTCGATTTCGTCATGGCGGTGAAGGCGGTGGACTCCCTTGGAGAGGCAATAGAATTCATCAATACCCACAACACCAAGCACAGCGAGTGCATCGTCACCAACAACCGCGACCATGCCCGCCAGTTTCAGGCGAAGGTGGATGCCGCCTGCGTCTACGTCAATGCGAGCACGCGCTTTACCGATGGCGGCGAGTTTGGCTTTGGCGCGGAACTGGGCATAAGCACGCAGAAGCTCCATGCGCGGGGACCGATGGGCATCAAGGCGCTCACGACGACCAAGTTCCTCATTGACGGCGACGGACAGGTGCGGTGATGGCAGCGGCGACAATCAAAGAGACCCTGCAGGCGGCAAAGAAGATTGTCATCAAGTTTGGCAGCAATTCGCTTGCCAAGGAAGACGGCACGATAAACCTTTCCTTTATGAACACCATTGCCGCGGAGTGCGCGGCGCTGATGGCGCAGGGCAGGCAGCTTATCGTGGTGTCTTCCGGCGCACAGGTTGCGGGGCTTTCGAGCATCAACGGCTGGGCGCACAAAAAGGATTTGCTCTACCGGCAGGCGCTTGCGGCGATAGGGCAGGTGGAACTGATGGACAAGTGGCGTGCCGCCTTCAAAGAACAGAATCTGCACGTTGCCCAGCTGCTCTTCGTCAAGGAAGATTTTGAAGATTACCACCACACGCTCAATATGCGCAACACGCTCTTTACCCTCGTGGACGAAGGCGTTGTCCCCATCATAAACGAGAACGATTCAGTCTCCTTTGAGGAAAACAGCATCGGCGACAACGACAACCTCTCCGCGCTGACCGCCATCCTGTGGAATGCCGATGTGCTTGTCCTTTTCAGCGACATTGACGGCATCTACACGGACAATCCCAAGACGAACAGCGAGGCAAAGCTCGTGGAACTCGTCGCGGATACCGGCGAGCTGCTCAGGCAGATAGTGCTTGGCACCACGAACAGCTTTGGCACGGGCGGCGTAAAGACGAAGATTCAGGCTGCGGAAAAGGTGACGGAGAAAGGAATCCCCCTCATTCTGGCAAACAGCCGCCGCGAGCGCCCGCTTACTTCCCTTGCGGACGGAACGAACAACGGAACGCTTTTCTTGGCAAAAGAAAGCAAGGATAAATCACTATGAATACAGACGGCATAACGGTGGGCTGCATTGGCAGCGGCATGATGGGCGGCGCGCTCATGCGGGCAATGGCGGCTCTTTTTCCCGCAGAGTCACGGGCGCGGCAGCTTTTTGTAAGCGATGCTGATATGGAAAAGGCGAAGGCCTTTGCTTCCGGCATCGGGGCAACCGCGCTCCCTTCCAACGGAGAGCTTGCGCGGCAGGTAAAATACCTCTTCCTTGCGGTAAAGCCCGCGTATATTGCGCAGGTGGTGCGGGAGATAAGCCCCGTCCTTGCGGCAGATGCGGTGGTCGTGTCGGTCGCCGCCGGAGTGACGCTTGCCTCTGTGCGTGAAGCCTTCGGCAGCCGTGTGCCCCGCCTTGCGCGGATTATGCCGAATCTGCCCGCCACGGTGGGGGAGGCGATGATAGCCCTCTGCCCGTCAGCGGAGCTTTCGCATGAGGACTGCGCCGTGGTGAAGGGCTTGCTTGAAGCCGCGGGCAAGGTGGAAGTGGTCGCAGAAAAGCTCATGGACGGCGTGACGGCGGTGAGCGGCAGCGGCCCAGCGTATGCCTTCCTCTTTATTGAAGCGCTTGCTGATGCGGCGGTGCGCTTCGGCATTCCCCGCTCCCAGGCGTATATCTACGCGGCACAGACGCTCAAAGGCGCTGCCGCCCTCGCTCTGGAAGACGGCCGTTCCATCAGCGAGCTAAAGGATGCCGTCTGTTCCCCCGCGGGCACCACGATAGAAGCTGTCGCTTCCCTTGAACGCAGCGGCTTCCGCGGCGCCATCATCGATGCCGCTACCGCTGCGTTTGAGAAATCCATCGCATTGGGAAAAAACTAGTTTGGACGCTTAAGCAGTAGATTTTTGACGGGGAAGGCTCCGAAAGCGGTCTTTCCCTTTTTTTGTCCATTTCCCTCCCCCTCATTCCGCCGCAGCCTTGATTTCGTAACGTAATAGCCTTAATTAGAAAACGTAGAAGCCTTAATTAGAAAACGTAGAAGCCTTAATTAGAAAACGTAGAAGCCTTTATTAGGAAACCTAGAAGCCTTTACTAGAAAACCTAGAAGCCTTTATTAGAAAGCCTAGAAGCCTTTACTAGAAAACCTAGAAGCCTTTACTAGGAAATCTAGAAGCCTTTACTAGAAAACCTAGAAGCCTTTACTAGAAAACCTAGAAGCCTT
>CAKZZK010000096.1 GCA_937885235.1 uncultured Treponema sp.
TTTCGTCTGTTTTCCAATGGGTTTATCCCTTGTAGCGACTTTTGAAACTGGCTCGGCTATTCGGCAATCTTTCCAGCAAAGGGCAGTTTCCCTGACGGCATTGCTAGCGCATGTGCATCGCTATTGTGCGGGGATGAAGGGCAACTCCTGCTTGTGTACGGAGACGAGCTGGTTCCCGAGGAATACGGCAGCCTGTGCCCCGTAGACAGCGAGCCGCTTGCCTTTGCCTGCATTGTGTCAGCCGTTCCCACGGAGACTTGCTGCATTCCCTGCCCCTTGGAACCTGCGTTGATAAAGACGCCAGCCATGTTCCTGAAAGCGCTGCTCAGGGGGCAATGCGCGTGATTTCCTCTGACAAAGCATGGCGGTACAGCGCGGCCGACTTACCCCCGCCGAAAAACCGTATCATATACAGCTACCGTTGCCTGCTGAAGATAAGCGCCATAGTGATTTTCGGACTGGGCAGCATCATCATTGGCATATTCGTCCTGCCGCTGCTCAGGCTCGCTCTGCATCCTGCAAGCCGCTTCAAAAGGGCCGCACGGGCTTTCATATCTGCCTTGTTCCGCTTTTTTGTATTCGCCTTGCAGCTCTTCGGGGGAATAAGGCTAAACGCTGATGAGCGAAAACAATACCGCAGCATGCAGTCGAAGATCGTCATCGCAAACCATCCGTCATTGCTCGACGTGGTGATTGTCATTTCGCTCATTCCCAATGCGGACTGCATTGTGCGCGGCTCGCTCACAAAGACTGCGGCGGCATGGGTAATCAGGCAGCTGTACATTGTAAACAACCTTGGCTATAACGAACTGCTCACACTTTGCAGGCAGTCGCTTGCCTCCGGCGCAAACATCATTATCTTCCCGGAAGGCACCCGCACTCCCCGCCATGGGACAAATTCCTTCAAGCGCGGGGCAGCCCACATAGCATATGAGACGGGAGCCGATATACAGCCCCTGTACATCGGGGGAAACGACAAGTACGGGCTAGGTAAACATGACGCCTTTTTTTCATATAACCGGGAAGAAATCTACCGCTACGACCTGCACTTGCTGCCCGCCATTTGCACTGCTGACTATGCGCAGCTTCCCTCGCACATTGCCACGCGCAGAATGACGGAGGCGATGCACAAACGGCTTGCTGATGAAGCGCTTTCCAGAGACAATAAAGTCATTTAAAAGTCATTTGATGGAGGAAAAACATGTTTTCTATAAAAAAAGCTTTTCTTTTTGTCCTGCTGCTGGGGGCAGGGTTCAATGCCTCTGCCGCAAGGAAGCAGAAGGTCAACATATGGGCGGGTATTCCCGCTATGTACGGGCAGCATGTCACTATGGAAATCACAGTGCCCGACAAGCCCAACGGCACGGCAGTAATTATCTGTCCGGGAGGAAGTTACCACCATCTGGGACTGTTTGCCGAGGGACGCAAAACTGCAAAATGGTTTGCCAAGCAAGGGATTGTCGCTTGTCTTCTATTATATAGGGTTGCACAATACGGCTACCATTATCCTGCGCCCATGCAGGACATACAGCGAGCTATCCAGTTTGTGAGGGAGCGGGACAAGGAGCTGGGAATAGACATGCACAAGGTGGGGCTGATAGGCTATTCCGCAGGGGGGCACCTGGTAGCATGGGCAGGGGCATTCGCCGGGCGCTGTGACGAGCTGGCAAAAATAGGCATACAGAGCGAGATAAGCCTCCGTCCTGACTTTGTTATTTCCGTCTATCCCGTGGTATCCATGCAGGACGACATAGCGCATGCCTGGTCACGGAAAAGCCTGCTCGGAAAGCTGCCCACGCAGGAACAAAAGGACCTGTTCTCCCTCGAGATGCAGATTCCCGTAGATATGCCGCCGGTGTACCTAGTGGCGTGCAAGGATGACCCTGTGGTTATATATGAAAACAGCGTGCGTCTGTATGCCGCGTTTTTGGCGCAGGGAATACCGTGCAAGTTTGCCAGTTATGACCAAGGCGGGCATGGCTTTGGCATGAAGGACAGCGACTTTATGAGGGCATCTCATTGGAATGAAGCGCTTGCCGCATGGCTTAAAGGGCTTGCTTTTTTGAATGAATAAGTATATGCTTTTTAACGAGGTTTTTTATGAATTTAGCGAAAAAGTTTTTGCTGCCGCTTATCGCAGCGCTCTGCGTGTCTGCGGCTTTTGCTGCGGGCAAGTCCAGGGCACCGACCTTTGACAATCCCAACGCTTATGTCTTTAACGTAGCGGAGATCAAGGGCAAGGCGAAAGACAATATCCGCCTTGTCAGCGAGATTTTTGACGAGGTTGCCTCGTTCAAGGTCTATGTCTACAACGAAAAGCTGGACGAATGGCTTGTGTGGGGCGTAGGCACGCTGAAAGGCTATGACGATGCTGATTTTGTTGACACAAAGTCAAAGAAGCTCAAAAACTACCAGTGGTTCGCCGTAGAGTCTGTGAACAATAGAGAATACAGCTATGCTGTATCAAAAAGGCACGACGACCTTTACATAACCGTCTCACCGAGCAAATAAAAACGCATAAACAGCAGGGCTTGCTTTTTTTGCAAGAACCTGCTATTATGTGTCTGTTATCTTAGCAAACAATCCAAACTACATAGCGAAGGAAGGATATATATGGGAATACGCGGCGAACTTTTTACGAATCAGGTTAATCTGGACAACAGGTCATATTTTTTCAATGTAAAGGAAAACCGGAACGGGGATGTGTTCCTCCAGATTGTCGAGAGCAAAATCAAGGATGGCGAGGACGACCGTCGTGCCATCGTGGTATTTTCCGAGGATATGCAGGATTTTCTTGATGGACTGGATACTTCCCTGAGATTCATCGACAAGGATAAGAAAGAAAAGGCAAAAATCCGCGCCGCAAAGAAGGCAGAGCGGGACACACGCTTTGGCTCTCGTTCACATTCGGATTACGATGATGACAGGCGTTACAGCGACAGCCGCTACGCCGGCAAAAAAATCTACCGCAGGAAGGGCGAAAGCCGTCTGGTTGCAGACAGGCGCAGCGAGCGGCAGGACGACGGCATCAAGCGCACCGGGCGTGTCATCCACATCACCTCGAAACGCCCTGTCACCACTCCCCCCGCGGAACAAAGTCCAGCAGAAACTTCGTCCTCAGACGAATACTGAGCCGAATTCCAGATAAGCTACTCGATAATCAACTGAGAAGGGCTGCCGCAACAAGCCGCACGAAATCGCAAATGCTTTTGTCGAAAGCGACTTGGACAAGTTTCTGGAAGATATGGACGAAAACAAGTTACGGAGGAAAAATAATATGGCAGAAAAAGATGACTGGAAAAAGCAGCTCCCCTACATCGGGGAATATGAACTGGGCATTCACAAAACGCCTGTAAAAAAACTTGCTGATATTTTGGCAAGTTGCACAATCAGGCAGCTTAAATCATTTTTTTACAGTTACAATGTTACAAACAAAGATATTCCTTCAAAAAAAGCGGAGCTTGTAAGTGCAGCTGTAAAACTCATTACGGAAAACTGTGCCCAGTTTCTGATGTGTGCAGGAGGGATAAACTTTGATTTTTACAAGCAGTATTTGAATTGCCGAAATACCGAAACGGGTGTATGCAATGCGGATCTGTATGTCCCTGACCCGAAGGATTATGAAGATGAATCCGAAATCTTTATGTACATAATGAAATCGGGATTGGTAAAGATTTTTTTGCAGAAGGGGCTTTTGTTCAAGTTTGATGTGCGGAATGGGGATGAATTATTTGTCATCCCTGATGAAGTATATGATGAGGTTACAACTCACATTAAAAAAGACGGAACGCATCCTTTTGGCTCTATGTATGCCTGCAAGGAATTTGCAGATACGCTCCTTTCACTCTATGGAGTTCTGACTGTACGGGATTTTAAGATTCTCTGGGAAACGGCTTTCCCTGAACAGAAAATGACGAGGGAAGAAATTATTGAGTTTATGAAATTTTCTTCCCGCGATAATGATGTGTACAATTTTCACGAAAACAAAAATATTCTTTCGCATATTCTTCTCGATGAAGAACAGGCACAAGAGATTTTGGACGACAGAAAGCTGCATACATTGTATGTGCCCTCAAAGGAAAATCTTTTGAACTGGTTTGAAGACTCTAAGAATCCAGACACAGATGACGCATTCAATTCTCAAGGAAAGTTTGAATTTGAGTATAAAAACCCTTGTTACATTCAGATGAAAGGTTTTCTTGAAAAAGCAAGGAAACATGATGAAGATTCGGATGAAATTCTTACGGACATTATGTTTTACATCAAAGACGGATTCAGAATGAATCAAGTGATTGAGATTTTGAATGAGGATTATGAACTCACACAAACCATGTCAGCCAAGGAAGCCGAAAAATTTTTCAAAATATACCAAGAACTGAATAATTCAACGCATCTGTGGGTAAACTATGGCTCTAGTCCAAATGATTTGTCTTCTCAAAAAACACATGATTTGCGATTCTTCTCATCGCCGGTTCCTGTGATGCAAACTCCGCCGAATGTGAGTCCTTTTCCAAAAGTCGGCCGTAACGACCCGTGCCCATGCGGAAGCGGAAAAAAGTTCAAGCAATGTCACGGAAGGAAATAACAGCCTTCTCAATGCGCCCCCGCTATCATTTGAAAATCTTTGCTGCCGTGCTGTTTTATATTAATACGGGGGATTTTCTTATGTCGCATACATTTTGTAACACCTCCCATATTTTTTCCACAGGGCTTCGGCTTGCTCTTTTCGTCCGTCAAGGCTGATTTCTGCCTTCGGGGTAAAGCTCAGGGTTTCAAGCTCGGCGAGGGCTTTTGCTGCTACAATCCGTTCGGCGGAAGTCTTTGAATTTTGGAGAGCAGGCTTTGTATTCGTCAAAGATTGCGCGAATACAAGCACAAGTTCTGTCTTTTCGTGGGCGGTTTTCAGCAAATCGCTGAATCTGTCGGCAGGACTTATGGCTTTTTGAGGGCATACTCCGTAGATTTTTTCATACTCATCGAGCTTTCACCCAATCAAAGCACGGAAATTTTCTTCGGCTGTAAAATCGCCCACATTGAAATCAAGATAAATGACAGGATATTTCTCCCATTCTTTCTCAAATTTTGAAATTGCAAGCCCTTCGAATAAGTCCTTGCGCCCCTCAAAATAACTTTTGAGTGTGGAAAGAAAAAGCGACTTACCAAAACGGCGCTGGCGGCTCAAAAAGTACGGCTTTCTGCCGCCTTGCATCGGGACAGATTCCGCACTGACTTTGGCAACTCGCCGGACTGAACTTGGCAGCTTGTCAAACTGAGCTTGGCAGCTTACCGTCAAGGCTTCGCTTTTTCGTAAGTTCCTATAGTAGTAGTTTATATCTTTTGTAGTTTTGCTAGATTGCACGTTGTCTGCATAAAATATGAAAAAGTCTCGTTTATTTTGATTAAAATCATATAATGAAATCCATACTGGACAGATCTCTTAATTCGTGATAAAGTTATTATAGGAGTTTTAAAATTGGATGGACATGCAAGATTATTGATTGAATTTTTAGACGGAGCAAAAAATCGTTTTATCATTCCTGTCTACCAACGAAATTATGATTGGTCAACAAAACAGTGCAAGCAGCTTTTTGATGATTTGTTACAAATAATTTCCAAAAATAGAAAAACTCATTTTTTTGGAAGCATCGTTTCCACACGTGGAAAACACAGTTCGAAATCCGATTTCCTCATTATCGATGGACAACAACGTATCACGACAATTTCCATCCTCTATATTGCAATAATAAATTTATTGAAGGGGGAGTACGTTAAATCTGAGAATGAAAGTCTTTCTGACGAAATTGAGCAAACTTTCATAATTGACAAATTCCGAAAAGACGAAAGAAAACTCCGATTAAAACCTATAAAAGATGATTGCATTTCTTTTGATAAACTCGTCCTGAATGACGACAACGAATTTATAAAAGACTCTAACATAACGACAAATTATTACTATTTTTACAACAGGATACTCAAGGAACATGTTTCTGTAGATGCGCTTTATGATGCAATATCACGGCTTGAAATCATTGATATTTTTGTAGATGATGATGAGAATCCCCAGCTCATTTTTGAAAGTTTGAACTCAACAGGGCTTGACTTAACGGAAGCAGACAAAATAAGGAATTTTATTCTCATGGGATTGGAGCCTACGATTCAGGAAGAATTCTATGAAAAATACTGGCATAAAATTGAAAAGTTAACTTTTTATACCGTGAGTGATTTTATACGTCATTATCTTACGCTAAAACAGAAAAAGATTCCGAATATAAATGCGGTGTACTTCACTTTTAAAAATTATGTTCTGGAAAAATTTTCTGAAAATATCACAGACGGATATGAAAAGATTTTAAGTGATATGCTCAAATACGCCCAGATATACAACAAAATTGCAGGGGCAAAAATAGAAAATACTAATATTTCAAATATTCTCCGCAGGCTGAATAGAATTGACGTCTCGGTTGCCTATCCGTTCCTTCTAGCTCACTTTGCACGTATGAATGAAAAAAACATATCAGAAACAGAATCCTTGAATTCTTTATCGTGTATTGAATCGTTTGTCTTCCGCAGAATTTTATGTCCTGGATATCCAACGAATTCTTTAAACAAGATATTTTGCACACTTGATTCTGATGTGATGAAAATTAAAGGTGAAAATGATTCTTATGATTCAGTCTTGATTTATATTTTAGAGCATAAAACTGGTAGTGCAGGATTTCCTAATGATGAAGAATTTATACAGGCGATACAAAAACGTGATGTATACCATATGCAGAAGAAAAACAAGGAATACCTTTTTGACCGCCTTGAAAATACAGATTCTGTAGAGCGGGTCAATGTTGTTGAGATGATGGAAAATCAACAATTAACGGTGGAGCACATTATGCCCCAAACTCTTTCAGAGCAATGGAAAAAAGCATTAGGTGAAAACTGGAAAGAGATTTACGAGGCAAGGCTTCATACGCTTCCGAATCTGACTTTAACAGGCTATAATTCTAAATATCAAAATTATATTTTCTCTAAAAAGAAAGAGTGTGAAAAAGGCTTTCGAGAAAGTAATCTGAATGTAAACAAACAGCTTCTTGAATTCGAAAACTGGACTAATGACGAAATGAATGCAAGATTTGACAGTATTAAAAATCTTGCATTAAAGCTATGGGCATATCCACAGACGACCTTTGTTCCAAGAGTATCTGTGGTTGACGAAGTCACCCTAGAAGATGCTGATGATTTAACGGGGAGAAAAATTATTGCTTTCTCCTATGGCAATTCAGACATTCACAAGACAAAGCAGTGGGTTGATATGTTTACAAGTGTTGCTCAGCAATTATTTTCTGAAGATTATGCCCCGATGTTCAAACTGGCGAATACTGAAAATTTCGCAGATATTCAGTTTTCAAAAGAAGAGAAGAACAGTGATTGGTTTAAACTAGCACCAGATTTATATCTGTACAAAGCTACAAGTACTGCTTCAAAATTGCGCGTATTGAACCGTATATTCGAAGAATACAGAAAAGACAAATCTGAGCTGGTCTTTCAATTAGAGTAAATCACAGTCTCCTTCCCCAGAGAAAACGTCAGCCGCTGTATGGGCGAAGGCCCTAGCTCGCGGCAGACCTGCAGGTGCTCCGGCGTGGGGTAGCCCTTGTGCTTTGCGTAGCCGTACTGGGGATAGAGCTTGTCATAGCTTTCCGCCATGAGGCGGTCCCGACAGGTCTTTGCCAGTATGCTTGCCGCCATCACAGGGGGATAGGTGGCATCAGCGTGCGGCTCGCAGGACACGGCGCAGGAGACATCGGGGCAGAAAGTGCCGTCAGCAATCGCCGCAAGATTGGCGGATGAGATTTTACCCAGACCGTGAGCCAAAGCCCAGTCCGGCAGACTGGCAAGCATGGCAAAATATGCCTGCTTCATTGCAAGAAGGCTTGCCTGCAGGATATTAATGGCATCAATGATGCGGTGGTCTATGAGGGCAACGCCCCAACAGGCTTCTTCCTTGATAAGGCTTTCTGCCTTCAGGCGCTTCTTTGGCGAAAGTTTCTTGCTGTCATTGAGTATGCCCGTAGGAAAATCCGATGGCAAAAGCACACAGCCCGCCGCAACCGGTCCCGCAAGGGAACCGCGCCCCGCTTCATCTAAACCGACAAGATATTGCTTCATAATCTAAAATCCATATATGACATTGTTTATATCAGAGCGCAGCACGGTGTCTGCGTCCTTCCAGACCGCTTCCAAAGACTGGCGAGCCTTTGCCGAAGGAGGCAGGTCAAAGGACGCGCTGAATGTGTTGTCCCGCAGGTCAAGCGCGCTGCGGCTCACTTCCAGACAGCGCCCCAGATGTCCCGCCACCGAGTGAATCGTCCGGGACAACGAGCAGACACAGCGGTTCAGGCTAAAATTCACGCCCGTCCGTGCCACGGCAACGGCATGGGAACGCAGGGCTGTCAGCTCTGAATCCGCAGCGGAAAGGTCGCAGGTATATGAAGCGGCATGGCTTGTCAGCGCGCTGTCCACAAGGCGCAGCTTGCTTCGTTCCGCGCGGAGCAAGATACCGTCCAAAGCAAAGACCGCGCTCAGCTGGCAGTCTTCCAGCGAAAGGCTGCCCCCGCGGATGCGGAGCAAGCCGCTGTCCGCAGGGCTTGCAGACTTTTTCGCCATACTGCAATGCTGAAAGACGACATCCGCATCCTCGATGGTTAGCGAAGCCTTGTCCGCAAAGAAAAGCAGGCTCTGCATACCGATGACAGTGCAGGAACTGCGCAGGACAAGGCTTTTCTTTACCTCCACCCTGCCGACGACATGGAGGTGCATATCCTTTGCACCGTTCAGGGCATAAACAGCCTGTTCAAAACTGGCAAAGGGATTGCTGAAGCTGCCGTCCTGCTCGCCGCCTTCCGCAGCCTGCGGGTTTAAGTAAAAATTGTGCTCGTCAACGATAAGGCGGTATTCCGACTGCTCGCTCTTGTTGCCCGCACGGTCCACCGCATAAGAGCGGATTTTATAAAACGTTGCCAGTTCTGAACCGGACGAGAGCGTCAGCTCCCCATCCCGGTACAGGTGGAAATCACCCGTGGCAAGGCTTTCAAACCTGCCGCGCATGGCTTCCTCCGTTCCCTCGTCAAATTCAAGCGGACTGCTCAGCGCAACGTAAATATCTGCCTGAGCCTCGCTCTGTATGACAAGCTCCGTCTTGCTGTAGCCCTGCCGCTTCTGCGCCCTCGAGCTGATGAGCGGCGCTTCCGGGGGCAGGCGGTCTACCGAATACGGAATGGAAAGCGTTCCCTGAAAGAGTCCGTCAAAATAGACCCCCGCCACAAAATCCTTCGTCAGGTCTTCGCCGTAAAAGGCATCAACCGTCACGCTGTCATGCAAGCCGCTTGCCACGCTTTCAAGCGAGAGGTCCTGCGGAATGGCGCCAAGCTTATACTGCGCGGAACTGAAAGGCGGCGGGCTGAGGGTGAACGTCACCGCGCCGTCCTTTTCCGTGCGGCTCGCCAGCTGGGGAAGCGGCGGCAGGGTATAAGAATAAATACGCACGTCATCGGCCGACTCACCCTTTGCACGGGCATCCTTCCACATAACCGTATGGGTGCTGAGTCTGTCTATCAGGATGCTTCCCGGCTCATTGCTCCACTCGCCGCCGTCAATCCTGTAGCTGTAGGCAGAGCTGGCAAAGGTGAGGAGCTTCCAGTTGTCAATGACGAAGGGCAGCTGCTTTTGCCGGCTTTCAGCGCCGGGAATCGCCGTCACATGGAGGACAAAGCGATAGCGGTGGGCGGCATCTTCCACCTGCACGGGAACATAGCGTTCCATAGTGTTGCGGGAACTGAGCATCAGCTCCCGCCCGGAAAAACTCCGTCCGCTTGCTCCAATGCTATAGCTGAATTCGGCAGGAATCTTGTAGGCAGAACCGCTGATGTACTTTCGGATGGGATTTGACAGGAATGTCTGGACAAAGGCAGAACTCTCAGCAGAGCCGCTGAACGGCAGGTCCTGCACCTCGTAGTCAACCGTAAAATCGGAACGGCTGCCCTCAGCATCGAGCGCCGTAATGCGCACAGAGACCTTCCCCTTCTGGGGCAGGACGACGGGACCGTCATAGGCAAAGCCAAAGCGCAGGGGGTCGCTGCCGCTAAGCGAATAATAGATTTCGGTGCCGCTTTCCACATTGAGCACCAGCGGCTGCACATTGTGCCACGTGCCCGCCACCGGACTCACAATGTCCTCCCCGCCAAACGCAAAGGCGGAAAACGCCATAAAAAGAGAGGCAAAAAAGGACAGGAGGAAACGCCGCGCCTTCATAAAACGCTATTTGCCGAACAGGGGGTCCATCACGCCGCGCAGTTCGGGGTACGGGCGATAGTAATGCTCTTCCAGTTCTTCGGCAGTCAACCCTACCATCTCGTGGCTGCAATAGTTTATCCAGTTGTTGTTGTCGGGGGAGTCTATGATAAACTTGCGGCTCCAGTAATCGGGCAGGATGGGAGGCTGCTCCCTGTACTGGTACACTTTATAGTCGTGCACGACTACCTTGATATTTTCCCGCGGGATTCCCTTTTCCAGCAGTATGCCCACCAGATAGTTAAGAGTGCGGCCTGAATCGTAGATGTCGTCCACGAGGAGAATCTTATCACCGGGGCGCAGATAATCAGGCGAATATGTCCAGCCGTCTATGCGCACCGCGTCATGCTTCTTGATGTCGCTGTAGGAGCGAGCCACCACCGCCGCATAAAGCACAGGCTTGTGGTCTTTGAGAGCAACCTTGTAGTATTCGCTTATGACGTTAGCCATATAGGCGCCGCCCCGCAGCGAAGCATAGATGATGTCCGGCACAAAGCCATCTTCATGGTAGATTTTGTGCGCCAGCTTGAGCGCGTCATTGCGCACAACTTCGTACTGCAAAAATTCTTTCATAGTGAATCCTCGTTATGTTCTTCGACCAGAAGGGCTTCTTTGGGCTCTTCCTCCAAGGAGGGCTGAGGCAACTGCCTTACCCTCTTGAAGCGGAGCACCAGCTTGCCATCGTCCAAATCCACGAGCACCTTGTCGCTCAGTCCGCGCCTGCCGCTCAAAAGCAGCGTGGCAAGCGGGTCTTCCAGTTCCCGCTGAATAAGGCGGCGCATGGGGCGCGCACCCATAGCGGGGTCATAGCCGTGCTCCACCATGTAGTCACGCGCCTTAGCCTTGACCACAAGCGACAGCCCCTGCTCGGCAAGGCGGCCATCCAGTTCCGCCAGCTGTATGTCGAGGATTGCGTTTATCTGCTCTTTTGTGAGCGCGTTGAAGACAATCACATCGTCAATGCGGTTCAGAAGCTCTGGCGACATGAGCTTTTTCAGCTCCTCCATCGCGCTTGCCTTGATGTCCTCATAAGGCAGCACACCGGAAGCCCGCTGAGAGAAGCCAAGCCTGCTTTCGCTCATTATCTGCCGTGCGCCCGCGTTGCTCGTCATAATGACTACCGTGTTGCGGAAGCTCACGGTATGCCCGAGGTTGTCGCTGAGCTGCCCCTCTTCGAGCATCTGCAAAAGCAGGTTGAAGATGTCGGGGTGGGCTTTTTCTATCTCGTCCAGAAGCACCACCGAATACGGATGCTGCCGTACCTTTTCCGTGAGTACGCCCCCCTCGTCATAGCCGATGAATCCCGGAGGTGCGCCAACAAGGCGGGAAGCGGTATGCTTTTCCATATAATCGCTCATATCTATGCGGATGAGGGAATCTTCCGTGCCAAAGAGAAATTTCGCGAGCGCCTTTGCCAGCTGCGTCTTGCCCACGCCCGTGGGACCAAGGAAGATGAACGAGCCCATCGGCCGCTTGAGCGAGGAAACCCCCGCGCGGCTGCGGCGTACCGCCCCGCTGATACTGTTTATCGCTTCGTCCTGTCCCACCACGTCCTGATGCAGGCTCTTTTCCATACCGAGCAGGCGCTTTGTCTCGCCATCGTCCAGCTGCTCCACGGGGATACCTGTCATTGCGCTGATTATGCGGCAGACATCGTCCTTGGTCACATGGCGGCGCTGTGTTCCCTCATTGCTCCTCCAGATGGCGTTGAAGCCGTCCAGACGGCGGCGCAGCTCAATCACTTGGTCGCGCACCGTAGCGGCTTTCTCGTAATCCTGCTGCTGCACAAGGAGGCGCTTTTCATTTGAAAGCTCGTCTATGGACTTTTGCAGCTCTTCAAGCTCGGCAGGACGGCGGTCGTTCTGAATCTTCTTGGCAGCTCCCGCTTCGTCCAGAATGTCAATGGCTTTGTCCGGCAGGAAGCGCTCGGGCACATAGCGCATGGAATAGGTGACTATGGCAGGAATAACCCCCTCGTCATAGCTGACGTGATGGTATTCCTCGTACTTCTGCTTGACGCCCTCAAGAATCTGCCTTGTATCCAGTTCGCTGGGCTCATCCACCCGCACCTGCTGAAAGCGGCGGGCAAGGGCACTGTCTTTTTCAATGTATTTCCTATACTCCTTGGTTGTGGTCGCGCCTATCACCTGCATCTCGCCCCGGCTGAGGGCTTGCTTAATCATATTGCTGGCATCCATGCCGCCCTCGGGGCCGCCCGCACCGATAATCATGTGCAGCTCGTCGATGAAGAGGATGACGTCGCGGCTTTCGCGCACCTCTTTCATGATGCGCTTGATTCGCTCTTCGAATTCGCCGCGATACTTTGTGCCCGCCACAATAGCCGCAAGGTCAAGGCAGAGCACGCGCTTTTTGAGCAAATCTTTGGGCACATTGCCGTGCGCAATGTGCTGGGCAAGCCCTTCCACTATAGCGGTCTTGCCCACCCCAGGTTCGCCCACAAGCACGGGGTTGTTTTTAGTGCGGCGGCTCAAAATCTGTATGACGCGCAGGATTTCTTTCTGCCGTCCCACCACTGGGTCCGCTTCCTCTTCCCGCGCCTCATCGGTAAGGTCTCGGCTGAACTGGGCGAGTACAGAATTGGCATTGCGCTCTTTGCGCTGGGTGCTGCCGTCCGCCATGAGGGGAACTGCCTGATTTCCCTGATACGGCGCAGTGTTCTGGAACATGCTGCTGTCCGTGCCTACCTTTGCAGAAGACGGCACCTTGCGCTCCATGTCTGCGGCGGCAGTCCGCGCCTGCTCTATGGAAATATCCGCACGGATAAAATACTGCTGGCACAGGGATTTTTCCTCCCGTATCATCGCAAGGAGGAGGTGCTCCGTGCCTATGTAGTCGCAGTGCAAGAGCTGCGCCTCCATGCCCGCGGCATTGATGATGGCGTTCAGGCGGGCAGAATGGGGCAGGTTATAGAATTCCATGTCAGCAATACGGCTGGGCATGGTGCGCTCCAGGGCAAGGCGCAGGGTAAGCACGTTTATGCGCAGCGTCTGAAGCGTCAGATAGCCAAGTCCGTCCGCAGATTTCAAAAGCGCCAGCAGCACATGCTCCGGCTCCAGCTGCTTGCTTCCCAGTTTATACGCTTCATCGGGGGCAAGGGCGATTATCAGGCGCTGCGCCCGTGGTGACAGACCTTTGTTACTCATCATCTAACTCCTTCTTCACAGTGCAATCTTTACCTCTTCAAAGGCTTCCTGCAGGATAAGCGCCCGCAGCCTCTCATTCTTGCGGACGGGATTGTCGCTGATGTCTTTTTCAAAATGAAATTCGCCGTTCTTGAGCACATATTCCAGATGCCCGTCCTGTATGCGGTAGAGCAGGGCATGGAGCGTTGCATCATCTATGCCGTCCACCAGAGAAAGGTCTTTCCCCCATTTGACGCCGCTGATGATGTCCAAAGCCTCCCTCAGGGAGATGAATATGCTCGAACGCGCGAGCGCTATAGAGCGGTACAGATAGTTGCGTACCTCGCTCGGCATGATGTCAAGGCACTTGTCGCGGGCGCTTCGTTCCATCTCGGCAACCCGCTTTGCCGCAGAGCTCATAGAAACCATCTGGTCAAACTCGGAACCCGTCTGGCTGTTCGTGGAAACAAGCTCGTAATAGGAGCCAAGAGAAGCCCCCTTGTCTCCCACGCCGTAGAGGGCGGAAAACTGAATGCCGCTCTTGCTCAAATCATCGGACACATTGCCTATGTTTCCCTGCATGGAAAGTGAGGGCAGGTGCACCCGCATGGAAAGCTTCATGCCGCTGCCCGCTTCCAGAATGGAGGCAGTCAGGTAGCCGAAATCATAGCTTGCGGCAAACTGAATGCGCTTTTGCAGCTGCTTGTCCAAATCGCTGGAGATGTTCACCGCCTCGTCAAGGCCAAGGCCAGGCACAAAAGAAGAAATGCGCAGGTGGTCAACGATGTTCACCGTGCAGGCAAGCATTCCGTCAAAGCGCAGGATAACGCCGGAATCCTTCATTTCCGTTCCCTGCTCGGGAATCTCGCTCAAAATGCCCCGCTCCTGCAAAATCCTGCTGCCAAGCGTGTCTAGCTGGCTCACCGCGATAGCCTGAAAATTTTCGGAATCTTCAAGGTGATTGAACGCATCAAAGACAATCTCCCGCACCCTCGTGCCGTCCGTACCGCGCAGACAGCGGGGAAAGAGGAAATTGGCAAGGTTCCGCGCCAGTTCCACCTTGGTGGACAGCACGACGTCGCTCTCCTCGCCATCGCAGGTGTACCATGCGTCCTGTACCGGCTCTTCCAATTCTTCTTCCATCACGCTTCTCCGTCAGCAACAGGGCTTTTTTCCAAAGCGCGCAGGTAGTCGCGGTACATAGCGGCCTTCTCATACTCCTCTTTTGCCACCGCATCGTCTATCTTGTCCTGCAGGACAAGGCGGTCATTGAGTATGGAACGCACATTCGCAAGCCGCGCAGGCATGGAACCCGCGTAAATTCCCTTGATTCCCTTGTGTATCATATATTTGCGGATATCATCTTTGAATATGTCATAACATTCGGGACAGCCAACCTGACCGGTCTTGCGGATGTCGCCGATGCTCCTGCCGCAGACAGGGCACATTCGGTTGTTCTCCTGCTGAATCCGCCTTGTGATGTTCGCAAGTTCCTTAAAAAGCTCTCCTATGGAGGACTCTATGCTTTTGGGGTCAGGGCTGATTCCCCGCTGTATGGCGCACTCTATGCACATATTTATCTTGCGCTTCTGTCCTGCGCCGCTCACCTGTTCCAGAAAAATAACCGCCTCATGTTCATGGCAAAAATCACAAACCATTTGTTTAAGCCCCCATATACAGAATTAGACTTGTAAGAGTCACGGACAACTCTATTATACTGAATTTCATACTTTGCGCAAAGTATCCAACGGCTTTTCTTTGCCCGCTTTGATGGCGGGGAAAGAAGAAGCGAGCAGGGAAAGCAGCAGCGTCCCCAGCACGATGATAAACAGCTCCGTAAACGGTATGGTTATCGGAATGTGCTGCAAGTAATAGGCAGGATCCAGAAGATGGATGCTGCTGTAAAGCGCACCGTCCTCATGCTCCAACAGATAGACAAATTTGCTGAGCGCGTTGAGCAGCTTTTCCACAAACGAGAGCAGCTGGTTTATGTTCACCGCCGCAAGCAGCCCAAGCGGCAGCCCGCAGAGAACGCCGCCCGCCCCCGCGGCAACACCGACGAGCAGGAAAGCCACCGTCACCCCTGTGGGCGTTGCACCAAGGCTTTTTAGTATGGCTATCTCCTTGCGCCTCTCCAGCACAATCATCACGAGCGCGGAGCTGATGTTCACGCTTGCCACGAGCACGACGAGCAGCATGATGAGCAAAAGAAGCACCTTCGTTGAGGAAAAATTCTCGTACTGCGCGGCGTTCAGCTCATTCCATGTATAGACAAACGCCGCACCCGCCCGCAGCTGCACCTGCCTGCTGATTTTCATCAGCTCCGGGGAAAAAGAATTCCCCGTCGCCAGCTTGACGACAAACTGGGAGGAAACGCGCGGCAAAAAGGAAAAGCCCGCCTTCAGGGGAATGAAGACCCAGAGCGCATCAAGCTCCTGATAGCCGCAAGAGACAATGCCGCCCACGGTAAACACAGCAGTCTTCGGCACAATGACTGAGCCGGACATCTTCGCAGAGGTGACAAGCGTCAGCCTGTCCCCCGCGTGGAGCTGCAAGTCCTGGGCGAGCTTTTCGCCTATAACAGCTGTCCGCTCATCGGAAAGAGCCCCTGTCCCCTCTACAAACTCAAAGAGAGAGGAAAAAGCCTCGTTCGTTGAAAATATGTCCTCAGGCACAGCACGGACGGTAGCCCCCGTGCGGAAATTGTGGGCGGCAGCAAGCGCCGTTCCCTCTATCTCGGGGTAACCGCCTTTAACGCCGTCCACCCTGCACAGGCGCCGCGTGTATTCGGTAAAAGCGCCTTCATCCTGCGTTTCCTGCACGCTGCTGTTTACATAGACGCTGATGTCATCGGTTGAAAGCCCGATGATGCGCCCGATGATGCCGCTTATCATGCCGTCGCTCACCACCAGCACAGCGATGAGGGGCACAAGGCTAATGCCTATGCAGAACATAGCCCCTTTCAGGCTGCGGCGTCCGTCAGTCCGGCGCGGAGAGCGGAGCAATCTGAGCGCGTAAAGCAGGCTTGAGCCAAACGTCATGAGGCATCCTCCGCAAGCGCACCGTCCTTGATAAAATAGCGCACATCCCCCTTGGCAGCCACGTTCATATCATGGGTCACAAGGATGAGGGTCTTGTGGTATTTGTCCGCCATGGAAAAGAGCAGGTCGCCGATGAGCGCCGCATTCACGGGGTCAAGGTTTCCCGTCGGTTCATCGGCAAGGATGAGGCTGGGGTCATTGACAAGGCAGCGGGCCACCGCCACCCGCTGCCGCTCGCCGCCGGAAAGCTCGGCGGGAAGGTGCTCTGCCCGCTCCGTAAGCCCCACGTCGGCAAGGAGTGCGCGAGCCTTTGACATGGCATGTTTTCTGGGCATTCCCGCCATATACAGGGGCAGAAAGACATTTTCCAGTGCGCTGAAATCCTTGAGCAGATAATGGAACTGAAAGACCAGTCCCAGAAAGCGCCTGCGGTAGGCGGCAAGGGCATCTTCGCCAAGCAGGCTTATGTCATTGCCGCCCACTATCACCTCGCCGGAAGTCACGGAATCCAGCCCGCCGATGATGTTGAGCAGGGTAGACTTGCCGCTGCCGCTCTTGCCCACGATGACGCACTTTGTTCCGCTGCGTATATCCATGTTCAGATGGTGCAGGACGGTGAGCCGCTCTCCGGCGGTGACGTAGGTCTTTTCCAAATTTTCTATGTGTACAATACTGCCACTGTCTCTGTCATTCATCTCTGAGTACCTCTGAAACGGTAAGATGGAGCATCTGCCGTCCTGCCAGAAGGGAGGAAAGCAGCGAAGCACAGATGCCGAAGAAAAAAATAGCCGTAATCTCGCCCAAAACCATGCGGGCGGGCACGGAGCCATATATCTTGAACATAGGATTTTCCTGCACGTAGGCAACATTCTGCGGATTCACCAGCATCATAAATGCATACTGGGCATAGTACTGGG
The DNA here is from genome assembly GCA_937885235.1 of uncultured Treponema sp. Taxonomy (GTDB): domain Bacteria; phylum Spirochaetota; class Spirochaetia; order Treponematales; family Treponemataceae; genus Treponema_D. The sequence goes on from CAKZZK010000096.1 coordinate 17,443, forward strand.
CTTTGGAAAGCAGGGCAAAGACCTGCGAAATGTTGACGCAGACAAAGATGCCGAGCACAAGGCCAGACACAGCCCCCCGCAGCCCTGTCACCAGCCCCTTGAGGATAAAGACTACCTGCAGCTCCGAATGGCTTGCCCCTAGGGCGGAAAGCACGGCAATATCCTGCCGCCGCTCATAGATCAGACGGCGCATGGCGTTGTAGATATTGACGGCGACAACCACGAAGATGAGGAAGACCAGCAGCATGAGGACATTTTTTTCTATTCGGAGCGCGCCAAAAAACGAGCGGTTATACGAACGCCAGCTTTCAACCGTGCAGGAAGGAAAAGCCCTCCTGAGCATTGCCTCTGCAAGGGAATCCCTGCCGCTGTCGGTAAGCTTCAGCCCGTAGACCTGCTTTGCTTCCTTGCCAAAGTAGCGGGAGGCTGCGTCAAGGTTCACAAAGGCGTAGGCGGCATTTATGTCCTGATAGTTGCAGAAAAAAATGCCCCGCACAACAAAGGTCCGCTTCTGGGAAAACATAGCCGTGTCCCCCGAACCGCTCAGGGCAAGCAGCTGCACCACGCTCCCCACAGACGCGCGCAGCATGCGGGCAAGGTCATAGCCAAGGATGATGGAATCCTCGGCATCTATGTCAAAGCTGCCGTCCACAATCACAAGCTCAGCCTTAAAGCCGCCATCCTTTTCCATGACGTCCGCAGGCAGGGCACGGATGAGCGCCGCCCCCTGCCGCGCGGACGCCGTTTCCACAAGCAGCCCCCGTGCCTCATAGAAGGGGGTGGCAGTCTTCACAAGCGGCTGTCCGTCGCACCATGCGCTAAATGCCGCTTCGTCCGCCACGTCTCCCACCTGCAGATGGTACGAGCTGATTTCCATGATGGCATCGATGAATTCCATCTGGAAGCCGTTCATCACGCTTATCACAGCGATGAGCGCCATGACGCCAAAGGCAATGCCCAGGGACGCAAGCCGTGAGGTGACTGCTGTGCGCCCCCGCGTGTCTATCTTGCTGAAGCGCTGCGAGACAAAGTAAATCCACCGCACCGAAGAAAGCAGCCTAGTCATTGAAGGTCCTTTCGCGCTGTTTTACACCGTTCACGTAAATCACCTCGCTGAGCTTTTTGCCGTTCTCAAAGGTGGCGGTAATAGAATAGCGGTTGTCAAAGTAGGTGGTCGTGCGGTATTTATCCTGCGCAAGGTAAGAAGTCTCTATGCGCAGGGTGCCGTCCTCGTAGTACTTCGTGTCAGGTCGGGAGGAATTCTTTGTGTATGTATACACACTTTTAGTGACGTGCTGCTTGGCACCGGAGGCTGCGTAGCTTACATTTTCCTCCGAAGAAAGGCGCTTCTGGCGGTCGTAGGTGTAGGAGTCCTGCTGCACCAGGCGCCTGCCGTTTTTTACCAGTATATACGTGCGGACGGAGCTTGTCTTGCCGTCGGCATTGAAGCCGCTGATGATGACTTTCCCCTCGTCAAACAATTCTTCCGTGAGGGACGAGGGAAGAGCCGAGACTGCGTTTGAGCTGTAGCCGTATCTGCTGCGGCTGAGCAGCTTTATGCCGCGGGCTTCCTGCGAGTTCTGCCAGACACTTTTCTCTGCAAGGCGGTAGCTTTCGTCATAGACGGTCTGGATGAACTGCTTGTCATTCACGCTTACCACCGTCCTGCCGCCGTTTGTCGCAAAGCGCTCCACCCCATATTCAAGAAGTCTGAGTGCACCATCGCTGTCCTTCCGCAGCACTTCCTCCGCACCAAGACCTATTTCGTCCATAAGGCGGGGGACATTGCCCTGTATCTGCCAGTCGGCAAGGTCAACGCGCTGCTTGCCGCTCAGAAAATCGGTGAGCTCTGCCAGCGTTTCCCGCTTCTGCATCGCAGTGGGAAACTCTTTTTTTGCTGCATGGGCAAGAAGCTCCTGCCTGCCGTTCCACACGGGAAAGAGAAGATAGAAAGCGAGGACGGCAGCCTCTGCGGTCATTCTGCGCTACCCAAAAAGTCATCCACATAGCGCTCCGCATTCATCATCGCTATGTCGGGATATTTTTCCCCCGTGCAGAGGAAGGCGACGGGCAAGCCCAGTTCCTTGCCGATTGTTATGACCTCGCCACCTTTGGCGGTGGAATCATACTTGGTGAGGATGATGGCATCAAGACCGACAGCCTCGTTAAACACTTCCGCCTGCCTTACGGCATTCTGTCCCGTCGTGGCGTCTATGACGAGGATTTTTTTGTAACAGCCCTCGGAAGCCCTGCCTGAAGCAACGCGGTCAATCTTTTTAAGCTCATTTACAAGGTTTTCCTTGTTGTGCAGACGGCCTGCAGTATCAGCAAGGACAAGCCCGCCACCCTGCGCCTTGCAGGCTTCAGCGGCATCAAAGACAACGGCGGAAGGATCGCTCCCCATCTGGTGCTTCACCACACGGATGCCCAGCTTTTCGCCGTGGCGGGCAAGCTGATCAACGGCAGCAGCACGGAAAGTGTCAGAGGCGGACATGATGACATTCATCCCCCTGTCCTCGTAGAGCCTTGCGAGCTTTGCCACGCTCGTTGTCTTGCCCACGCCGTTCACGCCCAGCACCATATAGATATTGACCTTGCCCGGCTCCGGCTCCAAGTCTATTGATTTGACATAACTGAGGCACATCTTCTTCAATTCTGCCATGATGGCGCTGCTGCCGGACAGCTTGCGTTCCTTGCAGGCTGCCTGCAGGGCATCAACAATCTCAACAGCGGTCTTTGCGCCCACATCACCTTCAATAAGGGCATCAGTCAAGTCGTCAAAGAAATTAGCATCCTCTTTTGAATGGATGCCAAAGAGCGATTTGAGCTTTTGTGCGAAAGAAAATTTAGCCATCTCTATTCTCCCCCTTCTGTAGACGGTATAGATAATATATATGGTTCCTGTGGCATGACGGAGCTGGCGGAGTGCAGATAGCGCACCAGCTCTATGATGAAAAATCCGCCGGAAATGACCGCCATGCCGGCAGTCAGCTGGGTAATATAGGTCCAGTTGTCCAGCGCGTCGGAAGTCTCTGCGCCAAGCTTGTAGCCGTTGCGGGTCGTCAGGTACTTGCCGTAGGAAAGCACTGCAAGCGGCAGGGAAAGCATGAACGCGCTGTAGCCACGGTACATCCAGATGCGCCTCTCGTTTATGACGGTATCTGCATCACGCAGCTTGGGCTTTACCCCCAGCGCCGCCCCCTGTTTCTGCATATCAGGCGGTATATAATAGAAGAAATCCTGCGTGCTGCCGTCAGCGGCAGTGCTGACAAACTGGCCGATAACGCTTTTCCCATTGATAGTCACTATTGAAGTATCGGATGATTCTTCAATGTAGCCTAGCAGGGAAGCATTCGCGTAGGTAGAACCGGCAGGCGAATCGGCAATCGTGATAGTAAAGGTGCCGTCATTCATCTTTTCCAGAGGAATGCGGATCTGGTAATCTGCGGAATCCGTAAAGCTATATGTGATTTTCTGGGGGAAAAAGCCCTCGCTTTCAATCTCTACGGTGTGCACGCCGTAGCTTGTCTGTATGACATAGCCCTCGCCATCTTCGCGGGGCTGCAAAACGTCGTCAATAAAAATCTTTGCCCCCGCAAGCGCGGTATCAGGCAGTATGTCAAAATGCAGCCTGACGGGCACGGCGTTTACAATGAGCGGCAGAAGCCCGTATGCAAGGTTGTCCGCTATGTCCGTCACGTCAGCAAGCGCCCCCACCTCGGTGACGGTTCCCGCAGGAGTCGCACCGGGATAGAGCGTCAGCTCGGCGGTCACCGCAGCATAGTCACCATAGGTCACCATGCTGCCGGAGATGAGCCCGTTTATCTTTTTTGATACGATGTCCTGCGTGCGGATGATTTCTTCCACTCCCTCATACAGGGACAGCTCGTCCCCCTTATACAGGACTATGGTCTCCGCCAGCGAGGGGCGCTGATTTTCGCCCAGACTATCTGCGGCGAGAGCTTTTTTCTGCTCCGCTTCGGCGAGGTTTGCCGCAATTTTTTCTTCTATGTCGCGGATTTTTTCCTCTGCGGCAGCGAGCTTTTTCTTTAATTTTGCCGCTTTCTGTTCGGAAAGCACAAGGCTGTCCCTCAGACGCATTTCGCGCGAAAGCTGCAAAAAGAGCGAAAGGCGCTTGGTCTGCAGGTCATACAAATCCCGCTCGACAAGCTCCCGCTGCGAAAGGATGTGCCCCGCGCCTGTCCCGATTTTTTCCAAAAGCAGCTTGGGAATATCCTCGGCAGCCTTTCGCTCGGCAGAGGACGCAGAGCGAGACTCCACGGAGAACGCAGAGGCGCCCAGCGTCCAGTCCTCAGCAAAAAACAGGGATGAACAGGCAAGCAGGAAACACAGGATGGCTAGCCGCTTACACATCCTCGTCATCATCGGCACTGTCCATGGCAAGCCCCTTCCACTTGGCGGCAAGGTAGGCATCAAGGAAGCCGTCTATGTCTCCGTCCATCACTCCCTGTATGTTTCCCACAGAGTACTTGGTGCGGTGGTCTTTCACCATGGTGTAAGGCTGGAAGACGTAGCTGCGTATCTGGCTGCCGAAGGAAATATCCTTCTTTTCGCCCGCGAACTTGGCATTTTCCTTTTCCTTCTCTTCACGGTAATACTCGTAAAGCCGCGAACGCAGGATGCTCATAGCGGTGGCGCGGTTCATCAGCTGGCTCCGCTCGCTTTCGCACTGCACGACGATGCCCGTGGGGATATGCGTAAAGCGTACCGCGGACTCCGTTTTGTTCACGTGCTGGCCGCCCTTGCCGCCGGCGCGGAAGGTGTCCACCCGCAAATCCTTGGGGTCTATCTTGACTTCAATGCTGTCGTCAAGCACGGGGAAGACATATACAGACGCAAAGGAGGTATGGCGGCGGGCATTTGCGTCAAAGGGACTTATCCGCACCAGCCGGTGGACTCCCGCCTCGCCCTTGGTATAGCCATAGACGTAATCCCCCGATATGCGCATATTGATGGACTTCAAGCCACCTTCGACTTCTTCCTGCGAAAGGACTTCTGTCTTGTAGCCGTGCCGCTCCGCCCAGCGCTGGTACATGCGGCTAAGCATAAAGGTCCAGTCGCAGGCTTCGGTACCGCCCGCACCTGCATGGACGGAGAGGAAGCAGTCATTCTTGTCCACTTCATCGCTCAGCAGGTTCAGAATGCTCTGGTGCTCATACTCCGCCTTTGTTTTGGCGTATGTCTGCTTTACTTCGTCCTCTATGCTCTGGTCGTTTTCCTCTATGCCGAGCTCGTAGAGAGTTTCAAGGTCTTCAACCTCTCTTTTGAGGGCAACCCACGGCTCTACCCGGCCTTTGAGCAGCTTGATGTCGTTCATCACCTTTGTCGCTTTCTCGTTGTCATCCCAGAAACCGGGGGCAGTGGTGACGGCTTCTTTTTCCGCTATCTTTTTATATATCTCGTCAGGGTCAAAGACGCCCCCAGACGTCAAAGATATTTTCCTTCAATTCCGAAATCGGTTCTTTCCAATCTTCTAACATATCTACCTTCCTCTTACTTTTGCGGCGCGCTTGAGCCTTTGAACTGGCATTTCCGCCATTTTTTTTCCTTTAACTCGGTAATCATAAACATACCGTTTATGGGAAACTGATAAAAGCGCACGCCATCGTAATAGTCCGTCACGCGGTCTATTTCCCGTTTAAGCGTAGTAAGGTCCGCCGTGTTCATCTTCATGCTTTCCCAGCAGGAACGCTGCACTTTTTTAAAGCCCATCTGCGAAAGAATATTGACCAAGGCACGGGCACTGTCTATGCTCCCCGGGTCTAAAACTACGGAAACAAACATAGCTCTAGCATACAGGAAATATGGGGGATTGTCAAATTAGTGGACGAGCACGCACCAGCGACCGCCATTTTTTCCACCAATTCTTTCAAGGAATCCTCTTTCCTTAAGGCTTGAAATATCACGCTTTATTGTTTTTTCATTTACGTCAAGTTTCGATGCTATTTCTCTTGCGGTAAGCAAGGAGTCTTCTTTAAAGAATGCCAAAACCTGTTCTTCCCGTTTAGTCAGCAAGCCATTTTTAGGGACATTTAGGGACATTTGTTCTGTGTTTTTAGGGACATTTAGGGACATTTGCTCTGTGTTTTTAGGGACATTTAGGGACATTTCCCTGCCGCTTTCCTCCACAAGTTCTTTGTCCACCTCTTTTATCCTTCCATCAGCAAACATTTCTTTTTGCTTTCTGTCCAATTTGAGCACTTCTTCAATCGACAGGTCTTCGTCCTGAAGCTGCCGTGTATAATTTATGTCCAAAAGCTTTCCATAAAGCTTCATGCGCACTTCATGATTAGAAAAATCATAATCAGGAAGAGGAAAGCAGCGTTTTTTCTGGGCAAGAAACATTTTTAAGACACCACTGCCAACGGTATCTATCATGTTCAAGTTCACCATTGCCGCGGCAAGAAAAGGATTTCGGTAATTGCTTGCAGAATATTCGGCCTTAAGCACATTTTCGATGTTCTTGGGGATAAAATCACCGCAATTACAGAAAATAAGATAGCCATCCTCATGCTCCTGCACCGTGATTCTGCCAGCCCGCGTGTAATCTTGATGGGCAATGCAATTGTTCAGGGCCTCGCGGATAACGTATGGGTCATACTGCAAGGTTTCTTTTGGGAAGATGCTCTCTCCTGTCATGTAGCGGTAGGTTAGGTTTCTTATTTTATTGCGCACCTGCTCCGCAGAAATGATGAGCGGGCAGAAAAAATGTTCATAGTCTTTTACAAGTCCGTCACGGTCTTTTAAAATCCAGGTAATCTGGCTTAAAGCGGGAAGAATCAAATCTTCTGAGTCGCGTTTTCCCAAGAGCAGGATTGTGGCATTGGTGATTTTTCCATCGCGGGTAAGGCGGGCATTGTTCAAGAAGGTTTCATCATCCCACCGTGCGATATCCTCAGCAAGGCGTGGATTTTTTTCCGCATACATCTTACGGGCAAGCTCTATAGCTTTTGGAGAAAGGCGTTCAAAACCTGCATTCGGGACAATCTGTGCGCTCCAGTCGCTGTAACGGGTCTGGTTTATGATCCGCTGAATTTCTTCAATGTTCAGCCCGCCAAGGCTTTCCCCTGCACGACCATAATATAAATCCTTCCATGCAATCGGCACTCCGTGTGGCGCAGCTGGAATAACACAACACAGTACAGCGCCGTTTGCTGTCTTTATGCGGTCAATGTGCAAAAAGCAGATTGTTGGCGAAGTGTTCTTTGAAACTTCAAGTTTAAAAGTATTCACCGTTTCATCAGAGATATTTGTCCCCACAATTGTCCTGTCGTCTTTTACGCCGAACAAAAGATAAGCCTTGTCCTTCCCTGCAAGATTTGCCTCATTGCTCAGGGCAGAAAAATACTTGCCCAGTTTGTCCACATCAAAGCTGTTTTTTGCTTCCTTGAATTCGAGCACTTCATTTTCTGTATTGTCTGAAAGTAGTTTTTGTAAATCTGTATTATTCATCTTTTCCGGCTCCTCCTCCAGCAAAAGCAGGAAACAAACATAGTTCTAGCATACAGGAAATATGGGGGATTGTCAAATTAGTGGACGAGCACGCACCAG
>CAKZZK010000097.1 GCA_937885235.1 uncultured Treponema sp.
GAATTTTAGCACATTTATATTCGCTTGTAAATCTTGGGAGTTTTTCGAGGTGCCCTACTATTTGCCACGGAACGAAACTGCCATCCTGATACAAGGGCAACAGGACTTCAGGGTATTGCAGACAATACCTCAAATTTAAATTTACATCAATGACTCCTGCCGTGGAAATGTCACATGAACCAGAATTCGACGGTATGATGCCTATTTTATACAGGTAGCAGAACGGCATCTTGTGGTCATAGCTGTATGATATATCATTTTTCTTGAAGATATCTTCTATAGTAGAGATGCTTTTGAACGACAATGTTCTTATCTTGAAAGATATTACTTTTGCAGTCAAGCGTCAAAGCCGAAGAAATCTTTTCTTTATCCAAGCAAACAAGCTCCAGTATCCGGTCGGCTAGCTTTGCTTCATCGGTGCTTGCATTTACTTGGATTTCAAAACTGCGATGCCCTCCTAGTTTTTCCTCTATGCGTTCGAAAAGTTCAAAATCAAACAGTTTCCGCACTAAAAGTTTGATTTTTGAGCAGCTTATTATGGCATCAACAAAGCCATTCCATTCCTCTCTGCTGACTTGCTTTGCAAATTCATCAGCAGAGAGAAAGCCTGTTCCTGAGCAATTTTCCATAGCGGCACTTTATACGTCTGCAACTCATCCGTAAGGGAAGACAGGGAATTAATATTATCTTTGTTTACCGTTGTTGATACAGAAACGTTGATTTTCCGCGGAGCCATGCAAATATATCCCAATCAAATTGCCGTTCAGAATCGGCTTTGAACGAGTAACATAACGGTCGCAGAATGTATAGATATAAGAAATGCAAAATTAGAATTAGCACCGCAATTGGAAGAACTAAAAACATTTGCATATGCCTAGCTCAAAGCCGACTAACGGGTCAAGCCCGTTTGTGCTTTAGCTACATAAGCGCAAAAGTGAGAAAAACACGCCAAAACAGCCCTAATCCCCCGTGGAAGCGCGGTACACGAGCTCTGTCTGCACGTAGACCGTGCGGAATTTCTGTGACGGCGTCTTTATGCGGGAGAAAAGCAAGTTTATGGCTTCCCTGCCCATATCGCGGGAGTGAATGCGGACCGTTGTGAGGGCAGGAGTGATGATTCTGGATTCAGGGGAATCATCAAAACCGCAGAGCAGCACATCGTCGGGTACCCTGATGCCCAGATTGCGGAATACGTGGAGCATATCCATAGCCACAAAGTCATTCGCACAGATAATGACGGAAGGCAGCGTCTTGCATCCCCGCAGCCTGCTTTCAAGAAATCCCAGATAAACCTCATGCTCAGGATAGGCAAGCCCCCGAGAACGGCTGTCAAAGAGCCACTCAGGACGAAGTTCCAGACCAAAAAACCTCAGCGCGCCCATACAGGCGTCATAGCGCTCATAAAACGACAGGCAATGCAGGGACTCCCCCGCAAAGCCAATGCCAGCTTTGCCCCTCGCCGCCATTTCCTTTACAAACGAATAAATGCCGTTTTTATTTTCCATAAGAAGCACATCAGCGGGAAGCGGCGCATCATCCATATAGACAGCGGTATCGATAAAGACGACGGGAACGCCCAGAGAGCATATCATCCTGCTGTACTGCACATCAAACATTTCCACACAGAAAATGCCGACAGCCCGCTTGACGTCAAAGTTTGCGGGAAGCCGCCCCTCTTCCAGTTCCTGAGGCATAACGCGGTAGATGGTAAAGCCGTATCCCAGCGTAGACGCTTCCTGCTGCATTTCGTCCAGCATTTTTGTGGAAAAATGAGAGGCATTCAGGGCGGCGGCAGTAAACAGGACAAGCTCTCCTGCCGCCTGCTTTTCTTCCGGCTCGGGAGAGAAAAATGTCTTGTAACCCATTTCGGAAGCCTTCTTGAGAATGCGCTGCCGTGTGGCCTCCGCAAGGATTCCCGTGTTGTTCATCGCCTTTGAAACCGTATTACGGGAAAGCCCCAGTTCCTCAGCTATATCCTGAATTGTTACTTTTGCCATAGTGCCAGTGTAATCCATAACACCGATTGTGTCAAATGCATCAGTCATAGATATTTTTTGTAAAAAAATGTAAAAATTTTGCTTGACAAATGCAATGTTTGCTTTTACACTATGCACAAGAGTGTAAAAAACACTTTTACAAATGCACAAAACACGGACAGGAGGACCGTATGAAATCAAAGACTTTGTTATACATACGCCAGCACTGGCAGCTGTATGTCATCTTTATGCTTCCCGCATTTGCGCTTACTATTATTTTCCGCTACATTCCCATGGGAGGAATCCTCATTGCCTTTCAGGACTACAATCCCATACGGGGGCTGCTTGGAAGCAGGTGGGTCGGACTGAAGCATTTTACCCGCTTCCTTTCATCGCCGGATTTTCTTTCCTATCTGGCAAACACGCTCAAACTGAGCATCTTCGGCCTGCTCTGGGGCTTCCCCGTCCCCATCATTCTTGCCCTGCTTTTGAACCGCATCCAGAGCCACGGCATAAAGCGCAACATACAGCTTGTGCTTTATATGCCGAATTTTGTCTCCGTCATAGTGGTCTGCGGCATTGTCAGAATTGTGCTCTCCGTCACAGGTCCTCTGAACCACTTTCTTTCCACGCAGCTCAACTTTATGACCATGCCCGGCGCATTCCGTACCATATACATAGCGAGCGGAATATGGCAGGGCGCAGGCTGGGGCTCAATCATGTACACAGCAGCGCTTTCCGGCGTAAGCCAAGAGCTGCGGGAAGCCGCCATCCTCGACGGGGCGAACGTCCTGCAGGAGATAAAGGTAGTCGAGTGGCCCGCCATAAAGGATATGGTCGTCATACAGTTCATATTGCAGGCTGGAAACATCATGAGCATAGGCTTTGAAAAAGCATTCGCGCTCCAGACGGACTTGAACCTTGCCAGCTCGGAAATCATCGCAACCTACGTATATAAGAAAGGACTTCTCGATGGAGACTACAGCTTCTCCACGGCGGTTGGACTTTTCAACACGGTGATAAACGTCATCATGCTGCTGATTGTAAACAAGATGGTCTCAAAAATGAACGACGGACAGGGTCTGTAAGAGGAGGAAGGCAATGGAACAGGTACTAACAGCAAAGAGAACAAGGGGCCCGCTTATCAGGGCTTCATGGCAGGACAAGCTGATTATCGGTACGGGCTACATCCTTCTGGGTGCCTTTGTCTGCGCCATCATCGTGCCCATGGCATACATCGTGGTCGCCTCCTTCATTGATCCGGTGACTTTGCAGAACAAGGGCATAAGCATGGACTTCAGCAAGTGGACGCTTACGGCATACAAGCGCGTCCTTTCCAATAAGACGATATGGACGGGATTTCGCAACGCCATCGTGTATTCGGTGCTGTTTACCGCGGTGTCCGTGGCAGTCACCATGCTCGTCGCATATCCTATGTCACGGCCTGACTTCAAGGGCAGGAAATTCTTCAACCCTGTGTTTGTCATCACGATGTTCTTCGGCGGCGGGCTGATACCCACTTACCTGCTCATAAGCAATATGGGACTGCTGAACAGCATGTGGGCAATCATCCTGCCGGGAGCGTTCAGCGTGTGGAATATGATTATCGCCCGCACCTTCTACAGGGGCATTCCGAAGGATTTACAGGAAGCGGCATACGTGGACGGAGCGAGCGAGGTGACGTATTTCTTCCGCATCCTTCTGCCTGTCTGCACCCCGCTCATCACGGTGCTCGCGCTCTGGCAGTTCGTGGGTATGTGGAACAGCTACTTTGACGCGATGATATACCTGAATGACGCAGCAAAGCAGCCTTTACAGCTGGTACTCCGCTCCATCCTTATCCAGAACCAGCCGGAATCAGGCATGATTTCCGATATGCAGAGCACGGCGGCGCGGGCACAGCTTGCCGAGCTGCTCAAATATGCGACAATCATCGTATCAAGCCTGCCTTTGCTTGTCATGTACCCCTTCTTCCAGAAGTACTTTGACAGCGGCATTATGGCAGGTTCAATAAAAGGCTAATTATTTTAATTGGAGGAATATATGAAAATGAAACAGATGTATGCAGCCGCCCTTCTGGCGGCAGGTATTGCGGCAGGGCTTTCCGGCTGCAAGGGAAAACAGACAGCCTTGAACAGTGGCGAAGTACAGCAGGTTGATCCTGCAACGCTTGCTTTCCCGCTCAAGGAAAAAGTGGTGCTCACGGGGCTTACGAGCTTTCCGCCAAACACTGAATCAGAACCGAACAGGCGCACGATATTCCGCCGCCTGCAGGAAAAGACAAACGTGGAAATCAAATGGACTACCATACAGTCTGACCAGTGGAACGACAAAATCACGCTCGCCATGGCGAACCCCAAGACGCTTGCAGACTTTGTGTTCAACGCAAGCTTTAACGACAGCAATCTGCTCAAGTATGCAAGCCAGGGCATCATCATTCCGCTTGAAGGCTACATCGATGCCTATATGCCGAACTTAAAGGCTGTTTTCGACAAGTATCCCGAATACCGTGCCATGTGCACTGATTCCGAGGGGCATATCTGGGCGCTGCCGTGGATTGAACAGCTTGGCTCAGGCAAAGAGGCAATCCAAGTAATCGACAACATGAGCTTTATCAACAAGAAGTGGCTCGATTTTCTGGGGCTTTCCCTCCCCACTACTGTGGATGAATTTGAAAAGACGCTCATCGCGTTCAAGAACAATGCGGCAAGGCTGCAGCAGGAATTCCACATAGACGGAAGCATCATTCCTATGTCCTTCATCATGAACGATGGCGGACAGGATCCCTACGTGCTCATCAACGGCTTTGGCGAAGGCTACGGAGACGCTGACAAGGGACGGCACATTGCGGTGACGGACAACCGCAAGGTTATCTGCAGCGCAACTCAGGAGGGTTTCAAAAAGGGCAGCGCCTGGCTGCACCGTCTCTACGAGCAGGGACTCATCGACCCCGAATCCTTTACACAGGAATGGTCAACCTATGTTTCCAAGGGAAAATCTGGCAGATATGGCGTATGCTTTAGCTGGGACATTGCGAACATCGCAAACCTTGCGGACTGGGTTCCCCTGCCGGTCCTCAGCGCCGACACCCGCAACCTTACCGCTCAGAACGGCTCCTTTACGAGCGGCTTTGACCGCGGACGCTGTGTAGTGACTGCCGTGGCAAAGCAGCCTGCCCTCGTGTGCGCATGGCTTGACCAGATGTATGATCCCTTCCAGTCTCCCCAGAACAACTGGGGAACCTACGGCGAGGACGATGACTTTGACATCTTCGTGCTCGGCAAAAACGACAAGGGGCAGGATATGCTGCGCCACGCGCCGCTGGGTGATGCTTCTCCGGTGGAGGTACGCGAGGCGGAATCTGTAAACGGCCCGCTCGCCATCCTCGATGAGTACTACGGCGTGTATGTCACCTGCCCTGACGACGCGCAGTACCGGCTGGACTGGATAAAGGACTACTACACCCCCGATGTCCACGAGAAATATGTATATCCCAACGTATTTATGAGCCGAGATGATACAGAGCAGCTTTCAAACCTGCAGGCTGACATCAGCAAGGCAATCAATGCGGCGAAGTCTGACTGGGTAATGAACGGCTTTAGCGATCAGGACTGGGATGCATTCTGCAAGAAGCTTGACTCTTACAAGCTGCCTGCTTATCTTGCACTGTATCAGAAATATCTGGATGCGTATTACGCTTCCATAAACAACTAAGCTTACAGAGTTACAGAGAGGAATGCGATGAGCGGTTTATTACAAAAGGCAAGACAGTACGAAAAGGAGGCAAACCTCCGCATCACCCCGCAGGAACGGCCTGTGTTCCACCTAACGCCCCCCTGTGGCTGGATGAATGACCCCAACGGATTTTCCCTGTATGGAGGAAAGTACCATCTTTTCTTCCAATATAATCCGTACAGTATGCACTGGGACACCATGTACTGGGGGCATGCGGAAAGCAGCGATCTGCTCCACTGGGAATACTTGCCTGCCGCTCTCGCTCCTGACAGAGACTATGATGAAGCGGGCTGTTTTTCCGGCAATGCCATAGAGCTGGATGACGGACGCCAGCTGCTCATGTACACGGGTGTGCGGCGGGAAAAGCAGTCCGATGGTGAAATGAGGGATGTGCAGGTACAGTGCCTTGCCGTCGGGGATGGCAGGGACTATCAAAAAACAGAAGGTAATCCGGTTATCGCTGCCGAAAAGCTTCCTGCGGGGGCAAGCAGGCATGATTTCCGCGACCCCAAGCTGTGGCGGAGGCAGGACGGCACGTACTGCTGCGCTGTTGCAAGTCGTGCGGCGGACGGCAGCGGGCAGATACTGCTTTACACAAGCAAGGACGCTTTTAGCTGGGATTTCTGGAAGGTGCTTGCCGCAAACAAACACAGATACGGCAGGATGTGGGAGTGCCCGGACTTCTTCACCCTTGACGGAACTGCCGTGCTGCTCGTCAGCCCTCAGGATATGCTTTCCGATGGAGAGTTCCACAGCGGAAACGCTTCGCTCTGTATTCTCGGCAATTTTGACGAGGCCACGGGAGCATTTACGGAGCGTTCCGTACAGCCGGTGGACAGCGGCATAGACTTTTACGCCATGCAGACGGTGCTTGCCGCTGACGGCAGGCGGATAATGCTAGGCTGGATGCAGAACTGGGATTCATGCACCATACGGGAAGACGGACAATGGGCTACACAGATGTCCTTGCCACGAGAGCTCTTTATACGCAACGAGCGATTATGCCAGAAGCCTGTCAAGGAGCTCGAAAAACTCAGGCAGGTTGCCGCCAGCTGCTCAAACCTGTCCTTCTGTGGGAGCAAATGTCTGGAAGGGCTGAAAGGCAGGGCTGTTGATATGGAAATCACAATCCGCCCCGCTTTGGAAGGCGAGCCCTTCCATTCATTCCGCATACGCTTTGCAGACAACGGCACTTTTTATACAGACATAGTGTATTATGCGCATGAGCACAAACTGCGCATAGACCGCAGCCATTCGGGTTCACACCGTGCGCTTTTGCACACACAGGACTGCACGGTCCTCAGCAAGGCAGAAGAGCTGCATCTGCGATTGGTTCTGGATATTTACAGCGCAGAGCTCTTCATCAACGGCGGAGAACAGGCAATGAGCGCCGTATTTTATACAGACAGGAGCGCAGACAGCATTTCCTTCCACGCCGAGGGGTGCAGAAGAATCAGCAGCGGAAACAGCTCCAGTCTCCCCGCCAGCATATCAAACATCAGCACACACTTTGAAATCACGCTGTAAAATCCGAAATTCTGCGTCGGTCCCACCATCGCAAGACCGGGT
>CAKZZK010000098.1 GCA_937885235.1 uncultured Treponema sp.
AGGATGGGCGGACCTTTGAACGCTTTCGCCACATTGGCAAGCTTCAGCCTGCCGCGCACTCCCGCCATGACCACCATGCTCAGAAGGAAACCGAGCGCAGAGCCAAAGGCATAGACAATGCTTTCCCCATAGTTATAGCCCTTGTTGATGCAGTTAATCGTCACGCCAAGCACCGCGCAGTTCGTGGTGATGAGCGAAAGATAGATGCCCATAGAGCTGTACAGACCGGGAGCGGACTTTTTCAGGTAGAACTCCACAAGCTGCACGAGAGATGCAATCACCAGAATGAAGAAAAGCGTCTGCAAGAACTGAAGCCTCAGCGGCTCCATGACCAGACGGTAAAGCGGCCAGGTAACCGCAGTGGCAAGGATGATGACAAAGGTCGTCGCAATGCCCATACCCGTTGCCTTGCCGGTCTCGCTCGTCATACCTATGAAAGGACAGATGGCGAGGTACTGGATAAATACTACGTTGTCCACAAGCATGGACTTGATGAAGATGCTCAGGATGGTGCTCATGCCGCAGCCTCCTTGCGCTGCCTGCACGCCTGTACGATGGCACCAAGCACGCCAAAGACAATGAAGCCGCCCGGCGCACTGTTGAGCACGCCTATGCGGTAGGCTTCGGGAATGATTTCCATTTTGAGCGCAGTGCCCGCAAGCAACGTGCCGCCGCCCAAGAATTCACGGATAAAGGAAATGGCAATCAGCACGAGCGTGTAGCCCAGCCCCATACCGAGCGCATCGAGGATGGAATCGCCAAGACTATTCTTTGAAGCAAAGGCTTCAACGCGCCCCATGATGATGCAGTTCACCACGATGAGCGGCAGGAACACGCCGAGCGCGTCGTAGAGCGCCGTCACGTATGCCTGTAGGACCAGCTGCACAATGGTGGTAAAGGCAGCAATAATCGTGATGAACACTGGCAGGCGGATGGACGAAGGAATGCACTTGCGGAAAATCGAGATAACGATTTCGCTCATAAGGAGCACGAACATCATGCCCATGCCCATACCAATGCCGTTAAAAATGCTCGTGGTGATGCCCAGTGAAGAGCACAGCCCGATGTTCAGAACCAACAGCGGATTTTCCTTTGAAATGCCATTGGTGAAGATTTGCAGTTTATTGCTCATTACTTGTACTCCTTGAGTGCACTTGCCATGACATCGGCAGCATCTGTCATGAGAGCGGCAATACCGTTGCTTGTAATAGTCGCACCCGAAATAGCATCAAAAGTGCTGCCTGCTACGAAGCCATCCGCAGCCTTCTTGCCCGCAAACTGACCGTAAAAGGTCTGCCCACTTGCAAGCTTGAACGTGGGGTCGCTTCCTTTCTGTCCAAAACCGGGAGTATCAGTGTTTTCCAGATACTGCATTCCCGTAATGGTTCCGTTTATATCCATGCCGACCATGATGGTGGAATGGTCATACGTCGGCCCTGTTATCTGGACCACCGCGCCTATCACCTTGCCGCCTGCCTTGGCAAGCTTGATGTTATCAATCGTGCTGCTGCCGCTCGTGGAGGTGCCGCAGAGGTTTGTAGCGGGGTCTGCGAAATCGTCAGCTTCGGCAAAGACAGCGCGCATCGCCTCGTTAGCCTTCCGCTGCTGGTTTGCCGCAATGACAGGAGCAGTGATATTGTTCACAATCGCCAGCACCGTGCACGCCGCCACCGCGTAGATGGCAAGAATAAGCCCCAGACGCACCATGCTCCATACGGAATCGTTGTTTTTTGTCGCAGTCGTAGCCATTATGCCCTGTCCTCCTTTGTAAATGTACCGTGGCGGTGCGCCTTTTCTCCATAGCCATACTTGCGTGCGGTCAGATTATTCAGGAACGGCGCAATCGAATTCATGATAAGGATGCTGAACATCACTCCCTCAGGATAGCCGCCGAAACGCCTTATCAGGAAGGTGATGAGCCCGCAGCCAAAGCCAAAGACGAGCCGCCCCGGCTTAGTGACTGGCGTGGTAGCGTAATCCGTCACCATAAAAGTAGCGCCGAAAAGCAAGCCGCCCGTAAACAGCGCCATAAGCACATCCTGCCCCGCTCCGCCAAGCGAAGCGCCGCCAAGCAGGGAAGAAAAACAGGTCGCCATAGCGACAGTTCCCACCATTGCCGCAGGAGCGCGCCAATCTATGATGCCCGTCACAAGCAGGAAGATAAAGGAAAGCAGGATCAGCATGATGGAGCTTTCGCCAAGACAGCCCGCGCGGTTCCCCACAAAGTACTGCACGATGGTGTCCGTGTCTATGGCTGCCGTGCCGGATTTTATCTGGCTCAAGATAGTGGCGGATGAAATGACATCCACCGTGCCGGGTTCAAGCCAGCTTGCCCCCATGACGGCGGCAAAGCTCATAAAGAGGAAGGCGCGGCCAGTCAACGCAGGGTTGAACACATTGCTGCCTATGCCACCGAAAAGCCCCTTCGCCACAACGATGGCAACAAGGTCGCCGAGCACCACCATCCACACGGGGGCGGTAGGGGGAACGACAAGCGCGAGCAGGACTCCCGTCACTGCCGCAGACAGATTGCTGACGATAATCTTCTGCCCGGTGATTTTCTGGAAGAGGAACTCAAAGAATACCGCGCTCACCACTGATGCCAGTATGATGAACAGCGCGCGCAGTCCGAACAGCATGACCGCATAAACGCACTCCGGCAGCAGGGCGACGAGCACCGTGCCCATAATCCACTGCGTGGACGAGCCGAAGGTAAAATGCGGGCTTGATGAAAGGTAGATTTCCTTGGTATTTGCCTTTGCGTCTGTCATTTTGTCCCTCCCGATAAGGCCTTTGCGGCTTCTGCCCGCGCTTTTTCAGCGGCCATCTCTGCGCGGACCTTGCCCTTGCCAATTCTGAACCACTGCACCAGCCGTATATTTGCAGGGCAGACATACGAGCAGCAGCCGCATTCAATGCAGTCCATAAGGCCGAATTTCTTTGCGCCCGCCGTATCATCGCCCTTTACGCCGCGGCACATCAGCACGGGGGCAAGGTGCATGGGGCAGGCGTCTACACAGCGCCCACAGTTGATGCACTGGCTTTCGTCCACCAAATAGGTTTCTTCTTTCGTCAGGAAGGTGATGCCGCTCGTTCCCTTCGCGATGGGGAACTGCGTATTCGTCATGGCAAAGCCCATCATGGGGCCGCCGCTCACGATTTTTGCCGTGGCATCCTGCTTGAGCGTGAAGACCTCTGGAATGAGGTCTCCCACAATGGTGCCGACGGGCACGCGGATGTTGCAGGGCTTTTCACAGGCACCGCCGCTGATGGTGAGCGGCCTGTCGATGAGCGGCATTCCAAGGCGGAACGCATCGCTGATGGCGCAGACAGTTCCCACGTTGGTGATGATGGCGCCCGCATCGGCAGGAAGCCCCCCTGCGGGAATTTCTACGCCGAGCACTGCTTCCACAATGTTTTTTTCGCAGCCCTGCGGATACTTTGTCTTGACCAGTGCCACTGAAATGCTGTCGGAAAAGCCTTTCTTCTGGATTGCGTCTTTGAGCATGGGGGCAATGTACGCCTTGTTTGTCTCAAGCACGATGATGCCCTCGCCCCCCGTCAGCTTAAGCACGATGGAAAGCCCGTCAACCACCTTTTCGCTGTCTTCCTGCAGAGTGCGCTCGTCTATGGTCAGATACGGCTCGCCTTCCGCGGCGTGGAGCAGCACGTAGTTGATTTTCTTGTCAGAAGGCGGATTGAGCTTGACGTGGGTGGGGAATGAGGCTCCTCCCATGCCCACAATGCCCGCGTCCTTGATGCGTTCGAGCGCCGTCTTGCTGTCACAGCTGAACGGGTCCAAAGGCTCCATGAATTCGGTGCGGTCAGAGCCGTCGCTCTCTATAGTGATGCAGGGAAGCTCCATGTTGCCGGTTACCAGGCAGGTCTGTATTTTTTTGACCTTGCCGGCAATGCTTGCGTGGACGGGCGCCGACATAAATTTGTCGCTTGCGGCAATCTTCTGCCCCCGTGCCACCACGTCCCCCACTTTTACAAGCGGTGTATTGGGTGCTCCGCCCATGGTGACGGGGATTGTCACCGTCTTAGACGAAGGAAAAGCATTGACAATGGCACAGTCCTTGCTCAGCTCCTTCATCTCGCGGGGATAAATCCCCCCCTTAAAAGTATGCGTTTTCATAAGTTTACATTTTACTATAGATTAAGAAAAAAGTCTATTGAGAGAAAAGCCAGTCACGGAAATCAGTAGGCAAAAGTAGACGCCCATAGACAAAAAGAGAAAGAATCAGCATAATAGGCTGCATGCAGATAAAAAGGAACCAAATAGCATGAAAGAAGAAAAAAAGTTTACGCAAATATTGCAAGAAAAACTGTTAGAACAGGAAAGAAAATGAACGGATTGAAAAAGAAGCTGTATTCGGAATCCTTCCCGTAACGGCGAGGCAGAAGCAGTATGGCTTTTTTGACGCGCTCCTTGTACTGGGAGGCTACTGCATTGCGACCTGGAGCTACACGCAGGGGTCTTACCTTGCCACCCTCGTAGGATTTAAGCCGCTCCTTATCGGCGCATTTGCAGCAGCAATCCTTATGCTTGCCATCTACCAGCTTCCAGTCATTCTTTCGGTACGCTACGGAATAGACATCTGGATATGGTTCCGCTCCATATTCGGGAAGAACGGCGTACACCTTATGACGGTAATCATCATTGCCATAAATTTCCCCTGGTATGCCGTCTGCGCAGAGATTTTCGCCTCCTCCATGATGAGCCTTTTGGATTTATTCGGCATTCACCTTCCGCAGTCATTTCACATTCTCTTCTCGCTCTTATGTGTTGCGCTTGGAACGCTTATTGCCCTGCACCGCCCTGCTGTACTTTATTGTGAGTAAGAAAAAATGAAAAAGGTAGTTACCAAACCGTTTGACAGGGACAGGACACCTCCCAAACAGAGCCTCCTCCTAACGCCACTCTTCTGGCTGTATGAGCTTTTCATGATCCGAGGGAGCAGGCTGAGGATTACAAAGGTGCGCATGAAAGGCCTAAAGCCGCCATACCTTGTGCTTGGAACACACCATGCATTCATGGACTTTATAGTCACGCCGCTTGCGCTCTTTCCCCACCGTGCAAATTATGTTTCAGAGCTTGAAGGCTTTGAGCTGTACGGCGAATGTTTTTACCGGAAGCTCGACTGCCTTGGAACGCGGAAATTCATAAATGACTTTGCGCTCATACGGAACATTCAGAAGGTCATTAAGAGAGGTGGCATTCTTGTCCAGTACCCAGAGGCGCGCTATGCAAATGTAGGAACAAGCTCGGAGCTTTCTCCTGCGGTTGGTAAGCTTGCAAAGATGCTTGATGTTCCCCTTGTCATTATTAACATGAGGGGAAACTACCTGCAGTCGCCCATCTGGAACCTTAAAAAGAGAAAGGAAGTGCGTCTTGACGCAACAATTACACAGGTCTTTACACGGGAAGAGCTGCGGAAAGCCTCCCTGAAAGAAGTGAATGCTGCCATTGCAGAGTTTATGCGCTATGATGAGTATCAGTGGCAGTGGGATACAAAGATGGCAGTCACCTCCCCTGACCGTGCGGAAGGTCTGGAAAAGCCTCTCTACCAGTGTCCTGTCTGTGGAGCAGAATTTGCAATGCAGACTGACGGGGCAAGCCTTTCCTGCACAGCATGCAATGCGTCATGGCAGATGGGCATTTACGGGAGGCTGGAGCGGACAAAGGGCAGCGAGATGCCGTACCGTGACAAGGACGTATTCTTTTCCCATATTCCTGCCTGGTATGAGTGGGAGCGCGCACAGGTTATGCGCGAGATAGACCGGGGCGCTTACACGCTTGATGTTTCCGTCCACATAGAATCCCTTCCAAATGCGGTAAACTTTATTGACTGCGGAAGCGGAAGGCTCAGGCATACGGAAGAAGGCTTTTATCTTTCATTTACTGACTACGGACATGCGGAAGAGGAAACGCTCTTCTTTCCTTCTGACAGCCTCTTTTCCATTCATACCGAATATGACTACAGGGGGAAAGGTCAGTGCGTAACGCTTTCCACTCTGGACAATACTTATTTCATCTATCCATTGGAAAAAGGCTTTAATGCGACAAAGATTCAGTTTGCCGTAGAATACTTATATAAGAAAGCCCGTCAAACACCTTTTCGCTGTCTTTCTGTAGGATGCGATCGTCTAAGGTCAGATGCGGTTCGCCCCCGCGACGTTGAGCAGCACATAATCGATTTTCTTGGCCCGCAATGCTTGCATGGACGGAAGCCGATATAAATTTGTCGCTCGCGGCAATCTTCTGCCTCGTGCCCCCACACGCACTTTTACAAGCGGTGTATTGGGTACTCCACCTTTCCGCTATAAGGAGATTGCGTCAGGGAAGAAACCACTTCTGTTCCGAAACAAGCATACAACATGAGTTTGAGCGAGAGGCTTTATAGCTCGTACAAGAGACTGCCTACCAATGGACTATATTTTCGATGAAATAGTTATTCTCGGATATACGGTTTATAGGAAAACCAGTACCAGAAGTAATGTTGGTATGCCAGTTTGAATATATCTGGAACGTATATACCTCTCCTTCAACCCATAAATCCGTATCAAGGGAAGTGGACAGGGGAATGTTCAGAACAGGCGATGTAGTCGTATAAGAATATTGCCCCACACTGTCATATATGTTTCCTGATTCAGGAGCCGCATCCTTGCACACCAAAATTGTCCAAAAGTATACTCCCCCCAGCTCGGGTCTGTCGGCTATGCCTCCGACAGCCTTTACCGTTATCGTGCTGTCGTTCCTTGTGATAGGATTTGGCAATACAGAAACGCGATACTCCAAATCTGATGTCTTTGTCATAGGGATAATCACATTGTTCTCGCCATCCACGACCATAAAAATATCGGAGGCCCCTGCGTAGCCATATTGCCAGTCCTCACTGTATTCATCGTTCATTGTGGAGATATAGGCAATGCCCCTTATGCTACTCCCAATGGGAACATTCTCAAAGACAACAGTTCCTTCGCCATTTGTAGTGAGGGTCTGTTCAGCTTCATAATCACCAGAAAGCACAATTGTTATCTCCCGTCCGACAAAGCTTACAGCTCTTGCATTCCTATACAAAATCGGCATCACATTTTACTCTTTCGCGCACACTTTTCCCGACAGCCTTCCCTGCCCGAAAAAAAGAGACAAAAGATCAGCTCCTCCGCCCGATCCGAAAACACAGATACGTTCAGGAAAAAGCCTGCTTGAAGTAGAGTTCCATTTTACCAAGTTTTCCACTTTCCATCAAGGCAAGTTGTTTTAGTAAAATAGCCT
>CAKZZK010000099.1 GCA_937885235.1 uncultured Treponema sp.
TTCTACTGGATTTCGAAAATTTTAAACAGCAGTCCTTAAGTTGATGATGTTAGCTACAGCCTGAACGGAAGCACTGACACAGAAACATGGGGCAAAGCACCCCATGTCGAGGGGGAAGCCGCGGCTCCAGCTGCCGATGAACTTGCCGCATGGGATGCAATGGTCTGTGATTTTTCCGCAGACGGCTACCGTCTGCCTACCGAGCCGGAATGGGAATTCGCAGCGCGGGGAGGGAATAAGAGCAAGAATTTCACTTATAGCGGGAGCAATACCTTGGACGATGTGGGCTGGTATGAAAAAAACACCACTGACTCGCAGGAAGTTGCCACCAAGCAGGCAAATGAGCTAGGCTTATATGATATGAGCGGAAATGTCCATGAATGGTGCTGGGATTGGTATGTAACTTATGAAGGCGGAGATCAGATAAACCCAGAAGGTGCTGCAACAGGAACGAGGAAGGTTCTCAAAGGCGGGGGATGGCAGAACAGCGAGAGTTTTTGTACGAACACGTATTGTGCGGGGTTAAAGCCTTTTGAGGCATCTGTATTCATCGGCTTCCGTGTCTGCCGCTCCGTCGGCAGCAGGGGGAATGATGAATAAAGTTTTTGCCGCTATTACGGTGTTTGCCTTTTGTATTTTTTCCCTGTCGGCTTATGCAGAAGCAAAAAAAGTCTCTGACATGAGCGAGGATGAAATAACGGCAGCCCTTAACACGCAGAGGGATGACAAAGATGCTCTCTATCTTTACCGCGCACTTCTGTATGCGAAGGAAGGAAACTTTGAAGCTGCATACGCCGATATAGCTTCTTCCTTCATATTGAATCCCAGCAATGGATATGCTTATAGTACAGCCGCATACATCTATCTTCTTGCGGGAGATCATAGAAAAGTCGTAGAATGTGCTGAAAAGGAGATAGAGTTGCTCCCTAATGTGCCAGAGGGATATGGTTACAAGGGCATGTCATTGTTGTTTCTTATTGCTGATTCACAGGGAAGCGTAAAAGAAAAGGCATTGCAGTCAATACAGGCTTTTTCCCGTGCCATGGAACTAGATTCTGATAGTACACGGGGATATTATTGGCGCGGACGTGCGGAAATCCTGATGGGGGGTGAGGAATATCTTGACCTTGCCCTTGCTGATTTCAGAAAAGATATCCAGTATAATCCTCAGAGCTATAAAGGATATTATAATGCTGCGGCTATCCTTGTCCATAAAGAAAAGTACAAGGAAGCAGTAAAAATGCTTTCTCAGAGCCTTGCCATTAAGCCGGATTTTCTAGATGCCCTTTACTTGCGGGCAGACTGCGGGCTTTTCGTGGGAACGGCAGCAGAGGTGGAAAAGGACTGTGCGACATATATATCCCTTGCTAAGACAGGAAAGTATACCCGACTGGGAACTAACCAGCCTGCTTTATGTCCCAGTGAAACATACGAGCTTGCAATGATTCATACAATTCGTGCTGTTGTATATCGTATGGAGCATAAATTTGAAGAGAGCATAGCGGATTTAAGCGAGGCAATACGGCTACAGCCTGAGATAGGGACTCTGTATGGTGTTCGACGCAGCGTGTATGAATCTGCCGCAGACCAGACAAAGAAAGCAAGCTTGAAGCGGAAATACCTCAAACTTGCCCGCCGCGATGACCAGATGGCAAAGCGGCTCAATGCGGGCAAGGCAAAATCAGAGGAAAGCATCCTGCAAGGCATAAAGATAGGGGAAAATCTCCTGCCGACCTTGCTGGAAACGGCGGGTAAAGGAGGCATGATAAAATAGTCAACAAACAAGCGGTAATGTGATATGCTGAAG
>CAKZZK010000100.1 GCA_937885235.1 uncultured Treponema sp.
CTGTTTTATATCAATACGGGGCATTTTCTTATGCCGGCATACATTTCGTAACACCTCCCCCAATCATTTGTGAGAATTTGCCGTTTCCAAGCTTTTTTGTTATATTACTCACCGAATCTAACATTTTATACTATTATATAAGAGGATTTCGTAAAAATGGCGACGTATCAGTTTCAGACGGAAGTGAACCAGCTTCTTAAACTTATTATCCATTCCATGTATTCAAACAAGGACATCTTCCTGCGCGAGATTGTCTCCAACGCCTCGGACGCACTGGACAAGCTCAAGTATCTCACTGTGTCAGATGACAAGTACAAAGGCATTGTTTTTGAGCCGCGCATCGACATCAGCTTTAACGAGGACAAAAAGGTCCTCACCGTGCAGGATAACGGCATCGGCATGGATGACAAGGACTTGACGGACAACCTCGGCACCATAGCCCGTTCAGGCACCAAGGCATTCATCGAGCAGCTTTCTGCAAGCGGCACGAACAATTCCGACCTCATCGGACAGTTCGGCGTGGGCTTCTACAGCGCGTTTATGGCAGCAAGCCGTATTGACGTCTACACCCGCAAGGCAGGGGGCGATGGCAAGGTCTGGCACTGGAAGTCCGACGGCACCAATGCCTACGACATTGAAGCGCTTGCCGATGATGACCCGTGCTACAAAGACTACGGTTTTGACGATGCGGCAAAGACTGGTTCCGCCATCGAAATGCACCTGAACGATGACAGCAAGGACTATGCAAGCCGCTGGAAGATTGACGACCTTATCAAGAAATACTCCAATCACATCGCTTTCCCCATCTACCTGCATTACACGCAGACCAAGTACAACAAAGACGGCAAGGCTGAGGGCAGCGAGAACAAGGTTGACCAGATCAACAGTGCAAGCGCACTCTGGCGCAAGAGCAAGAGCGAGCTTAAAAAAGAAGACTACAACGAATTCTACAAGACCTTCTCCCATGACGGCACGGATCCGCTCATGCACATACATACCCATGCAGAGGGAACGCAGGAATACACCACGCTCTTCTATGTGCCGCAGGTGGCTCCCTTTGATATGTATCAGGCGGATTACAAGAGCGGCGTAAAGCTCTACGTCAAGCGCGTGTTCATCACCGATGATGACCGCGAGCTTTTGCCCAGCTACCTGCGCTTTGTGCGCGGCGTAATTGACAGCGAAGATTTGCCGCTCAATGTGAGCCGCGAAATCCTGCAGCAGAACCGTATTCTGGAAACAATCAAGACCCAGTCCGTCAAGAAGCTGCTTGGCGAGTTCAAGAAGATGGGGGAGGAAGCTGACAAGGCGCGCAAGAGCGAAAATCCCAGCGATGATGAGAAGGCAGCCATCGAAAAATGGAACAAATTCGTCAAATCCTACAACCGTCCGCTCAAAGAGGGCTTGTATTCCGACTACGCTAACCGCGACGAGATTGCGGAAATCGTGCGCTTCAAGAGCACTGATGCGAGCGGCACAGGGGACGAAAACTGGACCAGCTTTGCGGACTACGTGCAGCGTATGCAGAGCGGTCAGAAGGCCATCTACTATATCACCGGTACGGACGAAAAGAACCTGCGCGAGTCTCCGCTCCTTGAGGCCTACCAGAAGAAGGGCTTTGAGGTGCTCATCATGGCAGACGACATTGACGACATCGTTATCCCCGGCTACAACAAGTACAAGGATTTTGAGCTCAAAGCGGTGAACCGCGCCGGCAGCGATGAAGAGCTTGGCATTGACAAGAAGGAAGCCGAAAAGAAGGAAAAGGAATTTAAGCCCGTCCAGGAGAAAATCAAGAAGGCTCTCGGCGAGCGTGTAAAGGACGTGGTGCTTTCCAAGCGCCTTTCCGACAGCCCCAGCTGCATCGTTATAGACGAAAACGATCCGTCCTTGCAGATGGAACGCATGATGAAGGCAATGGGACAGGGCGGCCAGTCTATGGTCAAACCCATTCTGGAAATCAACGCCGACCACAAGCTTGTCAAGAAGCTCGAAGGTCCCGTGACCGATGAATACGTGTCACAGGTAAGCGAGGTACTGCTAGACCAAGCCCTCCTCGTAGGCGGTGCTGAACTCAAAGACCCCGCACAGTTCGTCAAAGCGATGAACGCACTGCTGGCAAATTAAAATAATAAAAGCCCCCGTGGTCTTGTCCGCGGGGGCTTTTTTTCGTATAATAGCGGCATGTCCACATTGACCTTACTTTCAGAAAAAAATAAGGCGGAAGTTCTGCCGTTGCCGGAGGGGAAGAGGCGCCTTAGCCGGCAGGAAATCTACATCCTGATACAGAACAGGAACATTTCTTCTGATGCCGACTGGCAGAATGTCTTCGTCAGCAAGGAACCGGGGGAATTCAACGCCGCGCAAATCATACAGAGCGAGTTTTCTGGTACCGTCATTCTGGGAGCAATCCGTCCCGCAACATTGAAATACCATGACCTAGAATTGCCCACAGGCGTGTACCGCTCCGTGCTGCACAACGTGACGGTGGGCGATGACTGCGTTATCAACAATGTAAGCTATCTGGACAACTACCGCCTCGGCAACCGCGTCATGCTCTTCAATATCCAAGAGATGAGCTGCACCTGCCATTCAAAATTCGGTGAAGGCATACTGAAAGAGGGCGAACCGGAAGCAAACCGCATCTGGATTGGCGTGGGCAACGAAAACGGCAACCGTTCCGTGCTCGCCTTTACCGATATGATTCCCGCAGACGCCTACCTGTGGTCCCGCTACCGTGAAGACAAACTGCTCATGCAGCGCTTTGTGGAGCTGACAGAGGCAGACAATGACGGAAAAAACAATACCTTTGGCATTGTGGAAGATGATGCCGTCATCAAGAACTGCACGCTTCTGAAAGATGCAAAAATCGGCAGCTTTGCCTACATCAAGGGTGCATTCAAGCTCAAGAACATCACCGTGCTGTCCTCCGAGCAGGAGCCAAGCCAGATTGGCGAAGGGGTGGAGCTGGTGAACGGCATCATGGGCTACGGAAGCCGTGTCTTTTATCAAGCGGTGGCGGTACGCTTCGTCATCGGACGCAACTGCCAGCTAAAGTACGGCGCACGCCTCTTGAACTCCATTCTGGGGGACAATTCTACCGTCTCCTGCTGCGAGTTGTTGAACAATCTGATTTTCCCTTTCCACGAGCAGCATCACAACTCGTCTTTTCTGATTGCCGCCACTATCATGGGGCAGAGCAACATCGCTTCCGCTGCAACCATAGGCTCAAACCACAATTCCCGTTCCCCCGATGGCGAGATGATTGCGGGCAGGGGCTTCTGGCCAGGGTTGTGCTCTGATTTCAAGTACGATTCCCGCTTTGCTTCCTTCGTGCTCGTGGCAAAGGGCAGCTACCAGTACGAGCTGAACATAGGCTATCCCTTTTCCCTTGTGACCGAGGGGGCGGAGGGCGAAGGCATACACATCATTCCCGCCTACTGGTTTATGTACAATATGTTTGCCATCGTGCGGAACAAGTTCAAATTTGCCGACCGTGACAAGCGGATAACAAAAGTACAGCACATAGAGACAAATCCCCTCGCCCCTGACACCATGCAGGAGGTGCTTGCCGCAGTCTCCCGACTCATCGAGCTTACCGGACGTTATTTAAAGCTGCCCAGTGCTGCCTGCGACAGCGCCACCGTGCAGAATCCCCGTCCAGATTTTCTCGAGCAGAGCCGCGACAGAGCAATCCATGCCCACGGAGAGGATGAGCTGCACCAGATAGCGAAGGATTACCTCCATCAAAACGGAGACGCGCAGTTTCTGCTCACCGATGACCGCTGCCAGAAAAAGCACGGAGCCGTCATCTACCACCCCGCTCAGGCATACCGTGAATACCGCCGTATACTGAAGTATTTCGCTGTGGAGACGCTCATGCAGTGGACGCTGGAAAACCAAACCGACGAGCTCTGCAAGGAGCACATCGAGCAGATTGGCAAGGTGCCGCTGTATACAAAGTGGATCAATGCCGGCGGGCAAATCATTCCCGAAGACAAGGTATTCGAGCTTTTTACCGAGATAAAAATTGGACAGATAAAAAACTGGCAGCAGGTGCATGACTTCTACAACAAGTGCCAGTCAAATTATGTGGACTACGTTGCCCGCTATGCGCTGTATATTCTGGAATGGCTTTATGACCTGCCCTACGCTTCTTTTTCAAAAGCGGTGTACGAGGACATCTCAAAGGATGTGGCATACGTGTCGCTGAATATGCTTGATTCTTCTATTGTATCGCGCGAGAAAGACTACACGGACTTCTTCCGCTCCATCACTTTCCGCAGCAAGGAAGAGCGGGAAGCCGTGCTCGGAGCGCTCGAGGATAACTCTTTCCTCAAGCAGCTCCGCGCAGCCACGGACGAGTTTAACTCCATACTCGAAAAACTCTTCCGCAAATTACGCTAACGGGGCTCAAACCTTATCGCTTCGTCCGCCGAAATGGGCTTGCTGAAATAGTAGCCCTGTATGGTGTTAGCACCAAAGTCACGCAGGCTGTTGAACTGCCATTCCTCTTCCACGCCCTCTATGATCATCTCTTTGTCAAGGTCGTGCACCAGCTGGATGATGTCGTGGATGAATGCGCTCTTGCTGCCGTTCTTCAAGTAGGCATCAACCAAGGATTTATCCAGCTTGATGATGTCCACAGGGATATAGGTGAGGTAGCCGAGCGAAGAGTATCCCGTACCAAAGTCGTCCATCAACAAGCGTATGCCCATCTCCTTGAACTGGGTGAAAAGCTTGTCTCCAAGAGCACTCTTTTCGAGGAAGAGGCTCTCAGTGATTTCAATCTCCAGATAGTGCGCGGGAATGTCATAGCGTTCAAGCAATCCCTTCATAAAGTCTATGTAGCCGTGGTCGTTCAGCTGATTGCTTGAAAAGTTGACGGAAACAGGATGCAGCTTGTGCCCCGCATCGCGCCACGCCGCAAGCTGCTTGATGACAAGCTCCGTAGTAATCCTGCCTATGCGCCAAATCCAGCCGTTATGCTCCGCAATCGGAATGAACTGGCTGGGGAAGACGGACTTATCCTTCATGCGCACAAGCGCTTCAAAGCCGCTCACCTCTTTGGTCTGGGCGTTCACCTGCGGCTGATAGAGCATATAGAAGCCGTCGTTCTCAAAAGCATCCAGAAGCTTTGCCTTGATGCGGTTTTCCTCGCGGACTTTTTCCTTCATCTCATCACCATAGAGAGACATACCGTTGTGGCCCCTGTCTTTCGCCTCGTACATGGCGGCTTCGGCATTGATGATGTGCTGTTCGGGCAATGTAAGTCCGTCTGAATTGGAGATGCCCATGCTGGCGGTAATGGCAATCGCTTCGTCCCCCAGCGGAATGGGAGCACGGATGCTGTCCATGATCTCCTTGACGATTTTGTGATCCCGCGTCAGGCACTTGTTCGGGATGACCAGAAGGAATTCATCGCCACCGTAGCGGGCAATCTGCCAGCCATCGTCCCTGCCCATGCTTTTGAGCAGGGCGACAATGTACTGCAGGATGCTGTCTGCCACCTGATGACCATAGCTTTCGTTCAGTTCTTTAAAGCCGTCAATGTCAATCACCACGACGGAGTAGACATCCTCCGCCGTAAGGGTGTTGTGCATATATTCGGTGATAGCCCGACGGTTCATGATGTCGAGCACCTCGTCATACTCTGCCTGATAGCGCAACAGCTCTTGGGATTCCGAAAGCTGGTCATGCGAAGCGCGGAGCTCTTCGTGAGATGTCCTCAGCTCCGCGGCAACAAGGCGCATATTTGCCGAACCGAGGTTTGCCGCAATCACCATTGACAGCAGGGCAAGCACTATCAGAATAGCTATGGGGAGCATACGCCCATAGTAACGCATAAAACTGTAGCCCTGATTGTAGAGGAAGGTGTTTGACGGCAGCAAGGAGGCATCTATGCCGTATTTCTGCACGAGGCGGTTGTCAAAGGCACAACGGCTCGGTGTCTGCAAGTTAAGCGGAATTTCAGCGATATTCTGTCCGGCGAGCACCTTTGCAACCGTGTTTCCCGCCATCACGCACTGGTCTTCAAAATCCATATAGATACCGCCAAGCACCCCCATCCTTTCACCGCCCACATAGTTGCGGAAGATGGGCACATGCGTGTGCTGCACCACTGTGTTTGTCCGCGCATACATCGAATAGAGCCTGCCGCTGTTATCAGTATAGCAGGTCATATAAAAGAGAAGGGCATCAGAAGGGATGTTTTCGAGCGCAAGGATGAGTTCAGCCTGCGTCATAAGCGAGCTGTCTATGTCTATGAGCGTGTATTGCGGATGCTCCGCTATGTAGTCTGCAAAAACCTGCGTATCCGCAATGCCCGCCGCAGAGTTATCATGCAGGGCGACAAGCTTTGTCACCGCAGGGAAGAGCCGAGTCGCAAGCCCGATGGTCTGCAACAGGTATGTGTTCTCGTAGAAGCCTGTGATATACGGATTGCGCGCGGCTTCCTGCGCAAGGTCAATGTCGTTTATGGCAAAGAAAACCATGGGAAGCCCCGCAAAGAGCTCGTCCTGATAGTCCAAGGCAAATTGAAGCGCATTGTCATCGCCGAGAAGCACCGCCTCATAATCCGTGCGGTTCTCCAGACGGGCTTTTAAGAAATCATGGAAGACAAGCACATCATTCTTTGTATTATAATTCTTGGCATCCATGTAGACGACATCGTATTCAATGCCCTTGGGGTACAAACTCTTTTCCAGTCCCCGCACCTGTGATGCATAGGTAAAGTAGAGAGGGTTATGGGAACAGATAAACAGCACCCGATGCGTCACTTCTATGGGAACCTGCTCTTTTACCACCTCCTTGTTTGAAATGGAAGTGACATAACGTATCAGCAGGAATCCGGCCACCAGCAAGCTGACGACACTTAAAAGCATCGCACAATCACGAAATGCGCGAAGCAGCCTTTTATTATCCATAGTATAAGTATATCACAGCTTTTCAGTGTTTAGCAAGGGAGAAAACGCATTCGGATAAATCGGGCAACGCCATCATTTTCATTCGTGTCGCAGACATATTGCAATTCCCGCTATATAGCACCAATCCGCCCCCGTTTGCGATGATGACGTCTAGCTTTTTGTATAGTCGGACACCGACCTGTCATTGTGGAAAAGCGTTCCATCCAAGTCAGTGAGTATCAGCGATATGTTTTCCATAAAATATAGCTCCTTTTTCTTGCTGCTGTTTCAACGCGGATAAAATACCCTGAGCAGCTCCATGCGCCCTGCCGCTTTGAGCGCCTCTATGACGAGGGGCTTGTTTTGGGGATGCGTGTATTGCAGAAGCGCGCGCTGCAGGCGCCGTTCACGGGCTCCGCGGGCCACATAGACGGGGGCAAAATGACCGTCGGGCATACGTTCGTGGGGATTGAGAGCCGTGTAGTACATGCAGGTGGCAAGGCTGCCGGGCGTGGGATAGAAATCCTGCACTTGATCAGGCACAAAGCCGGTCTTTTTAAGGTAGAGGGCAACGTCTATCGCTTCGTTCAAGCCAGCGCCGGGGTGCCCCGCAATGTAATAGGGAACGAGGAACTGCTTCTTGCCAAGCTCCTTGTTGATTTTTGCATATTCGGCAGAAAAATCCTCGTAGACACGGTGTGTGCTCTTGCGCATAAGGCGCAGCACACCGTCGTTCACGTGTTCAGGCGCGACTTTCAGCTGGCCGCTGATATGGTGGGCACAGAGCTCGCGGAAAAAACTCTTGTCCTTGTCCATCATCAGATAGTCAAAGCGTATTCCCGAGCGGATGAACACCTTCTTTACACCGGGAAGCGCACGGAGCTTCTGCAACAGCGCCACGTAGTCGGCATGGCTCACCTTCACATTCGCACAAGGTTCCACCCCCATACAGTCTTTCGTGGGGCAGGCACCGCGCTCTTTCTGGGCAGGACAGGCATCCTGCCGGAAGTTCGCGGTAGGTCCTCCTACATCATGGATATAGCCCTTGAAGTCCACATCCTGCACCATCTGCTTTGCCTCTTGTATCAAGCTCTCATGGCTGCGGGATTGTATGCGCCTTCCCTGATGGAAGGTGATGGCACAGAAGCTGCACGCGCCAAAGCAGCCCCTGCAGCTCGTCAGGCTGAACTTCACTTCCGAAAGCGCAGGCACCCCTGTTTTGCCGTTTTCAGCCTTTGCGTCATACATCGGGTGCCAGCGGCGCGTAAAGGGGAGCGCGTATACCGCATCGAGCTCCGCGGTTTCCAGCGGCAGTGCCGCCTTTTCCTGCACTACGAAGCGGCTGTCAGCTGCTTCGATGAGCACGCGCCCGTTGATGGCATCCGCATTCTGTTCCTGCACGAGGTAGGAGTAAGCAAAGAGCTCCTTGTCCCTGCTGACTTCGGCAAACGAGGGGAGCATGAGTGCTTTTCCCGCTTCCACTCCCGCCGCGACGAGGGGCATGGCAGACGCGTCCTTGCCCTGCGGAATATCGGAAAGCACGGGAAGCTCCGCGTATGGAGGCAGTTCCGACGCCTTGCCTGTGTACCAGCAGCTGCCCCTTACGCCGCGTACCTCCCTCGCGCTCAGCCCTGACCTGAGCAGCCCTGCCACTTCCACGATAGAATGCTCACCCATGCCGTAGAGCAAAAGGTCTGCTTTGCTGTCCAAAAGCAGGGAGCGGCGGACGGTGCCCGACCAGTAGTCATAATGGCTCGTGCGGCGCAGGCTTGCCTCTATGCCGCCGATGATGACGTTTACGCCCTTGTAGGCTTCGCGGATTTTTGACACATAAGCAATGGTAGCACGGTCGGGTCTGTGCCCTGCCATTCCTCCGTGGGCATAGGCATCTTCAGAACGGGGCTTGTTGTTGGCGGTGTAGTTGCTCACCATGCTGTCCATCGCTCCCGCACTCACGAGGAAAGCAAGCTTTGGCCGTCCAAATTCCTTGAATGACTCCGCCGTGTGCCAGTCAGGCTGCGCAAGGATGCCCACCGTGTAGCCGTGCGATTCCAAAAGCCGCCCAAGCAGAGCAGCCGCAAAGGAGGCGTGGTCAACATAGGCGTCGCCTGAGACAAAGACAAAATCCAGCGAATCGATGCCGCGCGAAAGCATATCCTCACGGCAGACAGGAAGAAAGGATGCCATCTGTATGAGGCAATAATATAGAAAAAAATGTGTTTTTACAAGCATAGTTTTCCCCTCCCCACAAACGGGGAAAACTATGCTATACTGTCTTGTCATGGAAAGACTGCTTTACACGCTTATAAACAAAGAAACTCCTCTCTGCGACTTTGTCATTGAAGGCAAAGGCGAACTTGAGCTTTGCAAGATTGTCAAGAAATACGCTCCCCTGCCGTTTTGGTGCGAGCCATTGTCTGTCTGGGTTTCAAACAGGAGTGCCGCCAAGCACAGGGCGCACGTAAACAGGATTCTTGAAATGTGCGGCGGCAAAACAAAGAGCGGCTTCATAGCCCTCACACACTGCCTTTCCCTGACGGATACCCTTTGGGTAAAAAGCAATGCCGAAAACGTAAGCTGGAATGACTTAAATCTATATGAAAACAGCTTTGACGAAGTGGTGTCCAAGCTCTCCTTTGATGGCAACGGTCTTTTTGGAATACAGATGTCCACAACATCGCCAGAACTCACGACGGACGGAGCCTATGACAAATGCTGGCTGAACGAAAAGGACGGCATCCATCTCATCAAAACCGGCAGCAACGGAGCGAGGAACAGCGGGCTTGAACCTTACGGAGAAGTTCTGGCAAGCCAAGTATTTGAAAAAATCTGTACGTCGGTAAAATACACACTCAGAAAATATGACGGGCACACCGTATCGGATTGCAAGCTCTTCACTAGTCCTGAATTGGGATACAAGCCAATCAGCCTGTTCTTAAAGGGCGGAATAAAATACGGGCTCCCCGAAACATTTGAAATCTACCAAGAATTCAACTGCGAGGACGCATTCCGCCGCATGATTGTTGCAGATTGCATCACGCTCAACTGCGACCGCCACTTTGGCAACTTTGGTTTCCTCGTGAGCAACGAGACTTTTGAGCGGACAGGCTTGAACCCCTGCTTTGACTTCAATATGGCGTTTGTCCCTTTTGCCGAGGAAGGCTGTGACTTTGGCAAGCCGGAACTGGACTTTGACGAATGTCTTTCCCAAAGGGGCCCCGTAATCGGCAGCGACTATGTTGCCCCCGCCCGCGCGGTCCTGACGCCGGAAATCAAAAAATGCGTTACAGAAATCCGCGACACGGCGCTGACCGTCCCCTGTGACGAGAAATTCACAGAACGGCGCCTTGCACAGATGAATATGATAAAAAACGTGCAGTGCGAGCGGATTTTGGGCTTTAATACAGCGTGGGCATTTTAATCCGCACCTGCTCTGAGCCTTTCAAGCGAGCATCTGCTCCGCCACAGACTCGTCAAAAAGGCAGAAGCGTTGCGTTTCCGCGAGCTTTTTCAGCAGGGCATCCAAGCCGCTCAGGGGAATGCCGCGGGAAAGAAAGTATCTGCCATAATCCCCGTCAACCTGATTCTTTGCCGCGAGGTAAAAGACCGGGTGATACGCCCCGATGTTTCCGGGGTCACGGTTTGCTTCCGGGATGGCATCGCTGATGAGCCGGATGAGTTTACCGTAATCGTAACGGGCACCGAAATCCTCCGAAAGCATATCCGCCATACATTCAGTGCAGACAGAGCCGTAACCAGTCCCTCTGCCCAGCAGCGTTCCTTCGATGACGAGCGCCCGCTCTTTTCGGAAAGCCGTGCCGAGAAAGCTGTCCGCAACAAAACGCGCAAGCCCGCTGTTTCCCTCGCTGCGGAGCCCAATCTTCACAGAGGCGGCAAGATTATTGTCCAAAATCAATGCGATACGCTGAATAAGACGGCTATCCGAAAGTCTCGCGCCGTCTACGATGTTCAGCTGGTCTATGCCTGTACTGCCAAATGACTCGCAGAGGCTTATGAGCTCCCGGTCAGAATAGTCATACGCTCCGACAAGATCGCAGACGGAACTATATCCTTTGGCGGCAAGCACAGCCACAGCCTTTAGCACTCTGTCCGCATTTCCCTGCCTCAACGGCAAGCGAATCCGCGCAATCTTTCCATTGCATTCGGGCAAAGCTGCGCAATCAAAGCGCTCCGTATCTATCATCACGGAACAGGAGGCACCTGCTCCCTCCGCAAGCGGGTAATAATCCGTCAAAGCCTCTCCCGCAGACAGGCAGCCAAGCTCGATATGCTCTATGCCCGCATCTGCAAGCCCCGCTGCAACAGCGGCACGCTGAGCACTGGTTATTCCTCCTGCCCGCAGCGTGTAATCACACAATTTTATGGTCATACTTTTCCCCTTCAAATTTCATCGATATACTCCGTATACCTTGCTAAACGCCTCTTCCCACTGCCCGATGCTGCGGAGATAATATTCCAGTATGTCCCGAACAGCGCCATGTCCACCCTGCACCGTACTGATATAGTCAGCCCGTGCAATGACTTCACGACAGCTATCGGAAGGACAGCCAACAAATTCTGCCAAGTCCATTGCCTTAAAATCATTAATATCATCTCCGATATATCCCAATTCCTCCCTCCTAATGCTGTTTTTTTGCAAAAACTCAGCCAGCCAAACATATTTGTCAAGCACAGCCTGTGAAAAGAAATCAATGTGCAATTCCTCCATCCTGCGCTTTGTGGCATTGCAGCTTCGCCCCGTAAGCACTATGATTTTTATTCCAAGGCTTCTGGCAAGCTTTATGGCTTCCCCGTCCCTCGTGGAAAAACGCTTCAGTTCATTACCCTCGTCATCATAATAAATTCCCGAATCAGTCATCGTTCCATCAACATCGATCACAAAGTATTTGAGCGCTTCCATCTGTCCTACCTCTTTATCAAATATTGCACTTAACTCAAAAAGATTCTAAGATTTCACTAGTGCTATGCTAATATGATCTCCTATAGGAAGTTTTACTACCCCCCCCCCATAACGATTTAAGATAAATTCATTATAATCAAGAACAGCCTTACTTACTCCCTTATAATTCATGTGAAAATAATCATGCACCAAAATAACGCCGCCCTCTATCATTCTTGGGAAAAAATACTGTACCCCTGCAAGGGTCGGCTCATACAAATCAAAATCCAAATTTACAAACAAATAATGGTTATTGGGATTAACCAAAGCTGTCGTTTCTGGAAAATACCCTTTTACTATGTGAACCTTTTCAGGATATGCCATTTTCGCCATAACGCATCTTTCATCCGTTTGGTTAAAATAAGCGCTTTGATAGTCAGACAACTTCATCTCTTTATCTTTCTGAATATCTCTTTCATCAAAACCATCAAATGTATCAAACAAATACAAATCTGCCGTAGGGAAGCTTTCGAGCCAGTTTCAAAAGTATTAGCGGTCTCGGCTAAAAAAAAGCTTCCCAATGTGTTATAATGGTAATTGAAAAGAAACCTAAGACACAGAGGGAAGCAACTATCAGAATACTAGCACAAACCATCGACGCAAGGCAAGGGCTTCTTGACCTTGAGAATAAGCTCCAGCCGTTCTGTGAGGAGAGGCTGACAGAAGAGCAGCTCAATCTTTACAGAACCATCAAGATTATCGAATTTGTAAATCCTCTGGACGAACCATCACACCATATGGGAAGGCCGTCATACGGTCTTTTTGGGTTCCGACGCGCGCTTATTGCGATGAGCGTACTGCACATGAGGTGCATCGAGGATGTAAGGAAAAGGCTCATGGGTGACAGCAACCTGCGCCTGATCTGCGGTTTCCCCAGGGTTCCGAGCAAGGCGACCTTCTCCCGAAAGATTGCGCTCCTCACATCGATGAAGGAAGCCGACGTGACGCAGGACGCGCTCATCAGGAAATACATGTC